>JAFUGM010000023.1 GCA_017469355.1 Solobacterium sp. | reverse complement strand
GGAAGGATGGTTTACAGGATCATTAAAATGGTTGAAGGCACCGACAGAATCTTCAATGACGGGGCACATACATATTTCATCAATGCGAGTGGGAAGCCAGTTCCAGAAAATCCGACATTGAATGAATTCTGTCATTATCTGCTAACTGGGGAAGTGGGAGAAGATCCGTTTGTAAAAGAAGTGCATGAAGAAGTACTGCGATTAAACCAAAGTAAGGAATGGAGGGAAAAGTACGAGAATATGTTTAATTATGTTTTAGATGAGGTAGAAAGAGGAAGAGAAGAAGGCCGTGAAGTGGGTCGTGAAGAAGGCCGTGAGGAAGGACGTGAGGAAGGTCGTGAAGAAGGGGAAATTAAGGCGCTAATGGTGCATATCCGGAAGTTATTCAGCCGTTTGACTTCCAAGGGGATGAGTAACGCAGAAGCGTACCGGGAGACGGCAGAAACATTCGATATTTCTGTAGATGATGTAATGCACGTGGTCGGATAACTGTTCTTTCATTATTGGAGTCACACTTAGATTCCGACAATGACTTTGAGTTATCATACGGAACGTTACGATGTTAAGTAAAAAAGATAGGGGTTCGTGAAGTCGCTGTTTGCGGCTTCACGAGATTGTAATTCTTGTTCATGTCGGAGTACAGATTAAGAAAACTTCCTTATGCTTTTCCAACAAGAAATTTATGTTGTAGTTACGGTTCCAATAGGTAAGACTGCAGAATTGCGGCACATCAAAGGAAATAACTGCTCCAAATAGAGAATCTTTCGAGACGGATATTACCGTCCAGAAAATATACACGAAGGAATAATATTCGTTAATGTTTTCTTTTGTCCTGTGATTTGAGTATGCATGGGCATGCATGAATTGTTTATAATTTAATTACAGGGTAGGAAGATCATTATGAAAATTACTGATATCTCATTTCGTAAAGCAGAGTTTCAGTTTGATAAACCATTTGAAATTGCCTTTGCGGTACTCTATGGCTTTGAAACGATGATTCTGAGAATGGATACCGATGAAGGCATTGTCGGTTATGGTGAAGCAGGACCTCTGGAATATGTGACAGGAGATAACCTCGATACCTGTATGGTGATTGCGGGAGAGTTCCGTAAGAAACTCATCGGCATGGATCCCTTAGCGATTGAAACGATCCATGAAGTCATGGATGGAATGTTTCATGGGCATACTTCAGTGAAAGCCGCAATCGACATTGCCTGCCATGACATTGCAGCGAAAAAGATGAATGTGCCGCTGTATAAGTATCTTGGAGGAAGTGATCCCCTTCTGGAATCCGATGTGACCATTGGAATCAATACTCCTGACCTCATGGCGGAAGATTGTCTTTCCTGGAAAGAGAAGGGGTTTCGCATTCTTAAAATAAAACTTGGTCATGACATCGCTTCTGATCTTGAACGGATGAAAGCCATCCGCTCTGCCGTAGGTGAAGATATCATACTCCGGGTTGATGCGAATCAGGGATGGAGTGTAAAAGATACCTTACAGATTGAACCAGAGCTGCGTAAGCTTGGTATTGAACTCATCGAACAGCCGGTAAAGGCACTTGATTATGATGGCTTAAAGGAAATAAAACAGGCCTCCTTATTACCGATTGCGGCAGATGAAAGCTGTCATCTGCCGGAAGATGCCGCAAAGTTAGGCGCAATGCGTGCCTGCGATGGGCTGAATATCAAACTCATGAAATGCGGAGGGATTGCCCCGGCATCACGAATCAACGCCATAGGTGAGGCAAATCATCTTTTCTGCATGATCGGATGTATGGGAGAAAGCGTGATCGCTAATACTGCCGCAATGCATCTGGCGGCGGCACGAAGAAATATATCGAAGATTGACCTCGATATTACCTTCTTCTCACATTGTGACTGGATCACTGGCGGATTTACCTCTCAGGGAGGATCGATCACCCTGAGTGATGCGCCGGGAATTGGAATAGAAGTACAAGGGTTCTGAGTAATCAAGGAGGAGTTATGGGAAACTACGTACAGACTTTAGACATCCACGCAGAAGAACTGCTTTCGAAATGGAACCTTCAGGGCTTTTCCATCGGTATTGTAAAAGATGGGGAAGTCGTGCTGACAAAAGGCTATGGAAAACGCAATGACACGGATCCTGTTGATGCGGATACCATGATGCCGATTGGCTCAGCAACCAAGAGCTTTACTGCATTGATTCTTGGGATGCTGGTGGATGAAGGAAAACTGAATTGGGATACCCGGGTCAAGGAAGTGATTCCTTCTTTGAAACTGTATGATGACAACGTCACTGAAGAAGTGACCGTACGGGATCTGCTTTCTCATCAGACGGGTGTAGCAGCTTATGATGCCCAATCCATCTACCCGGTTCCAGAACAGCGCAGTGACCTGGTTCCGATGCTGGAGTACCTGGAAGCGCAGTATCCGTTCCGTCAGGGATTCAGGTATTCCAATCAGATGGTCGCACTTGCGGGTCACGTCGCTGAAGTGATTACCGGTTCTTCCTGGGAGGACCTGGTAAAGGAGCGTATTCTTACTCCGCTTGGAATGACGAATACGGTATTTACCGTATCTGACATGGAACAGGTAGAAAACCGATCCCTTGGGTATATCGCAACCCCTCAGGGCAACCTTGCTCAGCCATATCTTTCTCTGAAGTCGATTGCACCGGCCGGCGGAATTAACTCCACGGTTTCTGATATGGTGAAATATGTTTCCTTCCAGCTTGGCGATGGAACATGGAATGGGGCTCGTCTTGTGAGTGAAGCTTCCTTGGAAGAAATGCATAAGACACAGGTCAATGGCAGCCCATATCTTTTCTCACTGCCTGAAGTAACCGATACAACATATGGATTAGGTTGGTTTGTGGATCAGTACCGTGGAGTGAAGATGGTCAGCCATGGCGGTAATACGTTAGGGTTCTCTGCCCAGATGACTTTACTTCCCTCCGAGCAGCTTGGTGTCATCGTATTAACTAACGGCACCACCAACTTCCTGACAAATGCGGTTGTTTATCAGATTCTTGATGATTATCTTGGCGTGGAAGAAACTGACTGGACAGCTTCTTTGAACGCGGTATTAGGTCCCTTATTTGCGGGTATGGCTGCCGGTATGGAAGCCAAGGAAGCCGCACGGGTAAAGGATACCGTTCCTTCCTTGCCGTTAACCTCCTATGCGGGAGTATATGTAAGTAAGGGATTTGGAACGATTACCGTGAAGGAACAGGATGGACAGCTTTCCATCCTGTGGAATGACTATCAGGGAATTCTGACCCATTACAACTATGATATATTTGATGCGGCGATGTTTGTATATGGGGTGCAGTTCCCGGCAACCTTCTTAATTGAAGATGGTGAAGTGAAGGGATTCCATGCGGTAATTGAACCGACCCCGGGAATCTCTCCGGTCTTCTTCGAAAAGCAGTAATCACAATGACAAAGCTGAAAGGAGCTGATCAACTCCTTCAGCTTTTTATGATGCGTTCTTAGATTTCCTTTCTTTGCGGAATTGAGTAGAATAAGAGTCATGTTACTGATGGAATGGATTGGAATAGCGGTATTGATTGCGTTGGATCAGGTGACCAAATACCTGATTGCCAGTAATCCCGCAGGGTTTCTTAATAAGGAAATCATTCCTGGGTTTTTCTATTTAACCTATGTGAAGAATACCGGTGCTGCCTGGTCCATTCTTTCCGGGCAGACTATGATACTGTCTCTTGTCAGTGCGGTGGCAGTACTGGCGATGTTATGGGCATTAGAGAAAACCCGGAAAGAAGGGAAGAAACTGTTGTTTTCTGCCCTGGTATTGATGACAGCAGGAGCTGCAGGAAATCTGATTGACCGGTTATTGCTGGGATTTGTTCGGGATTTTCTGAACTTCTATATTTTCGGCTATGATTTTCCGGTATTTAATGTGGCGGATATCTGTCTTTGTGTGGGTGTTGGATTACTGATATTGCATACAATACTGGAACCGGATTCAAAGGAAACAGACTGATTATGGAAACATTACAATGGATCGCAGAGACGGAAGGAGTCCGTCTTGATAAATATCTTTCAGAACATACTGATCTTTCCCGTACCAGGGTTCAGTCACTCTGTTCGGAAGGGAAGGTTACCGTCAACGGAAAGCCGGCGAAAAGCGCATTGAAACTGGAATCGGGAGATGTCATTTCCGCAGAGATTCCGGAAGAAGTTCCGCTGGATGTGCAGGCGGAAAATATCCCGTTGGATATCCTTTATGAAGACAGCGATATCATCGTCATTAATAAACCCAAGGGAATGGTAGTTCATCCTGCCGCAGGCGTAAGTTCCGGGACATTAGTCAATGCACTGCTTTATCATTGTCAGGATCTCTCTGGTATTAACGGTGTTCTGCGCCCGGGGATTGTTCATCGCATTGACAAGGATACCACCGGGTGTCTTGTCGCATGTAAGAATGATATGGCACATCGTGCCATTGCCAAACAGCTGGAAGATAAGACCTGTCACCGGGAGTATCTTGCGCTGTGCGATGGGGTCATCGATCATGAAGAGGGGTTAATTGATGCGCCGATCGGACGGGATCCAAGAGACCGTAAGAAGATGACGGTCATTGATAAAAACAGTAAGGATGCCCGGACGCACTTTACCGTAAAGGAACGCTTTGACGGCTATACCTTAGCTGACTGCCGCCTGGAAACCGGCCGCACGCATCAGATCCGTGTGCACATGAGCTATATTCATCATCCCGTTACCGGAGATACGGTTTATGGGAGTTCCTGTAAGCTGATGGATACCCAGGGTCAGGCATTACATGCCTATAAGCTTTCTTTGATTCATCCTTCTACCGGGAAAGAGATGACCTTTGAGGCTCCCTTACCGGAGTACTTTGAAACGCTGCTGGAATTGGTAAGAACTCATGAGCGTTAGACAGAGACCATATCGTACCCAACCTGCGTCCTTTGTGATCAGTGCGGTATGTATTTTCGTTACCGGAGTCATTCAACTGGCTCCTTCGTCGCTGTCTCAAACCGAACTGGCGATTCTGTTAGGTGCCTACTATAAAGCATTCATTGCGGCAGGAGAGTGGTGGCGGTTATTGACCGTAGGTTTTGTTCATGTGTCTGTGATCCATCTGTTTGTGAATATGATGAGTCTTTCGGTACTTGGACGGGTTCTTGAACCGGCATTAAAACCATTAAAGTTCTGTATCCTGTTATTTGGTTCGGTCATCGGAGGTTCTGTTTTTCTGTTCTGTACCTCGGGCAATACTGTAGGAGTTGGCCTTTCCGGCGGTTTGTATGGGTGTCTGGCGGCATATATCTACCTTGTAAGTGAGGCGGGAGCTATGAAGAATCCACAGGTACGGTATGGGGTAATTCAAACGGTTGTGATGAACCTCTTAATTAACTTCCTTCCAGGAGTTGCCTGGCGGGCACATTTTGGAGGGGCAATCACCGGATTATTACTGATCATGTGTTTGAATCCACGCAAAGAGGCCCAAGACGTCAAACGGAATGCGCTTGTGGCGTTAGCTGTATTATGCGTAATATCTGTCGTGGCATGCAGAAGATCCATGGATTTATCACAGGACAATTACTACCTGAAAACAGACTTCAATATTCTGGAGTTTGAAAAGAACCATGGAATGAGCAGTTATGTGTCAAATCTTGCAGAACGGCTTGATAAACGGTATGACATCAGCTATCTGGAACTGCTGTTTCGATAGTATGTATGAGAGCTGATAGCCTTAAGACTGAAGGGCTCAGGTTTATAAGTGATTATTATAAAAACGGCATGATGATCGGTGTTCCCAGGATATCGGTTGCGATCATGCCTTTCTTAATGACACATCAAACATCTGAATTCTTCATTAAGATGTTTTGTTCCATACTGGCAATATAAAAGATAATGTGATGACACCGGAACCGGTTTTGTCATCCAAGCTGGACAGCCATATTGACCAGAATACTTACAAACAAGCCTGTTACCCGCATGTTATAAAAGCTGAGTGAATTGCAATTGATCACAACATTCATAAGGCTTGTGTGTTTGTTGCTTATTTTTACAATCTTCCGATTTAAAACGTAATATTCTTCCGATCAAAAACCTCACAAACTTCCGATCTAAAAGTGATTTTTCTTCCGATTTAAGTTATATTAGTAAAAAATAGACGTATATCACAGGAAAGTGAGATGAGATCAATGAGCAATCAGAATTATATGAAACGACTGTTTGATACGACAGTTGAGTTTACCCTGCGCAGTAAAGGCGCACTTGTGATTGTTGGGCCGAAATGGTGTGGAAAATCCACCACAGCGAATCGATATGCTAACACAGTCATTGATCTGATGCCGCTGGAATCGAGAAATGAGTTTATTGAGCTCGCAAAGATTTCTCCTTCTCATTTTCTTAATTATGGGCCAAAGCCAATCCTGATCGATGAATGGCAGCATGTTTCCTTTATCTGGGATCAGGTGAAGTATGAAGTGGATAAGACCGGTGAATTTGGACAGTATATTTTGACGGGCAGCACAACAGATCGAACGAGGAATGATATGGATGATGTGAACAGCCGACATACCGGGAATGGCCGAATCATACGTAAAATGATGAGAACCATGTCACTCTATGAAACAGGTGACAGTAATGGAACAGTGTCGATACAGGATCTGAAACTGGGTAGATTTTCTAATGCGGTTTCTAAGAAGGATATAAATGATTATGCATATTATATCTGCAGGGGCGGATGGCCGGTTGCGATTGGAAAAGACAGGGATGTTTCTCTGGCACAGGCCATTGATTACTACGAAGTCGTTGTGACAGATGATATCTGGTCCCTGAAGGACATCCCTTTGAGGAAAGATGAACAGAAGGCAAGGAAGCTGATGCGTTCGTACGCAAGAAATGTTTCCATCGCTGCTTCAGAAACAACGCTCCTTGAAGATGTGTCAACAGGTGATGAGACATTTGATAAAGATGTGTTCGGAAAGTATCTGAATGCCCTGCGGAATCTGTATGTGATTGAAGAACTTCCCGCATGGAATCCAAATCTCAGAAGCAGAACCGCAATCCGGACAAAGAACACAAGACATTTTACCGATCCCTCCATTGGCGCAGCAGCACTTGGTTTGACGCCAGAAGGGTTATTTAAGGACATTACAACGTTTGGGTTGCTGTTTGAGTCTCTGGTGATTCATGACCTTCGGGTTTACGCAGATACCATGGGTGCGCATGTATATAAATATCGGGATTCAAAACGCCGGGAAGCAGATGCCGTAATACAGTTTAATGATGGTTCATGGGCGTTGATCGAGATTAAGCTTGGCGGCGAAGAGGATATCCGTAGCGCTTCCGAACATCTGATTCGAATTGCGGAAGATATTGACGTCAATAAGACTGGCAATCTCTCATTTCTGATGGTGATTACGAAAAACAAGGTTGCCTACCAGATGG
Source organism: Solobacterium sp. (assembly GCA_017469355.1). Lineage (GTDB taxonomy): Bacteria > Bacillota_I > Bacilli_A > Erysipelotrichales > Erysipelotrichaceae > Bulleidia. The sequence goes on along the minus strand of JAFUGM010000023.1, from coordinate 82,167 downwards.
ATAACGGCGTATATGTTGTGCCGTTATGCTGTTTGAAGAATTAACGAGTTTTCCTTATTGGGTGAGTGGTTCTGGCTGGTCAAGGAATGAGTTGCACGGTATGATAAGAATCATCTTAAATGATCAGGTAATCAGGAGGTACTGCTATGCCGAAACGGAAGGATACACTCAGCTGGGATGAGTATTTCATGGGCCTTGCCCATCTCTCTGCGCTTCGATCCAAGGACCCGAACACCCAGGTGGGTGCGGCGATCGTTGATCAGAACCGAAGGGTGGTTTCGGTTGGTTATAACGGATTCCCAAAGGGATGTTCAGATGATGAGTTTCCCTGGGAACGGGAAGGGAAGGCACTTTCTACCAAATACCTCTATGTCGTTCATGCGGAGCTGAATGCGATTCTGAATGCACCGCGGCCGGTGAATGGCTGCACGATTTATGTATCTCTGTTCCCGTGTAATGAATGCGCCAAGGCAATTATTCAGTCTGGAATTACGCGGATTGTCTATGAATCCGATAAGTATGCCGAAACGGATGGCACAATCGCATCCAAGGCGATGTTGGAAGCGGCAGGGGTGGAACTGGTGCGCATTGAAAACACCATTCGCCTGAATGTAGAAAAGATTCCAAACGAAACCATATGAAACAAGTAAGCGATGGAGTAGATGAATACCATCGCTTTTTTAAAGGTGTGCATGTAATGATCTGATGAATCAAACGGCACCCGGAGTGAATGGGTGCCATTTCATACTTATTGTCCAAGAAGCCGAAGAAGTTCTGAACGAATCGGTGCTTTGATTGTTTCATCACAGAAGGCAGCGTTAATCGAATTGAGATTCATACGAATCAGATCTTCATAGGTGAATCCCATTTCATTAATGCAGTGATCATATTCACTGTCGAGAGTGACGCCCGCAAGGAATTGATTATCGGTATTAATCGTGACGTTTAATCCCATGTCCAGCATATTTTTTGCCGGATGCTTTGCGTAGGTGGGTTCGGTTTGACACTGGATATTGGAAGTAGGGCAGATCTCAAAGGTAATTCCCTTAGCGGCACACTTTCTTACGAGTTCTGGATCAAAATACACATGATGCCCATGCCCGATGCGATGTGCGCCAAACAGTTCTACCGCAGTTTCAACGGTTTCCGGTCCTGGTGAATCACCCGCGTGACACGTAAAGGGAAGCCCTAGTTCCCGGGCGGTTTCAAATAATGGCGCAAAGTTCTCTAATGGCACAATGCCTTCCGCCCCCGCAAGATCTACGCCGACTAAGCCTTTGCCAAGATAGCGTTTAGCGGTCTGCGCTGTTTCGAGATTCTCCTTCATATTTATCTGTTCACTTCCGTAGGACATCATGCATGCAATAATGCCAAGCTTGATTGGATAGGTGTCCATGGCGCGCTTTGCGCCGGCAATCACCGCTTCAATCGCATCTGCCTGTGTAAGTCCTGCCTGGGTGTGCTGCTGGGGTGCGAAGCGGATCTCCGCATAGGCAACACCTTCATGATACAGATCTTCCCCAAGCTCAAATGTCATCCGTTCCAATGCTTCTTCGGTACGCATGACAGCAGTGGGTAAGTCAAACATCTTGAGGTATTCATTGACGGATCCGCAGTTGGCCCGATGCCGGGTCAGCTCACGGTATTCTTCGACGGTTGGAACTTCGACAGGGATTCCATATCGCTCTGCGAGTTCATAGAGGGTTTCCGGACGGAAGCCTCCATCCAGATGATTATGAAGATCAATCTTCGGAAATGAGTAGGTAGTCATAACACAATTCCTTTCATTGGGTACCCAATTAAGAATAACAGAAGGAAGAGAATTGCTGAAAGGGAGTTTTACAATGCATAAAAGTCATAAAAGTCAAGACTCTGATTGCGTTGACTTTGCTTGTGAAAATCGGTATGTTGTTAGTGTGAAAGCGCTTCCTGAAGAGGCAGTAAATAGGATGATCATTGAACCGGAACAATCCGAGCAGGGTTATTGTATTCGCTGTTGATTTGGAAGGTACTGCACGTGAACTAGGGAGGAAAATATGAATAAACTGTTCAAAGCTTTAATCTCTTTAGCGCTCGTTGCCGGTCTTACCGCATGTGGATCTGGTGATTCCGGATCTTCTTCTGGCAACGGTGCAGCGGCATCAGGAAATGTTCGTAATGTTGCGTATCTGGTAAACGGCAACCTCGGCGACAAGTCCTTCTTCGATTCCGCAAAGTCCGGCCTCGATGAACTCGAAGCAGCTGGCCGTATTACTCTGAACACCATCGAAATGGGTGGTACAGACTCTGACAAGCCGAAATGGCTCTCCACACTGTATGAAGTATCCGATTCCGGTGAATATGATCTCATCATCTGCGGTACTTATCAGATGCCTGACAACCTGAAGGAAGTTGCTGAAGCTTATCCGGATCAGAAGTATCTCATCTTCGATGATGATACCTATGCTGGTGAAGACGCAAACGTTGTTAACATCGTTTACAAGCAGAATGACCTCGGCTACATCGTTGGTACATTCGCTGGTTCGATGACACTCGATACTTCCCTCGACGGAATCAACGCAGACAAGGTCATCGGCTTTGTCGGTGGATATGATTCTCCGGTTATCAACGACTTCATGATCGGATACATCACAGGCGCTCAGTCTGTTGATCCGGACATCAAGGTTGACGTTCGTTATACTTCCGACTATGTCGATACCGCAAAGGCGAAGGAATATGGCGCATCCATGATCAACGACTCCAAGTGCGATATCATCTGGGGTGTTGCGGGTAACGCAGGAAACGGCGCTGCTGAAGCTATTCTCGAAGCTGGCAACGGCTGGTTCATCGGTGTTGACTCCGACCAGGAACTCACATTCTCCAGCGACCTCGCTGCGATCACTCTGACTTCCGGTCTCAAGAACGTTGGAAACTCCCTCGTATGGGTATTCGATGAATGGGATGCAGGAAACGAATACTTCGGTCAGAAGGTTTCCCTCGGTATCGCTGAAGGCGGCGTAGGCATTGTTACTGACAAGAACTATGACAAGTATGCAAGCGATGATACAAAGGCTCTTGTTGAAGCAGCAATCAACAATGTTAACAGCGGCGATGTAGTTGTTCCGTCCGCATTCGATGCTAACGGCAACGAAAACGCACAGACAGTACGTGACAGCGTTCGTCCGTAATAATTCAATCTGTGAATGAATGAACACGAGGGGGCTGGTATGCCCCCTCTGTCTTATCATCCAAATTCATTTTTAATGGGAGGCGATAGCGAATGAGTGAAGAATATGTCATTCAGATGAATGGGATTACCAAAGTTTATCCCAACGGCGTCGTCGCGAACCAGGATGTGGAATTCAATGTGCGCAAGGGTGAGATTCACGCTCTGATGGGTGAAAACGGCGCCGGTAAATCCACACTTATGAAAATGCTGTTCGGACTGGAACAGCCGACTTCCGGAGAAATCAAGGTCAATGGTGAAGTAGTCAATCTTTCTTCCCCGACGGTAGCGATCTCCAAGGGAATCGGCATGGTTCACCAGCACTTTATGCTGGTACCGAGTCTGACAGTTGCCGAAAACATGGTTCTCGGCATGGTTCCGACAACATCCGGATTTCTGATTGACGGCAAGAAAGCCGTTGAAATCACAGAGGAATATTCCAAAAAATTCAATCTGCCCGTGGATGCCAACGCACGCGTTGCGGATATTCCGGTTGGAATGAAGCAGAAGGTAGAGATTCTCAAAGCACTGGTACGTGGTGCGAAGATTCTGATTCTTGATGAACCGACTGCTGTTCTTACAACCCAGGAGACAACGGAACTGTTCCATGAACTGAAGAACCTGAAGAATCAGGGTTATACACTGATCTTCATTTCGCATAAGCTGAATGAAATCATGGAAATCACCGACCGCATGACCATTCTGCGCGGCGGCCGTTCCATGGGTGTATACAACACATCCGAAGTTGATGAAGAAAAGATTTCCCGTCTCATGGTTGGCCGTGATGTTGTCCTGACTGTAGAAAAGGAAAAGGCAGCTCCGAGCGATACCGTGCTGAAGGTGCGTGATCTTGAGTATGTCAACGAGTGGGGCAAGAAGATGCTGAATAAGGTCAGCTTCAATGTCCGCAAGGGTGAGATTCTCGGAATTGCCGGTGTCGAAGGAAATGGCCAGAAGGAACTTGTGGATATGCTGTTTGGATTCAATACGCCCAATGCGGGTACGATTGAAGTCAATGGCGAACAGACCCTTGGCATGAACCAGCATCAGCTGCGTGAGCGCCATGTGTCTCTGGTTCCGGAAGACCGTATGTTATACGGTATCGCAGCCGATGGCTCGATTGAAGAAAACATTCTCAGTGACCGCTGTGCAGATCCTCGCTTTAACAAGGGCATTCTGTTTGACATGAACGCAATTCATGAGGAAAGCGACCGCCTGATCAAGGACTATACCGTATTATGCAAGTCCCGTGATCAGAAGGTGGGAATGCTGTCCGGTGGTAATATTCAGAAGGTTGTCGTTGCCCGGGAATTCTCCAATTCCCCGCAGCTGATCATTGCTGACCAGCCGACCCGTGGTATTGACGTCGGTGCGACCGAGTTTATCCGCAAGAAGCTGGTAGAGCTGTCCCGTTCTGGAATCGCAGTACTTCTGGTATCGGCAGACCTGAACGAAGTCATGGAACTCAGTGACAGCCTCATTATCATGTGCGGCGGTGAAATCTCTGCTTACTTCGAAGACACAAGTGAACTCAGTGATGAGATGATGGGCCGCTATATGCTCGGCATCGCTCATCAGACTCCGGAAGAGATCAGGAGGGTATGTCATGAATAAAAAGAACAGTCTGAAATTCACCCTGATCCGTGGTGCTGCGGCACTTGGCATTGCGTTATTAGTCGCATTTCTTCTGATCATCGTATCTGCTCAGGGAAATACCTTCGGCGCAAAGATGTCCAACTCGTTTGCGGCGCTGCGTGAAATGCTGATCAGCCCGATGTTCCGTAAGAACGGTTCGTTCTCTCTCAAGAACTTCTGTGATGTTCTGGCCGGTATGATTCCGATTCTGTTTACCGGACTTGCGACCTGCGTCATGTTCTCTGCTAACCAGTTTAACCTTGGTGCAGAAGGCGGAATCATGCTGGGTGCGTTTGTTACCTCGCTGGTGGCGATCTACGTCAAGATTCCCGGACCGCTGCTTCCGATTGTTGCTATAGCGATCGGTGCGCTTTCGGTAGGAGTTATGATGTTGATTCCTTCCGTTCTCAAGGCAAAGCTCGGTGTCAGTGAAATGGTTAACTCTCTGATGCTGAACTATGTCGTCATGTATTTCATCAACTACCTGATGAATTCCTATCTGGCTGATACCTCTAAGGGTATTACGCAGACCTACCCGTATCAATCCAATGCATTACTGCCGCAGATGATTGATAATGGTTCACGTCTTTCCTGGGGATGGGCAGTAGGAATCGTATGTGTGATTCTGGTATGGCTGTTCATGTATCGGACCCGTTGGGGATACAGTATTCGTATGGCCGGTATCAACGCTGACTTTACGAAGTACTCCGGAATGAACACCTTCCTCATCATCGTTCTTTCTCAGGTGATCGGTGGTATTCTTGCCGGTATGGGCGGCGGTATTGAAACTCTTGGCCGTTATACCGAATACAACTGGTCCTCACTTCCTGGATATGGATGGACGGGTATTACCGTCGCTATCCTGGCTGGAAATAACCCTGCATTTGTACCGCTGGCCGCATTCTTCATGTCCTATCTTACAAAGGGATGCACGCTCATGGCGACCAATGCGGGTGTACCTGCGCAGTTAATTTCCATTATTCAGGCAGTCATCTTCATCTTCTTCGCCGCAAAACAGTTCCTTTCCGGCTACCGGCAGAAACTGGTTGTACAAAGCGCGCAGGAAGAGATTGCCGCCGCAAAGGCAGCGGAAGGAGGTTCGAATTAACGTATGGTTACGATCTTTACAACGGACTTCTTCTTCTCCATTTTCCGTATCGCTACTCCGATTCTGTTTGCGACACTCGCTGCAGTAATCGGTGAAAAAGGCGGTGTATCCAACATCGGTCTTGAAGGTATCATGATGATCTCAGCGCTGTTTGGCTCCTTAACTGCTTATTGGACGCAGAGCTGGTTCATCGGATTACTGATCGCATTGATTGTTGGCTGTGGTGTGGCATTATTGATGGGATTCTTCGCATTCAACCTGAAAACCGATATCATTCTGACCGGTACTGCGGTCAATATGATCGGTTCAGGCGGAACGCTGTTCCTGGTTAAGGTCATCACCCAGGCAACCGAAGGAAAATCCCTTGCCTCAACGACTTCCTTAATTACCAAGTCATTACAGATTCCCAGCTGGAATATTCCGTTAATTTCGTCGATTCCGGTACTTGGAAAGGTGATTTCCGGACATTCCATTCTGACCTATCTTGCATTCCTGTTAGTATGGCTGACCTGGGTACTGCTGTATCGGACACCGCTGGGACTGAATATCCGCTCTGTTGGTGAAAATCCCAACGCCGCAAGTTCCGTCGGTGTATCCGTGCTGAAAATCCGTTATATCACGATCGCGATTACCGGTGTACTTGCCGGATTCGGTGGTGCATATATGTCCATGTACTATGCGATGGGTTGGTCCCTCGACATGGTTGCCGGACGAGGATTTATCGCTCTGGCTGCACAGGCTATGGGTGCTGGCGAACCGCTTGGCTCGATGTTTGCGGCACTGATCTTCGGATTTGCGCAGGCCCTTGGCATCAAGATCTCCGCAATGGGTGTTGACTCCAACCTCGTTGCGCCGATCCCGTATATCGTTACAATCATCTCTCTGGTCATCTTCGCGGTGGTTCAGAGAAACAACGAAAAGAAGCGTCATTCGGCCGAAGCACTTCAGAAGTAGCACGAATGTTTCCGAAATGATCTGCCGATTGGCAGGTCGTTTTTTAAAAGAGAAAGGAATCTTATGACACGTATACCTGTAATACTGGACGGGGATCCGGGACACGATGATGCGATCGCCTGGGTCTTCGCCAAGGCTTATGAGGATCTCTTTGATATCCGTGCGGTTGTCAGTGTCTCCGGAAACCAGACCATAGACAAAACCACATGGAACGCAAGGAGAATTGCCACCTTGTTAGGGATTGATGCCCCAGTCGCAAAAGGAGCGGTAAAACCGCTGCTTGAACCGGTCATGACTGCCGGCAACTGGCATGGGGAAAGCGGATTGGATGGACCGGTGATGCCGGAGCCAGATCAGCCGTTATTTGAAGGGACAGGGGTTGAACTCATGGCGAAGGTGCTTCGGGAAAGCGAAGAACCGGTCACGATCATCTCCACTGGACCACTTACCAATGTGGCACAGTTACTGATGCTTTATCCGGAACTGAAAGAGAAGATCGGGCAGATTTCCATCATGGGCGGAGGAATCACCTATGGAAACTGGACGATGGCCGCAGAGTTCAATATCGTCGAAGATCCAGAAGCTGCCTGGCTGGTCTTCCATTCCGGAATTCGTCTCTTTGTTTCTGCGCTGAATGTGACGGAACAGGCATTGATTCGGCCAGAGGATATCCCACGCATCAAGGCGGTAGGAAACCAGGTCGCTCAGGTAACGGGAGAATGGGTAGAGTTCTTCATTCAATATCCCATGGCCATTGGCTATGAAGGAGCACCGGTTCATGATCCATGTGCAGTGCTCATGTTAGCGAAGCCGGATCTGTTCAAGACAAAGGATCTCTATGTGGATATCGAACTGGAGGGAGAATATACCCGCGGTATGACTGTAGCGGACTTCCGTTCCTGGGGTGAACATGAACCTAACTGCACCTGTGCGATGGAAATCGATCAGAAGCGATATATTGATCTTCTGTGTGAAGCGCTTCATGCGTATGATGGAAGGGTCGTGAACCTATGAGCAGACATCTGTTATGGATTGATACCGATACCGGTGTCGATGATGCGATTGCATTGTTAGTTGGCGTACAATTGGATGACGTAGAAGTTGTCGGAGTATCGTCCGTCTGTGGGAATGTGAAGGAGTCACTGACCTTTGAAAACGCACGCAATGTGCTGAGTCTTGCGGGAAGGGAAGACATTCCCGTTTATCCCGGGGCTGAAGCACCCATGTGCATTCCCCTGGAAACCGCAGAATATGTCCATGGGGAAAATGGGCTTGGCGGTGCTTCAATTCCTTCTTCCAATGCTGTAAGAGAAACCATCCCCGCATGGGATGCGATTTATACCGCTGCGAAAGCACATCCGGGAGAATTGGAACTGGTGCTGATTGGCCCTGAGACCAATGCGGCACTTGCGTTAACGAAATATCCCGATCTTAAGCATCTTCTGAAGCGGATATTGATCATGGGCGGAGCGATTATCGGTGGGAATTCTTCCGCCAGCGCCGAGTTCAACATCTATGTTGACCCACATGCGGCAGAGGTCGTCTTCCGCAGTGGAGTGCCGGTTGTGATGTGCGGGCTGGATGTGACGATGCAGGCATGGCTGGATGAAGATGACTTTAGGAAGATCGAACAGCTTCACTCTCCTGCCGCTCAACTGATTCTGGACAGCACGAAAACGGCACGTGAACTGTATAAGCAGCGGGTCGGGGACTACTATGTCGTACATGACTTATGTCCGATCCTCTATGCGGTAAAACCGGAACTGTTTCGCCATGAAACGGCGGGTGTCTATGTAGAAACACGCGGGTCGATTACCCGTGGCCATACGGTCAGTGATCTTTATACCGATAAGGATTTTGAAGACCGACATGTCGAAGTTGTGCTGGATGTGGACCGGGACCGGTTTGTTCAAATCATCCTTGAAGCACTGGCGTCCTATGAAGAAAGTGAGAACTAGTATGATTCAACCTCATATTCAACTGGAAGAAACTACAGCGAAGGCTGCCGTACTCCCTGGTGATCCGGCACGTCTTGACCGCATTGCGAAGGAACTGAGTGATGTAAGGGAGCTTGCCTATAACCGCGAGTTCCGCAGTCTTATCGGAACTTATCACAATGTTCCATTAATTGCCTGTTCCACCGGCATCGGCGGCAGTTCTGCCTCGATTGCCATCGAAGAATTACATAACATCGGAATTACCTCGATGATTCGCATCGGATCGTGTGGGGCACTTCAGAAGGGAATTGGGCTAGGTGATCTCGTATTTGCCTCTGGCGCAGTGCGGGATGATGGCACTTCCAAAGCCTATGCGGATATCCGCTATCCTGCCGTTCCCGATCTTGATCTTCTGAATGGATGCGTTAATTTTGCCAGAGCGAATGGCTGGGCAAACCATGTCGGAATTGTTCACAGCCATGAAAGCTTCTATATCGATACCAATGCGGAAGAAGAACGTTATTGGAGCAGATTCGGTGTACTTGGGGCAGATATGGAAACAGCGGCCTTATTTACCGTAGGAAGAATCCGGGGAATTCGTACCGCTTCGATTCTCAATAACGTTGTGGTATATGGTTCGGATACCTCGGAGTCCATCGGCAGTTATGCGGATGGTGCTGCCTTAACCGCAGAAGGAGAGCGCCGGGAGATTCTCTGTGCCCTGGAAGCGTTGACAGGAGTAACGCAATGAAGCAGGTGCTGGTGCTTGACTGCACAATGCGGGACGGCTCCCGCACCCGGCAGTTATTAGATGCATTTTTACATGGTGTTAATTCAGAAACAGCGGAGGTAACCGTACTTCCCTTAGCCAGTATGGATCTTAAGCCATTAGTGAATGAATGGTTTGATTCAAGACAGGTGCTGCTCGAAGAAGATGATCGTACCAATCCACGGTTTGATCTGGCTCATCAGTTTGCGGACGCGGATCTGATTGTGGCGGCGGCCCCATATTGGGATTACAGTTTTCCTGCACTGTTTAAGATCTACATCGAAAACATCTCTGTGGATGGAATTACCTTTGGGTCAGGAGAAGATGGTCTGAGCGGTCTCTGTAAGGCGGAGAAGTTTGTGTATCTTACAACCCGCGGTGGCTTTGCGAAGAGTAAGTCCTATGATGATCAGGCCTATTCCTACCTCGATTCCATTCGAAGTATGCTTGGATATGGGGAAGTGATTCCCGTTGCGGCGATTGGAATGGATGTACAGGGCTTTGACGCTGAAAGTGAACTGAACCGTGCCTGCCAAGAAGCAGAGGCACTGGCAAGGGAACTGACAAAAACGTCCTGAGCCAGGACGTCACTTGAGATTCAGTTTTTCGGTATTCTTGAAATGAAGCTTGGCGACTTCGCCGAGCTTTTTCATGCCATAACGCTGTACGAATTCCGATGCGGAGCGATCCGCAGGGGAACCGGACCCTTTCGCAAAGCGCATGTCATAGGCCTCATCCATCTTGTCCATATATTGTAGAAATGCATATCGGGCAAGAACGGAAGCGGCTCCGACCGCAGGATATTTGTTCTCTGCCTTTGTCTCAAAATGTAAGGTTCGCACTACATCCTTCTCATAGCGCAGATAGTGGAAATAAACCGGTTCTTCCGCAAACTGATCCACTACGCATAGGGATGGCAGGGAAGTCTTCCTGGACAGGTTCAGATAAGCCTGGTTATGGAGTAAGGCTTTGATTTCATTCATGTTATAACGTGCATGAACCTGATTGTATTTTTTCGGTGATACCACAAGAACGGTATGAATCAGATATTCTGATAGTTCTGGTGCGATATGACGGATTTCAGCGTCTGTTAACGCTTTGGAGTCCTTAACTCCAAGGGAAGTAAGCAGGTCTATATCTTCTTTTCGTACGAGTGATGCAGAAACACATACCGGACCGAAATAATCTCCGGTGCCGACTTCATCGCTTCCTGCCTGAGGAACCTTAACCTCGCTCACTGATTGAAATGGGGAGGCATAAACTTCCGCATCCTTTCCCTGAAAGACGACTTTCCCGCTTTCATAGCTGGTAATAACACAGCCCTCTGGCCGTACCTGCCACTCGGCATAAGCGGGTGGGTTGGTCTGATCTTCCTTTAATGTTTCAAACAGGTGCCTGCGCTGTGATGGGTTCAGTTTCAAAGTGATGGTGCTCATGACTGGTATTGTATCATACGTGTGTTAGACTCTAGAGGATGCGGATCAGGAAACTGAAAACGGAAGATCTGGAAGATGTGCTTGTGATTTATGAAGGAGCCCGCTCTTTCATGCGGTCCATTGGAAATATGAATCAATGGAATAACGGCTGGCCGCCAAGAGAAGTTCTGGAAGAAGACATTCGCTTGGGACAGGGATATGTATGTGAAGAGGATGGGGAGATTCTTGCGGTATTTGCGTACTGGTATGGGAAGGATTGTGAACCATCCTATCGAACTATCTATGAAGGAAGCTGGAAGAATGATGAGCCGTATGGCGTCATTCACCGCATCGCCGCAAGATCTGGCCATAAGGCTGGCCGCTTCTGTATGAAGTGGGCCATGAAGGAATCGGATGGGCATCTGCGTATGGATACGCATCTTGATAACGTGGCGATGCGTCATGTGTTTGAAACCATGGGATTTGAGCGAAGAGGGGTCATTTATCTTGATAACGGGCACCCACGGGAAGCCTATGAATACTGCCGGGAGTAACTTCCGGTTTTTCTTAACCAAAATGTCTCATTAAAAGTAGATCGGTTCATCGTATAATTGAAGCAGAACATATGCATGATCATGCATAGAGAGAACACAATATAAGGAGACATCAATCTATGGCTGTTAAGGCAAAGCGGACTTCCCCGGTAAAACCGGCGGTAAAACGTGCGATCAGCGCATCCACCGTGAAATCGTCCGAGGAGTCACGGGCCTCGAAAACAAAGGCTGAAAAGGCTGTGAAGAAAACAAAGGCAGCGCCGGCCGCAGCGCCGGTCGTCAGCGAACCGGTAAAAGACGGAAAGAAGCGTACCGCAAAGAAAGCTGCACCGGTCAAGGCACCAAGTGATCCGACTCTGGATCCGGTATTCCTCACGGAATATGACCGGTACCTCTTCGGAGCAGGACGCGATTATAAAATCTATCAGAAGATGGGCGCGCATCCTGCTGTATTAAACGGGAAGGAAGGATGGCACTTTGCGGTATGGGCTCCCCATGCCAAAGCGGTATCCATCGTCTGTGACCGTAACCAATGGGATCCCAAAGCTAACTATATGATGCCACTGGAAAACAGTGGGATCTTTGAAGGTTTCATTGAAGGTATGGGTGAAGGCGAAGCCTATAAATATGCGATTACTACCGAAGAGGGAGACCTGCTTTACAAGGCAGACCCGTATGCCTTCCATGCGGAAGTCCGTCCGGCGAATGCTAGCCGTACAGCAGTGATCGATGGATATCACTGGGATGATGCGAAGTGGATGAAACATCGTGCGGAAACCAGTACATTCCAGCAGCCGATGGCCATCTATGAAGTGCATCTTGGCTCCTGGAAGAAACATGATCGGGACGATCGTGACAGTTTCCTTTCCTATACGGAACTGGCGCATGAGCTGGCAGAATACTGTGAGTGGATGGGTTATACCCATGTCGAACTGATGGGAATTGCGGAATATCCGTTTGACGGCTCCTGGGGATACCAGGTTACCGGCTATTATGCGCCAACCTCCCGTTATGGAACTCCGAAGGAATTCATGTATCTGGTGGATTATCTTCATGCGCATAATATCGGTGTCATTCTTGACTGGGTACCGGCACACTTCCCGAAAGATGCCCATGGTCTTGCGGATTTTGACGGGAAACCGACCTATGAATATTCTGATCCAAAACGCGGTGAACATCCGGACTGGGGAACCAAGATCTTTGATTACTCCAGAAATGAAGTTCTGAACTTCATGATCGGAAATGCACTTTACTGGTTTGATGATTATCATATCGACGGCTTACGTGTCGATGCGGTTGCGTCCATGTTATATCTCGATTATGGCCGAAAGGAAGGGGAATGGGTTCCCAACAAGTTCGGCGGAAATGGAAACCTTGAGGCGATTGAATTCTTCAAGCATCTGAATTCCGTCATTCGGGGCCGCAAGGATGGAACGATCATCATTGCGGAAGAATCCACCGCATGGCCCAAGATTACTACCCGCCCGGAGGATGATGGACTTGGCTTTACCTATAAGTGGAATATGGGTTGGATGCATGACTTCCTTGACTATATGAAGCTTGACCCGTATTTCCGTAAGGACAATCACAATAAGATGACCTTTGGGATGAGTTATGCGACAAGTGAGAAGTTCATTCTGGTGCTCTCTCATGATGAAGTCGTTCATCTGAAGTGTTCCATGATCAATAAGATGCCCGGATATGAAGTAGACAAGTTCGCTAATCTCAAATGCGGCTACTTCTTCATGTTTGGTCATGCGGGAAAGAAACTGCTGTTCATGGGGCAGGACTTCGCTCAATACCATGAATGGGATGAAAATGTGGAACTTGACTGGTGGCTGTGTGATGAGCCGCTGAACCGCAGTGTTCTGCTGTTTGTGCGTGATCTGCTTCATATTTACCGCTCTCATCCGGCAATGTATGAACTGGATGATTCCTGGGATGGGTTTGAGTGGATCAATGCGGATGACCGTGACCGCAGTATCTTCTCCTTTGTCCGCCGTGGTACGAGCGGAAAGAAGAATCTGTTATTTGTGGTAAATATGACCCCGATGGAACGGAATGACTATATGGTTGGTGTTCCGGCCAAGGGCACCTACAAACTTCTGCTGGACCAGAATGGTGCAGTGGATCCAAATGGAGAAAAGCAGGTCATCTTTAAGGCAGTAAAGGGTGAATGTGATGGGAAGGAATACCATGTCTCCTATCCGCTAGCTTCCTATGGCTGTGCCTTATTTGAGTTCAATGAACCGGTGAAATAATCAGGAGAAACAACACCGTTAAATACCTTGATTATTTACTACTCGCAGGCACGTGGAAATACCAGACGAATTGCGGAACTGATTCATGCGGAGAAGGGCTATGATCTCTGCTCAATCGAAACCGCAGAGCCATATACCGGAACCTATCAGGAGATCGTAGATCTGGGACAGGAAGAAGTGGAGAACCATTATAAGCCAGTACTGAAGCCGCTTGACGTTTCTCTGGAACAGTATGACCGCTTGATCGTTATGACACCTACCTGGTGGTATACGATGGCTCCTGCAGTACTCTGCTTTCTGTCAGAACATTCCTTTGTCGGAAAAATGATTGTCCCGGTACAGACCCATGGCGGGTGGCCAGGCCATACAATTAACGATATGAAAGCAGCGGCTCCAGGCGCCACATTCCAGAATGCGTTCGCAGTTCAGTTTGACTCTACCGGAGGTGATGAGCTAGTAACCGGTGGAGCAGAGATTCTGAATTGGATTCACCAGTTGTAATACTTTCAGGCATTCGCGAGAATTGATTAAACACCATCAATGATCCAATGGACTATGGTGGTGTTTTTTAATATCTGTATTCAGCTAGATAGTGATATTATATAACTTGATTATGCATGAGTTTAGTAGTGCGATTATGAATCTTAATTTTTGATCGGATGAAACATCAGCTTTTGACTACCTCTTCTAAAAAGTACTTCATTATGACCGGTAACGTATGAGCATATGTTATGTGCTCGATGAACCTGTAATCGCATATACACATATAAATGATGGGGGTTAAACACATGGGGAACGAATTGAGAACCATCAAGGAACTTGAAATAGAATACTTTGACCATTCTCGATTGGAACAATATCTGACAGCAGTGAAAAAAGAGAGACGAAACCTTGCGGCACTTTCGGATACAGAAATCATGGAATTGATGGGTGTGACACAAAAAGGGGAGTTTACACTGGCAGCGGCTCTGGTTTTTGGAATATATCCTCAAACATGGTTTCCTCAGTTATGTATCACTGCAATTGCTCTTCCTGGTACAGCTATGGGTGAAACAGATTCTGAAGGCGCAAGATTTCTTGATAATAAGCGGATTACTGGATCGATACCCGATATGCTTGAGGAAGCAGTTGATTTTGTGAGTAAGAACATGAGGACAAAAACCATCATAGATGTGAATGGTCGGCGGGCTGATAAGGATGAATATCCAATCATTGCGGTCAGAGAAGCAATCTTAAATGCTCTTATTCATAGAGATTACAGTACGCTTACTGAGAATACTCCAATCAGTATAGAGATGTTTCGTGACAGAATCGAAATAATCAGTAAAGGAGGATTATTTGGCGGAGGGTCTGTAGATCAACTTGGGAAAGGGAGACCTGAAACGAGAAATCCTGCTCTGGCTAACATTCTCGAATTGTTAAGGGTGACGGAAAATCGTTATTCCGGAATTCCTACAATACGCAGAGCCTCTAAAGAGTCAGGCCTTCCAGAACCGGAATTCCTTGTTGAACGCGGCACGTTTATTGTGCGAATGAGAAATGGAATGGGAATGTCGGACGAGGATATCGATAAAACTGACATTTATCGTGCAGTTATTCAGTTCTGTTCTGTTCCAAGAACAAGAGAAGAAATAACGAGGTTTACGGGAAAATCAAGATATTACACGATGTCCTCCATTGTACATCCTCTTGTTCTTCAAGGAAGACTGAAGATGACAATACCCGATAAGCCAAAAAGTTCAAATCAGCAGTATTACTCGACACGGTGATATGTGCAGTTTCTATTACTCCAGCAAGAGTACCACGCCTGACCTACTGGATCAGACGTGGGTGAATTGCCTTAATCCTTCTGGTGTTGGATATAGTGCTCTACAGCAGATGTAGTTTTTTCACTTACCGATCCGATGAAATATGACAAACTCCAGAAATATGGTTTCCAATAATATGGTTTCAACTGTTCCGCAAACTGTTGTCTTATTTTCCTTGAAGACGCCGATTTGAATGCGTTGATAAAATCTGCCAGATTGATCTGCGGTGGTGCGTCAAACAGAATATGCATATGATCCGGCATTGTCTCGATAGCACGGATAGTCATACTGCGTTCCTTAAAATAATCGTTTGTGTAAGACAGTAAATACTGTTCAAGTTCATCTTTTATTACTGGATGACGATACTTAGTAACGAGCACCAGGTGATACTGAAGCAGGAAACAGCTGTGTCTGTTAGTGTAATAGTCAGTTTCTTTTCGTTTGTAATACATACGGGCCTCCAGATACATTACAACTGATAATAATATGATATAATTAATATAGCATAAATAGGTACCTTTTATGCTTAGAAAGGAGTAGACAACCGATGTATTGTTCGATGAATGTTATGGTGAATGGTAACGATGTGTTTGACTGGTGTGATGTATGCGGTCATAAGGCGAATAATCTGTATAATGCGGCTCTCTTCCGTATCCGTCAGTGTATGACATCCCGTACGAAAACGTTTGACCAGCTGACGGACAATGAACGGGAAGTAATGAATGAAATTGAACTTATGAATCAAGCTTTGATTGCCAGAAATAAGAAGATCCGCAGTATCCCGGAATCCGGCTGCCTTTCGTATACATTTCTTGATGATCTGATGAAATATACAAGGAATCCGGATTATAACTGCCCGGATCTTCCAAAACAGACAGCACAGCAGGTTTTGAAACACGCAGTGCGGGATATGACATCCTTTTTTGAAGCGATGAAGACATATAAAGAAGACAGTTCACTCTTTACCGGGAAACCGGAATTACCTCACTACAAACATAAGCAGGGAACGTGCTCGTTCGATATCACCAATCAGGACTGTGTGATCCGTCAGAACAGTAAAGGTCATTATCTGGCAAAGCTTCCCAAAACAAAGAGTGTTGTATCTCTAGGCAGTTGTGTTCCGGGCGTTCTGAAAGAAGTGCACGTTACACCAATGAATGGAAGATATCAGATCAGCTTTGTGTTTGATGATCAGAAGAAAGAACCTGAACTGATGACGGATCAACCTGAGCGTATTGCGGCCATTGATTTCGGTGTAAACAACTTTATGGCTGTCACCAACAACTGCGGTCTTAACTGCCTGCTTTATAAGGGCGGCGCCATTAAGTCAGCGAATCACCAGTACAACAAACGAATCGCTGCCATTATGAGTGAACAGACAAGAGGCAGTACGGAAACGTTCGTTCCAACCCAGGAATACTATGACGTTACATACCGCCGAAACAATATCATCAATGACTTTATGTTACAGACAGGAAAGCATTTCATCACATGGTGCGTAGAAAACCGTATCGACACGATCGTGATGGGAGAGAATCCTTTCTGGAAACAGAACATTAACATTGGCACTAAGAACAATCAGACGTTTGTACAGATCCCGTTTGATCGAATGAAGAAGATCATTGAATATCAAGCGTCAAGGAATGGTATTCGTGTGCTGAGGCAGGAAGAGTCTTATACAAGCAAAGCCAGCTTTTTGGATAAGGACGTCATTCCTGTGCGCGGCAAGAACTCAGATAAGAAGTATGACTTCTCCGGGAGAAGAATATACCGCGGGCTGTATAAAGCGAAAGACGGAATGCTTATTAATGCGGATATTAACGCCTCTGCAAACATTATGCGTAAATGCGTACCATTGTTGTTTGAGGGGAAGAGCCTTGAGTACGGAAAGATCATCGTTATCAAGCATCCTGCGTTTGAAGCGATGACAGCTAACAAGAATAAACAAGTAATCCGAGTTTAACCGGATATGGGAGACGTGAATCCCCTAGAGTTCGCAAGAACTCCCTGGAAACCACGTGAGATTGTGTTAACAATTACTCGTGGTAATTCATTCTTAAACTGTCCCCATAAAAGTGGACATGAAACGCATAACCTCATCCGAACATCGGTGGGGTTTTCGTTTTGAGGATCATGCTGGTAGATTCTTCAGGCAAAGACGATATTAAAGGTTTTGCTGTCTTAACTACAGAAAAGTGATTCTCTGCTTTCTTCATAAGTAGCAGAAATCAGGATTGTAGTATAGTTAGATTAAACTAACAAATCATTCCAACTGAGCGGATATTATTGAATACGCTCGGCCAGTATTCAATGACAAAGAGCGAATGGAGGAAGTTATATGCTGTATATTTCACCAGAACATCGCAGACGTATGCTAATCATCGGGTTTATCGGTGCGGTTTTATTTGCGATAGGAGATGTGCTTCTGCAAAGCTTTACAGAAGAAGGTGAAGTTATTCTGCTGTTCATGAATACCTCAATCAGAGATCTTCCGATAAGCTGGTTGTATTTCACCTTAGTGAGTGGAATTATTGCCACTGTGATGCTGTATGTTGGCTTAAGTGCCATGGATTCCTTTTTGAGCGATCAGCTCAAACAGCGAACAACAGGCAAAGAACATAAAATGTATTTTGTGTTTCGACTGGCAGCGATTATCGCTTCACTTTCCTTCTTTGCGGCGCATTCCGTATGCGCTGTTCTGGAGATGAGCGCAAAACAGGCACTGATATACGGAATGGATGCGAAGACGATTGAGGCGGCGTTCAAAACACCATTCCTTGTTTCTTTTGTTGCCACAAATATATGGGTGACCTTCACAGAAGTGTGCTTGTCGATCACCTTTATTTACTTTGTGCTGAAACGGGTGATTCCATTACCTGTATGGGCATGTGGAATGAATACAGCTGGCTGTTATATTGTCTTTCATGTGATCGGCGCACTGCTTACGCGGGTTACAGGAAGTGGGATCTTCGCGACATTGTCGAGCGCTGGTGCTTCTTTTGGAATCGGCGCAATGTTTCTTGCGGTTGTCCATGCGTGCCAGAGCAGGTTTGAATGAACATTTGGTCAGGAAGAAACAGAATATTTGTCTTTATCTCGAATAATAGCATACATTTGGCTCATATAATTGACTAATCTAGTCCAAATCTATAAAATTTAATTACATTTAGACTAAGTTTTATAGAATTTTGGGGTTGCTATGAAGGAAAAAATTATTGGAAGAGTAAGCGAAATCGAACGCCTTGACCGCTGTATGGATGATTCATCAGCGCAATTAATTATTGTTTATGGCCGCAGAAGAGTTGGCAAAACGTTCCTGATCAATGAGTATTTTGATAATAACTTTGCATTTAAGATTACAGGTGCTTATCAGAAGTCGAGACGATTTCAGCTGGAAGGGTTTCATGAAGAACTGATGCGTAAGTCTGGCAGGGATTGGGATCTGCCGTCCGATTGGCGCACAGCATTTCGTCAGTTAAGAGAATATCTTGAATCATTGCCTAAAGATAAGAAACAGGTTGTGTTTTTTGATGAAATGCCATGGCTTGATACGGCGCATTCTGATTTCCTGGCGATATTTGAATGGTTATGGAATGACTGGGCATCTACACAGAATAACCTTGTATTCATTGTGTGCGGCTCCGCAACCGCATGGATGATTGATCACATATCTGAGAATAAGGGCGGCCTGTTTAACAGGCAGTCATGCAGACTTTACCTTGAGCCATTTACACTGGCTGAAACAGAAATGTTTCTCCACAGTAACGATATTACCTGGTCACGTTATGAAATTGCCGAGTGCTATATGATTATGGGAGGGATTCCTTATTATCTGAACTTGCTGGATCGAACCAGATCATACACACAGAATATTGATCATCTGTTCTTTAAAACACATGGGGAACTATGGGATGAATTCAATCATCTTTACCGTACGTTATTTACGAACAGTGACAGTTATATCAAAGTCGTGGAGGCGCTCAGTACGAAGAAGTCAGGCCTGACCAGGAATGAACTCATTAAGGAAAGCGGGTTGCCTTCCAATGGAACATTGACGCGGATTCTTTCGAATCTTGTTTCGTCAGGTTTTGTACGAGTATCCAGTTTTTACGGAAACAGAAAAAAGGAGGCACGGTATCAGCTTTCCGATTATTACACAGCATTCTATTTCCGCTTTATTAAAAACAATTACGGGAATGATGAACATTTCTGGAGTAATACCATTGATAATCCTGCTCGCCGGGCATGGGCAGGACTGACGTTTGAACAGCTATGTAAGGATCATATTGCGCAGATTAAGCATAAACTTGGAATATCCGGTGTTCTTTCACAGGAATCTGTCTGGTATACGTCAGGGGATCGTGATCTGGGGGTTTCCGGCGCACAGATTGATCTGATCATTGATCGCAGAGACCAGGTGAGTAATCTCTGTGAGATGAAATATTCTATCAATGAGTATGTCATCGACAAAGAGTATGATCAGGTGCTGAGAAATAAGCTGGATTCATTCCGCAGAATGACCGGCACAAAAAAAACATTACAGCTGACAATGATAACGACTTATGGAGTCAAACAGGGAAAATACAGCAGTTTAATCACGAACCAGGTAGTATTGGATGATTTGTTTCATGATTAATTACTGCGTTCTGTAACAACATCTAAACAGCTAAACCGCTTTCCGTTCCCATCCTTTTATGGATTCAAACCATGGGGAGGGAAGCGTTTTTTATAAGTGTTTCTTATTTGTTGCCGCAGAAAACAGAATTGATTCCGTTTTTCAAAGAACCCTAAACTGGATTCTGGATGGAGAAATGCGATGGATGAGCAGGAGCGTATCAGGGAAACTTACCGAAGGATGTATGAGGGGATGATTGCGAAGGACAAATCCTTACTGCGGGATGTATTGGACGAGTCGTTTGTTCTTGTGCATATGACTGGAATGCGTCAGACGAAAGAAGAATTCATACGCGCAGTAATGAGTGGGACGCTGATTTATTATTCTGCAATTCATAAGCACCTCCCAATAAAATTGCAAAGAGATACCGCGATTCTGACTGGGCAGTCTATTGTTGAGGCTGCGGTATTTGGCGGAGGACGATCTTCCTGGCATCTCCAGCAGGTCTGTACATTAAAGAAACGAAATGGGCAGTGGAAGATCGTCAAAAGTGTGGCTTCCACCTGGTAAGAAAGGATTTGTAGATATGAATGTATTTGAACGGCTTCACCAAGGGGAAGCGATTGATATTCGTGATAACGACTATCAACGTGAAGTCCATGGGGAAATGGACCGATGCCGGGAATTGTGTTTCAGGATTAACAGCACTTCCCCAACGGACAGAGAAACGATTCTCGAACTGGAGAACGAGCTTTGTGGTGGGCAGATGAGGGATGGGACATTCTTTACTCCGCCGTTCCAGGTGGATCTTGCGAACTGTCTGAAACTTGGAAAGAACGTATTTGCCAATCATGGCTTGACGGTAATGTCGCTTGGGGGAATTGAAATAGAAGACGGTGTCATGATGGGACCGGAGGTGGGTCTTTTTACCGTCAATCATGAACCGGAACATATCCGTGTCGTTATGACAAAGAAGATTCATATCAAAAAGAATGCCTGGATTGGCGCAAGAGTGAATATTCTTCCTGGTGTTACGATTGGTGAAAATGCAATTGTCGGAACTGGAAGTATCGTCACAAAAGATATTCCAGACAATGCGGTTGCGGTAGGGAATCCAGCCCGGGTTGTGAAGTTCATCAAATAATCTGTCTTAGGGAAGAATCGGATCGTCTGATCCGGTTTTTTGTGCCCAATCTTTAAGATTATTCGGGAAATGGTGAAGTTCACCGTTCGTATTCGTTTTGGGGTAAACTAGTAGTCATGATAGAACTCAAACCGGAATGGGCGATGTATTTTAACATCGGTGTGATAGTACTATATCTTTTCTGCCTGTTTCGTGGTGCGAAACGGGGTTTTCTGTTACAGATCATTGGAAGTATCGGGACTGTTGCGTCCTTTCTTGTCGCATGGCGGTACTGTGGATTTGCGGGAACCTATTATGATTTATGGCCGAAAGATATCACCCCGTTTTCGGAAATACCTTCACTGTCGGATGCCTTATATGATCATCTCAATGAAGTCGCATGGTTTATCGTGCTGTTTATAGTAATCCGCTTACTGTTTCTTTTATTGGAAAAGCTCTGTGCCGGGCTCAGTGAAGTTCCGGTCATTCGAGAGCTGTCCGGATTACTTGGCGGCCTGTTTGGGGTTGTCAGTGCGACGGTATGGGTGCTGTTATTCAGTACGGTTTTGAATCTGCCGTTCTTTGTTCATGGACATGACATGGTGGAGCGTACATTGATCGGTACGGTAAGTCATGGAACTTCGGAACTTGTAACGCAGTTTGCCGGGCCGATCAGTGCCTCGGATGCGGTAGGAACCCTGTATGAAGAAGCACGCCAGCTGGATGGGAAAGACAAGGAGTTTCTCAGTGAATGGCTTTCTGAACATGGCTTTGAGCCGATGGAAGAAGAGGATGACGCCGAATGAGTATTCATTCCGCATTTGAATTTGAAAAGATACGCGGACAGATGGTTGACCTCTGCCTCAGTGAAATCGGACAGGCTCATCTCTCCGCAGTAGAGCCTTCGTTTGAACGTATCATCATCCGTCGGGATCGTCAGCGTCTTTATGAAGCGATGGAGGCGTGTGTTCGCTTTGGTGGCGTGCCGTTAGAAGGCGTAAGAGACTGCAGCTCACTGTTAGTTCAATCCGAAAAGGGACGGGCGTTAACCGCGCAGGAACTGCTGGAAGTGCTGCGGTTATTGCGTTCGGTAAAAGCAGCGGTTGCCTATGAAGAAACGATTCGTGAAGTTCCGCATGATGAGCTGAACGATCTGTTTTCCACATTGAATGTACAGGATGCGTTAGTACAGCGTATTACATCGATCATCAATGATTATGGGGAGGTCAAGGATACCGCAAGCTCACAGTTATCGGAAATTCGTTCCCAGTTATTACATGCGGGAAGACGGATTCAGGAAGCAGTGGAACAGTTCCGTCAATCCCATCCCGATGCGATGGTGGATTCGATTGTGACGATGCGGGCGGGACGTACTGTCATTCTTGTCCATGCGAATGAAAAGAACCGGTATGGCGGAATCGTTTATGGAGATTCCAAAAGCGGTCAGACCAGTTATATTGAACCTTCGGTACTCATGCATGCGAATAACCGCAGACTGGAACTGGAACGGGAAGAGGAAGATGAAATTGCCCGGATTCTTGCGGAAGTCTCTTCACAGGTTGGAGCGAAGGCACAGGAACTCAAGGGTGATCTTGAGACGCTGGCCTTACTGGACAGTATCTTTGCCCGGGCGGAATGGGGTGTAAGACAACATGGCTCTGCCGCTATTCTAAGGGAGGATATGTCGTTTCAGTTTGAGCGTGCCCGGCATCCCTTAATTGAGGAAGACACTGCTGTTACAAATAACTACAGTCTCAAAGAACCATACCATTGTCTTCTGATCACCGGCCCAAATACCGGCGGTAAGACGGTATCCATGAAATTGTTTGGACTATTTACCCTGATGACCTATTGTGGAATGCCGGTAACCGCAGAGAAGGCAGAGCTGCCGTTTTTTGATCATATCTATGCGGATATCGGAGATGACCAATCCGTTGCGAGCTCCTTAAGTTCCTTTTCTGCTCATGTGGAGAAACAGGCAGAAATGTTACGGGAAGCGACAGATCATTCACTGGTTCTGCTGGATGAAATCGGCAGCGGCACTGACCCAAGAGAAGGAGAAAGCCTTGCGATTGCGGTATTGAATGAATTGCGCAGACGACATGTGACCGTCATCGCCACAACCCATTACTCCCGCCTCAAGGCGTATGGCCGCCGTCATGACGATATTCTTGTCGCATCGGTGGAATTTGATCATGAAACCCTGCGTCCGACATATCGGTATCTTGAAGGGATTACCGGTGAAAGCAATGCGCTGCTTGTCGCGGAACGCTGTGGGTTACCTTCTTCGGTAGTCAACTACGCAAAGTTCTTAAAGGAACAGGCGAAAAGTGACGAAGAAGGGATGATGGAAAAACTGGAGGCCCAGCTGCGGGAAACCGAACGTAACCGCCAGGAGCTGGAAGAGCGTCTGAAGAAGATCCGTGATTACCAGAAACAGCTGGCAGAGGAAACGGAAACCATGAAGGAGAAGCGGGAAGTGCTTCTCGATGAAGCTAGATCAGAAGCTGCGGAAATCAGGGAATCCGCGCGGGAAGAAGCGGATGAAATCCTGCGGGATCTGCGTGCCTCCGCAACTCACGCCAAATATCATGAATTGCTGGATAAGCGCTCCCAGCTTAATGAGAAAGTGATCCAGGAATCCGTGACTCCAGAGGAAGATCGCCCATTTGCGGTGGGTGATACGGTTGAGTTACGCTCCAGTGGGGCAGTGGCACTGGTGAAAGAGGTGCGGAAAAAGGAACTGCTCATTGTACTGAACGGACGTGAGGTTCGGGTGAAACCCGCCGGGGTTCGCCACAGCCGCAAACGCCTGCCAAAACAAACACCGGTAAAACAGGCTGTCTCATCGGTCGAAGTTCCGCGATCCATGTCTCTGGAGTGTAATCTGATTGGCTTACGGGTAGATGAAGCACGGGAAGAGATGCTGGATTATATGGATTCCGCAAAGCTGTGCGGACTCAAATCCTTCCGCATCATTCATGGGGATGGCTCAGGCGCATTGCGCAATATGGTGCAGGAAGTCTTAGCGAAAGACTCCAGTGTGGACAGTTATCGTTATGGTATGCCAAATGAAGGTGGTACAGGCGCAACGGTTGTTGTGATGAAGAACTGATGGATAAGGAATAT
The DNA here is from genome assembly GCA_017469355.1 of Solobacterium sp. Taxonomy (GTDB): domain Bacteria; phylum Bacillota_I; class Bacilli_A; order Erysipelotrichales; family Erysipelotrichaceae; genus Bulleidia. Next base: position 57,654 of record JAFUGM010000023.1, on the reverse strand, counting down.
ATTAAGGCAAAACTTGCGAATCTCCCGGATTCTCCCGGGTCTTACCAGATGAAGGACCGCCATGGGGAGATTATCTATGTGGGAAAGGCGAAGAACCTCCATAACCGGGTGAATCAGTATTTTACCGGAGCCCATGATTTCAAGACGACCCGAATGGTATCGGAAATCGAGGACTTCGATTTCATCGTGACTGCTTCAGAAACCGAAGCACTTGTGCTTGAAATTAATCTGATTAAGAAATATCGCCCCAAGTTCAATATCCAGTTCATGGATGACAGTTCCTATCCGTATATCAAACTGACGCATGAAGACTACCCGCGTCTGTTGATTGCGCGGGATATGAAAAAGGACCGCAAGGCGAAATACTTCGGCCCGTTTCCGGATGCGACTGCTGCCCGGAATACCCAGAAGCTATTACAGAGTCTTTATCCATTCCGCCGGTGTACACGGATGCCGGATAAGGTTTGCCTTTACTACCATATGGGACAATGTCTTGGCCCATGTGAGTATGAAGTTGACCCGGAAGTCTATCAGAAGATGGGAGAGGAAGTGGTTTCCTTTCTGAATGGGGATACCAGAGCCATCACGGAAGAACTGAAGGGGAAGATGCAGGAAGCCTCTGATGCGCTGGAATTTGAGAAGGCGATGGAATACCGGAATCTTCTGGAGAGTATTTCCCATGTGACGAAGGATACCCAGAATATTGAAAAGGATTCGGCGGGAAGCTTCGATGTCTTTGCGTATTATGCGGATCGTGGATACCTGGCAGTTACGGGATTTCTTGTACGCCGGGGCGTGGTATTAAACAAGGAATTCCGTCTTTCTCCTTTATATGGAGAGGCGGAAGAAGAATTCCTTTCCTTTCTGATTCAATACTATCAGGACCATCCTTCCGCCAGATGTTATGTGCCGATGGATCTCAGTGAAGAGGCACTTGAACAGCTGAATTCGGTGCTGGAAACCTCCGTCAGTATGGCAATGCGGGGCTATAAGAGACGGCTGATTGAAATGTGCGTTGATAATGCGAAGAAACAGCTGGATCTCAAGTTTGATGTAGTAGAACGGCAGGAAAGCGCAACGGAAGAGGCGGTAAAGCAGCTTTCTGAACTGGCTGGATGCAGGATGAATCGGGTCGAACTCTTCGATAACAGCCATACTTCCGGAACCAATACCGTAGCAGCTCTGGTTGTTTATGAAGATGGGCTTCCGTCCCGGAAGGATTATCGTCTATATAAACTTCATACCGGAAACAGTGATGTGGACTCCATGAAGGAAGTACTGTACCGGAGGTATTTCCGCTTACTCAAGGAAGACGGGCATATGCCGGATGGAATTCTGGTGGATGGTGGCCTGACGCAGATCAATGCGGCGAAGGAAATTATTGATGGCCTCGATCTTACGGATCGGATTCGTATTATGGGCCTTGTGAAGGATGACCATCATCATACCAACGGACTCATGGATACCGATGGGGAAGTCTTTGATATTGATAAAGACAGCTCGTTATTCTTCTTATTAACCCGGATGCAGGATGAAGTGCATCGCTCGGCGATTACCTATCACAGAAAACTTCGGGCAAAGGAACAGACCCGTTCGATGCTGGATGAAATCGAAGGAATCGGACCGAAGCGAAAGAAGGCGCTGTTAAAGCAGTTTGGCAGTTTGACCGCGCTTCGTCAGGCAGATCTTGAGGCAATCAGGGAAGTTGTGCCGGAAGCCGCGGCCCGTAAGGTCTATGAGGCCCTGCATGAGGAATGATATAATTGAAATCTATGAATGAAGTAACGACATTGGAAGGAAGCGAAAAGAAAAAATGGACCACGGTATTTGTCCTTTTCGTGGTGCTGTTTTCCGTTGCCTGTCTTGAGTTCATGAATCTTCGGTATGATTCGCTTGCCCGCTACCCTTATAAGGATGAAACCAGCAAGGATCTGATCCGAAACTATCTGAGCCAGGATGAGATCGAATATATCATCGAATACAGTATTCCTCCCAACATGTTCATCGCTTATATCCGCGAACCGGGATTTTCCATTTATCATGCGGCAGAATACAAGCGTCTTTCCGAATCGCAGTGGAATAAGTCGCCCGCTGAGATTGTCCGTATGGTTGAAGAGACCAGAACTCTTATGAGCGTGGAAGAGCTGGAGCTCTATCTCATGGAAGGAAATTACGCTTATGAGGATGTCTCGCGCTGGGTGAAGAACGAAGCGCCAGAAGGTATTCAGTTAGTAACCTATGCGTTTAATCTTGATACGTATCTTGATCATGATCACTCTGTCAGTTCCCGTGTTCCTTATTTAGTCAATCTTCCCGAAGAGATTCCTTCTTCCAGCAGTGAGATACGGATTTCTGAAGAGCTGATTCAGCCCTTACAGGCATTATGCGGGGGAATTACCACGGGTCTTTCTTCGTCCCGCGCCTGCGCTGCCTTACAGGTGACGAAAGGCTATGTATCGTATGACGATACGGCTCAAACCGACAATGACTATGCGCCCGGGCATGATGAACATCAGCTGGGGCTGGCCGTTGATTTTGGGGTGGAAGGAATCGATGATTCCGATTTTTCGAAAACCGCCCAGGCCCAATGGCTTCTGAATAACGCGTGGAAGTATGGATTTGTGTTGACCTGGAATGAAGAGGATGTCAGTCTAACCGGGCATCGCGCGGAAACCATGCATTACCGCTATGTCGGTGTGGATCTTGCCAAAACGATTCATGACAGCGGTCTCTCCTTTGCGCGCTATAAGGCGCAGATCCGGGAGTCTAGCATGCCAACCCCTGTACAGGAATAAGCAGTGAAAAAGCGGATCGCTCCGCTTTTATAAACTCTTCTTGATTTTTGTGATCAGTTTCTTTTCGGAACTGCGTTCCTTCATGAGACCTTTCGCCGCATTGGCTGCGCCTTTGAATCCGGTGTCTTCCTGCTTTTTATACTGGCTCTGGAAAGCTTTCAGAATGACCGCGGCTGTAAGTGCGGTTTTTGCGCCAGAAACGGCTTTATTCATGACCTTGCCAGACTCCGCCGCCTTACTCTGGAAGGAGGATAACTGCTCGGTTGTCTTCTGCAGTTCGAAGGTTTTCAGCACCTTGAGAATATTCATGGCACGTACTAATGTCATCACTAACATGATCAGCACCACAACAATCATCACATACAGTGCCCAGGTGCTGTAGGGTTTCAGATTGATCATAAACAGGAACTCCTTGGCAATATTATAACTTTTTCTTTCTGTTTTTCCATGGTTTCCCTTTATAATGCGGGTATGAGTGAATCACAGCTGATTAAAATCGTTGCGGTATCGGACAATCACAGTCTGATGGATCTGATTCCCGTCATTCCTATGGAATTTCCTAATGCGGATTATTTTCTTCATTGCGGAGACAGCCGGGAACCGGTGCGCCGTTATGGACCCTATGCCCAGGTGCGGGGAAACAATGATTTTTATAATGTGCCGGAACAGCGGATTCTTGAGCTTGGAGAACATCGGATTTTCATGACCCATGGCACCCGGTTAGTCTATATCGGCTCCTATGACTACCTTGCGGAGGCCGCAAGAAAGAATGACTGTGATATTGCCTTATTCGGGCATACCCATGTCTATTGCGATGAGATGATTGATGGGGTGCGTTGCCTGAACCCTGGAAGCCTCTGGCATAACCGGGATGGAAGTGAACCTTCCTTCATGGTGATTGAACTGGAAGGAAAGGAAGTTCGTGCGTATCGAAAAGACGCCGCTTCCTTGAATTCAAAAGGATGATTTGCTATAGTTTAAAAGCTGTCCTCGTAGCTCAGCTGGATAGAGCTCCCGCCTTCTAAGCGGACGGTCAACGGTTCGAGTCCGTTCGAGGACGCCTGAAAGCCATCGGGACACGGTGGCTTTTATTAATTCTTAAGAAACTATGAGTTATTACGATGAGATTCTGGCAGAGATTCATACTGCCATGGAAGAAAAAGACTATGAAGAGGCGGCGTTTCTTCTGAAACGTGAGTTTTCCATGCCATATCTTCCGCAGGAGTTTGAAGCACAGTTAAAGGAACTGGAACGTCAGGTGCGTTTTGCCCGTTCAGAAACAAAGGAACGCGGGGAAGAACCGATAGACTCACTCCTTCGTAAACTCAAAGGAAAACCCCAGAGTCAGCTCAGTGCCGCCGCGGCATTATGTGATCGTAATCTGCGCACGGTGCTGGAGGAACTGAAAGACTGGATGTCTAAAGATCCACAGCCGGAAGCGGCGTCACTTCTTATCAATGCGCTGGCCGAACAGGAGATCGATGCGGAGTTTACGATTACCCGGAATGGGGTGGAATATACATTTACTCCTGAACTGGTCACGCCGGTTGCGCAGAGTGAAGGACTGCGGCAGGGATTAACATATCTTGAAACCTGGCTGATGAAAGAACCTTCATTATTGGAACTGGCACGGTCACTGCTTGTGGCGGAGTGCTATAACGCATTGCCGCTGTCGTATGAAGCAGGGGATGCGAAGATGCTGGCGGAACAGTGCATGCGCACCGTTTTGCGTTCCATGGACATGGAAGATCGCTTTGATTCACTGATTTCTGAAACAGTTTAGCACTTAAGTATTGACAGTGCTAACATGTCTGTTATAATCATGGCAGTCGAAGAAGGAGAGTGCTAAAATCACATCTCACTCCGATGGCTCAACTTGATCTATTTGGTAGCCTGAATGCGCAAAAACTGGTATACTGTTTCAGGTTATTTAGAAAAAGGAGTACACATTATGTCAGAGTGGACATTACAGGAACATTCCACCGGTGAACTGGTAGTGAATGTAAGCGGACAGGAGTGGAAGGATGCCTGTCAGAAGGCGTTCCGCAAGGCGGCGAAGAACGTAACCGTTCCGGGATTCCGCAAGGGAAACGTACCGGATAAGATCCTCCACCGTTATATCAGTGATGAACAGGTTCGTTATGAGGCGGTTGAGGCGAATGCGAATGATTGGCTTCGGAAGGCACTTGATGAACATGATCTGACACCGATTGACCGTCCGATGCTGGACTTCCGCAATATGAATGAGGAGTCTGTGGATGTCGTCTTCACGGTTACGGTAGAACCGGAAGTTACACTCGGTGAATATAAAGGACTGAAGTATGAACTCGGTGAGATCAATGTCACGGATGAAGATGTAGATAAGGAAATCGACAGTCTGCGCGAGCGTTACGCAGATATGGAAACCGTGGAAGAAGCAGCTCAGGACGGGGATACGGTAAACATCGACTATGAAGGCGTCAAGGACGATGTACCGTTCGACGGCGGCACAGCGCAGGGCTATGACCTGCGTCTTGGCAGCGGATCGTTCATTCCCGGCTTTGAAGAGCAGCTGATTGGTGCAGTCGCTGGCGAAAGCCGCGATCTGAACCTGACCTTCCCGGAAGACTATCATTCCGAAGAACTGGCAGGGGCTGCAGTTGTCTTCCATGTCAAGGTGAATGAAGTCAAGCGGAAGAGCGTTCCGGAACTCGATGATGACTTTGCGAAGGATCTCAGTTATCCTGGCGTAGAGACTGTAGAAGATCTTCGCAAGTATCTGAGGGAACGTCTTGAAACCTCCCGCAGAAATGAAGCAGAACGGGAAGCAGATGATGCCTTCTTTGCGAAGGTAAGCGAAGTAGGTACCATCGATCTTCCGGATATCATGATTCAGAGTGAAACGGAAGAAATGCTGTATCAGTTCGAGAATCAGATCGCACAGTATGGCATGGATCCGGGTCAGTATCTGAAGATGATCGGTCAGGATGAGGAAACCCTGAAGGAATCCTATCGTGAGACTGCGGAAAAGAATGTACGGCTTCGTCTCGTACTGCAGGCAATCGCCAAGGCAGAGGGCCTTACCGCTTCGGATGAGGAAGTGGAAGAGGAACTCCAGAACCTGGCAAGCTCCTATGGTATGGAACTTGACCGCGTGAAGCAGGCTGTAGATCTCCGTCTTGTGAAGAAGGATATCATCAACCGCAAAGCCAGCGATCTTGTGAAGGAAGCTGCCTCCCGTGACTAAATAACGCAATCAAAAAATAAGACGCCATGCGTCTTATTTTGTACAAGAAAGTGAGGTATCACATGTCAAACAGCGCTTTAAATGTGAGAGTCCCTGTCATCTGTACCCGCGGAATCGTTGTATTTCCGGGTCAGGATGTCATGATCGAGGTCGGCCGTCAGAAGTCGATCAATGCGATCAATCAGTCATCTGCTGGATACGATTCCATGGTGTTTGTCGTATGTCAGAATGACATCATGGTAGATGATCCGGAGGAAGCGAATCTCTATCGTGTCGGTACATTATCCAAGATCAAGATTGTCCGTCGTAAAGAAGGCTTCATGCGGGTTACCTTTACCGGTATGAAACGGGCAGAAATCGTTGAACTGGAAAACAGTGATGACATCATGATGGCGGAGATCCGTACCATTGATGAGATTCAGGGAAGTTCCATGGAAGAGATGGCACTTGTCAAACGGATTATTTCTGAGTTTGAACAGGTGTCCAATTTCTCCAGTTCCTTTCCTGCAGATATCATCGCCCAGCTTTCCAAAGGGGTAAGTGCGGTCGTGCTGACCGATCAGATTGCTCAGTACTTCCCGTTAGAAACGGCGGTGAAGCAGGAGCTGCTGGAAACACCGGATGTTAATGCGCGTATGGTTCGTATCATTGCGGAAATGGAAAAGCAGCAGCAGTTCTCCAAACTGGAATCGACGATCAATGACAAGGTCAAGGAACACATTGATGATGGGCAGAAGGAGTACTACCTCCGTGAAAAGCTTAAAGCGATCAAGGAAGAACTCGGTGATGTCTCCAATGTGACGGATGATGTTTCTGAGATGCGGGAACAGATTGAAAACAATCCCTATCCCCAGCATGTCAAGGAAAAGGCGCTGGAAGAACTGCGTCGGTATGAAATGCTGCCGCAGGGAAGCGGGGAGGCCAGTGTTGAACGTACGTATCTAGACTGGCTGCTGAAGGTTCCCTGGTGGCAGGAGACCGAAGATAACTCCGACCTCAAGGCAGTACGTGGAATTCTCGATGAAGACCATTATGGCCTCGATAAGGTAAAGCAGCGTATCATGGAATATCTTGCGGTGAAACAGATGACAGGAAATCTCAATTCTCCGATTCTCTGTCTTGTTGGCCCTCCGGGTGTTGGTAAGACCAGCCTTGCGAAATCTGTCGCAAGGTCACTGGACCGCAGATTTGTGAAGATGTCTCTTGGCGGCGTGCGGGATGAAGCGGAAATCCGTGGTCACCGCAGAACCTACCTTGGTTCTCTTCCCGGAAGAGTGATTCAGGGAATGAAGAAAGCCGGTGTCATCAATCCGGTATTCCTGATCGATGAAATCGATAAGATGGGCATGGATTACAAGGGTGACCCGAGTGACGCATTGCTGGAAGTACTGGATCCTGAACAGAACCAGTTCTTCAGTGATCATTACCTGGAAGAGGCATATGATCTTTCCAAGGTATTGTTCATCGCCACAGCGAACTACTTGGAAAACATTCCTGCACCATTACAGGATCGTTTGGAAATCATCGAATTGCCGTCCTATACCGAAGTGGATAAGGTACAGATTGCGGTGGATCATCTGATTCCCAAGCAGCTGGAAGCCAATGGTCTTAAACCATCCCAGTTCCATCTGAAGGAAAAGGAAATCCTCTATCTGATCCGCCATTACACAAGAGAAGCTGGTGTTCGTCAGCTGGAACGGATTATTGGAAGTCTCTGCCGTAAGACGGTACTTGAGATTCTCAATCAGGATAAGAAGTCTGTTACGGTAACTCATAAGCTGATCAATGAATGGCTTGGCAAGGAAATGTTTGAACATGGTGTCAAGGAAAAGAAAGATCAGGTTGGTGTAGTAACCGGGCTCGCCTATACATCGTTTGGCGGAGATGTGCTTCAGATTGAAGTCAACTACTTTGAGGGTAAGGGACGTCTGGTTCTGACCGGAAAACTCGGTGATGTCATGAAGGAATCAGCGGAGATTGCGATGGACTATGTCAAAGCCCATGCGAAGGAACTGCGGATTGACCCGACCTTCTTTGAAAATCATGATGTGCATATTCATATTCCTGAAGGAGCAGTACCGAAGGATGGCCCTTCCGCAGGTGTCACCATGACGACGGCTCTGGTATCGGCGCTCAGCGAAACACCAGTCCATAGTGATCTTGCGATGACCGGGGAAGTTACTCTGCGGGGAAATGTACTTCCGATCGGCGGACTGCGTGAGAAATCCCTCGCCGCAAACCGTGCTGGCATTACGAAGATCCTGATGCCTAAGGCAAATCTTCGTGATCTTGATGAAGTGCCTCAGGCTGTTAAGGACAATGTGACCTTTGTGCCGGTAGAGACCATGTCTCAGGTATTGAAGGAAGCGCTGGTTCGATGAACTTCCATGACGCAGAACTTCTGGCCACTGCCGCAAATCGCACGCAATGGCCAGACAGTACTCTTCCGGAGGTGATGTTTGCGGGCCGTTCCAATGCCGGGAAGAGCACGCTCATCAATACCCTGGTCAATCGGAAGAAACTTGCTTATACCGGCAAGACGCCAGGAAAGACACGACTTCTCAACTTCTTTGAAGTTGATCATCGGATTGTCTTCTGTGACAGTCCGGGCTATGGCTACGCCATCGGGGGTGATGATACAGCAGAGGTATTCTCTACCTTGATCGACCCCTATATGACAGAACGGGAACAGCTTAAGGCATTGGTTCTTGTGTTGGATATCCGGCGGACTCCATCGGAAGATGATCTTACGATGATGGAATACGCAAGAGCGAATCATCTCAAGGTAATTCCTGTCTGTATGAAGGCAGATAAACTGTCACGTGGTGCCGGCATCAGTGCGATGGCGAAAATCGCCAAAGCCCTCGATGTGCCTGCGGCATCGATCTATCCGGTATCCGGTACGAAAAAGACCGGAACGGATGCGGTATTTCAGGCAATTGAATCCATCTGTGAAGCGATGTGAAATGCATCGCTTTTTCGATGGAGTCCGAGTAAAATTGAACATATGAAGAAAACAACAGCGACTGGAGAAGAACTGAAAGTTCTTGAAGACTACGGAATTGATATTTCTACGATCATGAATCCTCAGTTTGTGACATGTGAAGAAGGAGAGTGGATTACGGAAGATGGGGAGTTCTGTGAAGACCTGTTTTTTCTGTATGAAGGAACGGTAACGACACTCATTCCTGCCCAGCAGAAACAGGGACTTCTGATTGGAAGTTATTCCAATCGGGGGATCTTTGACGATACCATTCTGTTCCGGGATGAAAATCGATCGGTGATCCGTGCTGTAACACAGTCTCCCGCAAAACTGATTTCTCTTCCGTTGGAATTAAATAAAAGCGCATTATTGAGTCAGAATGCATTTCTGATTCATGTGTCGAAGGGGTTCTCTCAGTTTATTGCGCAGACGATGAATTCCTTCTATTTCCAGAAGTATCCGCTGGAATATCTGTTATGTTCCTATATCGCGGTAAACCGTACTGCCAAAGAATGGATTCCTGACTGGGACAGTGTGGGCAGGGATCTTGAACTGTCTCCTCGTGCCATTGAGCGTTGTATGCGTTTATTGGAAGATAAAGGAATATTGAACAAAGGGGATGCAGGTTATCTGATTGCGGATCCGATCCTCTTTGAAGAATATAACAAGGGACTTTATGTCCCTAAGAGTGGGAAACGGAAGTATGATGCGGAAAGTTAAGGAGTTCATTGAAGAATATGGACTTACCGCAGACCTCCAGTCCCGGTATATCGATTTTGTTTCAGAGACCGGAGAGCTTGGCAAGGCGATTCTTTCCAGTACGGATTATGGAACGAGTCCATTACGCCTGACAGAAGACATTCAAACGGAAGCAGGCGATGTACTATTCTCACTCCTGACATTATTTACGGAGATGGGAATTGATGATGAACAGTTATTGGATGAGGTACTTGAAACCTATCGTGCAAGATTGGATCAAATGGCAGGGTAACCTGTCATTTTTAAAAGGACAAAAAAAGAAGGCCAAATTAAGCCTTCTCGATTACATTGCCAATCTTCAGGTGGTTCATGATTCTAATTGTCCCATTGCGTTCGTCATTGAGTAGTTTCTGAAAATCAATGGTCGTCATATATTCACGGACCACGGAAGAATCGGTTTCGTAATCAACCATGAAAATGGCGTTACTATCGATACTTCTCATACTATTGTCCTTTCGTTGCAAAATATTCTTATGCGACTAAAGAAATTATAAGGCTTTCCGTGAACGTTTACAATAGAAATGTAAAAATTTCTAAAATTTTCACATAATTCAGAATCATGGCTCCGGATATACTTCCCAGATCCGTTCCAGTTCCTTCCATGTGACAGGCAGTGCATAGCCATGGGAGGGCTGTTCCAGAGGAATCATGAGATCGGTATCATCCAGTTCTTCCAGTGTTCCGGAAGTGATGTCTTTTGTATAAAAACCCTTATAAGAACTGCGGGTATAGTCATCGGTAAAGATATACCAGCCTTCTTTTTCCAGACTCTTCATAATCATGGGGCCTTCCATCTGTTGGCGGGGGAAGACTGGCTTGGCTTCCACGGTGAGGTCACCAATGCATAATCCATTCGCCCTAAGGATTCTGGAATATGCTTCCATCGGTTCCCGCTCATCTTTGAGAAGTCCAACCCATCCGTTTGATGTTCTGGTCAGAGTCAAGTCGATCGTTGGATATCCTGGCTCAAGAAGTGGTGCAGGGTAGCTCACTTTCTCAAAGTCCTCTGTCAGACTGTAGAAACTTCCACCGTCATTAGGGGAAGAAAACAGAATGACATACTGACCAAGCTCATGGTTATAGATCGCTTCTGGAGCCCAGGCCTGCGTTTCACTCATGGAGTTATCGGAAGAGGCGTTTAGCTTGAGTACCCGCTCATTGGTATATTCTGCTAGATTCATCGTATCAAAGGCATAGATGGAATCTGTGTCATAGCCCTGTGTCGCTAACAGTGTAAATCCGCCTTCCTTCCGTCGTACCAGGGAAGGATCTCGCAAACGTCCCGTCCCAATCGAAGGCTTCAGTATTCCGCGGTCCATATTGATCTTGAACCAGTATTCGCAATTGTAGGTATAGGCTAATTTCAATTGTTCCTGATCCGGGCCCTCGGAAGTGAAGTAGACGATCACATAGCCTACCTGAGGATCACATAAGGTCAAATCACTGAATTCAATCTGTTCCTCACCATAGGTTACTCTGAGTGAGATCGGTTCATATTCGGCTGCCTCTGCCGTCTTTGTGATGATATTGTCATGAAGTTCTGCCTGGCCGCTGGTTACTTCCCAGGAAAGGGTATGAAGCGGGGTAGCGTCAGGAAGAGATTGACCATCAAAAAGAAAAAGATCAATACATTCTCTGACATAGGGGTCATCCGTATATGCGCTTTGAAGTGACACTGCTTCCCTGGTCGGTTCCTGCCCTGAGGCAGGAGAGCGGGCACAGGAAACAAGCAGACATAAACAGGACAGCGATAACAGTGCGGCGCGTTTCATGACTCCTATTATATTGCATTGTTTCTCTTACTTCATGGAAGCTGGCGGAGATCGAGTGGGAAATGCATTTGGGATGGACCCTGTGCTAGAATGAAGCCATGAATCTGGTCATGATTTCTGCCGGTGGAACCGGAGGACATATTTATCCTGCACTTGCGGTTGCGGATCTGTTAAAAGAAGAACAGATACGTACCGTGTTTGTTGGGAGTTCGGATCGGCTGGAAGGACAGCTGATTCCCGAACATGGCTATGAATTCGTACCGATCCAGATTCCTTCCACTTCTGGTTCGATTCTTGGTAAGGTGAAGTATGTACTTTCCATGGGACGGGAAATTGCCTCATGTCGGAAGCTGTTGAAGCGATATCAGCCCGATGCCTGCATTGGCTTTGGCAACTATATTTCCGTACCGTTGATTCTTGCGGCGAAGCAGTTAGGTATTCCAACAATGATTTCTGAACAGAACTCCTTTGCGGGAAAAGCAAATGTGTTTCTTGGCCGGTTTGCGGATGCGGTGGAACTGGCTTATGAAGGCAGTGCGAAGGATTTTCCTTCCGCTAAGACACGCGTTCTAGGCAATCCAAGAGCTCAGGTGATTGCGCAGATGAACGCAGATGAATCATTGATTTCTGCGTACGGTCTGGATAACACAAAACCGTTTGTGGCAGTCATGATGGGAAGCCTTGGTTCAGAAACCATGTCAAAGATCATTGATGAAGCTTATCAGGATGTGACGGAGTACCAGGTGCTGATCGCATCGGGCAAGCATAACAACTATCAATTCCATACCGACAATGCGAATGTCATTGTGCGGGAGTATATCTCCGGAGCGGATATTCTGAAGCTCTGTGATCTTGCGGTATGCCGGGCTGGTGCAACGACGCTGGCAGAGATCGGTGCGGCAGGAACGCCGTCGATTCTCGTGCCAAGTCCCTATGTCCCAAATAACCATCAGTACTTTAATGCGTTGGAACTGGAAACGCATGGGGCAGCGGTGATTCTGGAAGAAACTGCACTTACCGCGTCCTTACTGCGGGAAGTAACAGATCGGCTGATGAACGATGCCGCACTTCGAATCAGGATGTCTTCCCATGCGTCTGAATATGCACATCCCCGTGCGGGAAGCGAATTGATTTCCTGGCTGAAGGAGCTTGTCCATGAAGGATGAATTACTGGAACAACTGAAACGGGTGGCAGATGTGGAGTGTGATGTGCCGTTATCGGGCATGACTACACTGCATATCGGCGGACCCGCAAAATATGTCGTCTATCCGGATTCTACGGTTGGTCTGGATGCTTTAATGCGTCTTCTGATCGAAGAAGAGATTCCCTATAAGGTAATTGGAAAGGGCTCAAACCTGTTATGTTCCGATGATCCGTATGATGGGGTGATCATCCGGCTTGACCGCTTTGATGAGTATTACTTTCTCGATACCGACCTGATTGCACAGGCGGGCTGTTCAATCATTTCGCTTGCCTATACGGCAATGCGGAAAGGGTTGTCCGGTCTGGAGTTTGCGGCGGGAATTCCGGCTTCGGTTGGCGGTGTGACGTTTATGAATGCCGGGGCATACCGGAGTTCGATGTCGGAAGTGATCGACAGTGTATTTGTTTATAGGGATCAGAAGTTTGAATGGATTTCCAACGAGGAATGTGAGTTTTCCTATCGTCACAGCATCTTTCATCTTCATCCCGACTGGATTATCATCGCGGTGCGGTTTCATCTCGAAGAACGTGAAACAGAAGAGATACGGGAACTGATGGAAAGCCGGCGCAATCGAAGAATGGCCTCCCAGCCCCTGGATAAACCCAGTGCAGGAAGTGTCTTTCAGAATCCGGATGAAGTGCCGGCCTGGAAACTGATTGATGGAATCGGATATCGTGGGTATCGGATTGGCGGGGCAGCCGTATCAGAAAAACATGTGAACTTCATTGTGAATGATAATCATGCGACGGCAGAAGATTTCTTGCGTCTTGTGAATGAAATTAAAGAACGGGTGGAACAGCAGTATCAGATCCGTCTTCATATGGAAGTGGAGCGTTTCAATTGGAAGAAGCAGTAAAATCAGAAACTACAGCCGATACCAAACCCGCAAAGAGTGTTGATACACTGTTTGAAGAGCGGGCAGCAGAATCGGATAATGAAGCATTTGCGGAAGTACGGCATTCGCTTTTTTTGCGTGCTGTTATTCTTTCCGCACTTATTCTTGTTGGACTGTTCTTTCTTTCTCCTGACAGTAAGGTGCGCACAGTTTCCGTTCATGGGACGGATTATTTAAGTGGAAGTTATGTGCAGAAGATCTCTGGTATCTCAATTGGAGATGCGTTTTACCTTCAGTTTCCTACCGCGGTTGCGGCACGGATCGAACGTGATCCGATGATTGAAGAAGCTGAGGTTCAATTGCGTCGGGATAACATCATTGAAATTACGGTCCAGGAAAAGCAGCCGATCGGTTACCGCTATGATGAAGAGGTTCCTACCGTACTGTTTACGGATGGGACGGTCTGCGATTTGACCAGTGATTATATGTCATTACTTTCAAGAGTTCCCTTTATTACCGGATTCAATGAAGAGAACGCAACTCATTTACTGACCTCGGGATTTCAGGAAATTGATCCAAAGGTGATCGAACGCATGGCGGAAGTAATTCAGTATCCATTGTCTTATGATGATGAAGCGATTGAAATCCGCATGCGGGATGGCGGAATCTTTTTCGGCAATTATTTCTCTCTCGCATTATTAAATGAATATGAGACGATCCGCCCCATGATCACCTCAGATGATATGTGTATCTATGCGGATAATTCTTCTTCCGTCCTTGCGTCCCGGGCATGTCCATGGGATGAAGTGGAAATCGTTCTGGAGTACTGGACCGATGAAGAAGGAAATTATATCTATAATAAATGGGGAGACCGTGCGGTCCGCCATTACTATCAGGATAATAATGGCAATTATTATCTCGATGATAATGGAAACCGCATTCTGATTCCGATTGATGAATATGGGTCTGATGTCAAAGACCCGGACTTCCTGAACCATTTCTTTGAAGGATGGTATAAGAACGGTGTCATGGAAGAACCGGTGGAAGAAGAGGAAGAGATTGCGGAAACAGAAGAAGGAGAAGACACGGAAGACGCATCGGAAGATGCGGAACCGGTAACGGAGGAACAGGGATGAAGATCACGAATGGAGAACAGCTGATCGGTAACACACCGTTAAAACGATGCGATACATTACAACAGACACTTGGCTTTAAGGCAAACCTCTATGCCAAGCTGGAACTGTTCAATCAGACCGGTTCCGTTAAGGATCGTGCTGCCCTGTATATGATCAAGGATGCGGAAGAACGCGGTCTGTTGAAGGAAGGAAGCACGATTATTGAACCGACTTCCGGCAATACCGGCATCGGCTTATCTGCCATTGGGAAGGCCCGTGGTTACCGTGTCATTATCGTCATGCCGGATACGATGTCTAAAGAGCGCCGTGCACTCATGAAAGCCTATGGGGCTGAACTGGTGCTTTCCCCAGGCCATCTTGGCATGAAAGGTGCGATTGAAGCTGCAGAGAATCTTGCGGCGACGATTCCGGGTTCCTTTATTCCGGATCAGTTTTCCAATCCTGCGAATGCCAGAGCCCATTATGAAACCACCGGCCCGGAACTGTTTCAGGATCTCGATGGGCAGATTGATGCGGTCGTGGCTGGTGTTGGGACAGGCGGAACCATTACCGGAATTGCCCGCTATCTTAAGGAACAGGGCTGTAACGCGCGGATCATCGCAGCGGAACCGGACAGCTCCGCCGTCCTTTCTGGGGAACCTGCTGGCCCGCATATGATTCAGGGGATCGGGGCTGGGTTTATTCCTGGCGTACTGGATGTTTCTTTACTGGATGAGATTATTCGGGTGAAAAATGAAGATGCCTTTGCGCAGGCAAGGAACTTTGGAATGCTGGAAAATGTACTTGTCGGGATCAGCTCTGGGGCGGCGTTAACGGCGGCGATTGAAGCCGCTGGGCGCAAGGAGTTTGAAGGAAAGAATATCGTAGTCATTCTTCCTGACAGTGGTGACCGCTATCTTTCTACGCCATTATTTGAGGATCGCAGTCATGGATGAACATGCGAAGAAGTTACTGGAAGATATTCGTATCGCACGGAACAATGACCTCAATGCGCCGCTGCGCATCAGTGACCGCAGACGCGTTGTGTCGCTGGTAAAGCTGAGCCAGGTCGTATTACTTCCAGGTTATTATCACTATAACGATCTGAGTGTGGAAGAAGCGATGGAGCAGCTTCAGGAAAACCTGAAGGGCGAGATCAGCGCAGCGCTCTGCTTCAGTGGCCGCAATATGATGTTGGCGGAAGAGCTCAGCACGAAGTTTCTTAACCGGCTTCCGGAGGTCATGCGTATCCTCATGACAGACATTCAGGCCATGTATGAAGGCGACCCGGCTGCCAAAAGCATGGCGGAAGTTATCCTCTGCTATCCTGGCTTCTATGCGGTATCCATTTACCGCCTGGCTCATGAACTCTATGAACTCGGAGTTCCCTATATCCCGCGGATTATGACAGAATATGCCCATGAAAAAACCGGGATCGATATCAATCCCGGGGCCCGCATCGGGGAATACTTCTGTATTGACCATGGGACGGGTATTGTCATTGGTGAAACGGCAGTGATCGGCTCCCATGTCAAGCTGTATCAAGGTGTTACGATTGGCGCCAAGAGCTTTGAAAAGGATGCCAATGGAAATCCCGTCAAGGGAGGGAAACGCCATCCTGATATTGGCGATTATGTGGTGGTTTATGCCAATGCGACGATTCTTGGCGGAGATACAGTGATTGGCGATTACTGCACGATTGGCGGTAACGTCTGGCTGCTGGAGTCGCTTCCACCGCATACCACGATTGTTCATGCGGTAGGAGAAGACCAGATTGTAAGGAAAGGGATTCGGGAATGAAACTGATCCCGTTTGTACTATAATAGGGATTGTTTGTTAGCGAGGTTGTTATGACAGTGGAACGAAAAACAAAATTCGGAGCGATCAGCGTCACAGAAGATGCGGTGGCTTCACTGGCAGGCGGTGTAATTACGGAATGTTACGGCGTTGTCGGCATGGCAAGCAAGAAGCTTGTGCGTGATGGCTGGGCGGAACTGCTCCGCATGGAGAATTATTCCCGCGGTGTCGTTGTAAAACATACAGATGAAGGGCTTGAAATTGACCTGTACATTATTGTCAGCTTCGGCGTCAAGATTTCCGAAGTGGTTCAGGAAGCACAGAAGAAGGTGAAGTATATTCTTCAGAAATCTCTTTCTGTAGAAGTTTCTGCAGTGAATGTCTACGTACAGGGCGTTCAGGTAATGGAGTAGGTGACAGCGATGGATCGTATGAATGGCAGACAGCTCAGGGATATGCTGGAAAGCGGCTGTAATAACCTGAACAATCATAAGAAGGAAGTAGACGCATTAAACGTCTTCCCGGTACCGGATGGAGATACCGGAACCAATATGTCGCTTACATTTACCAACGGTATCAGTGAGGTGCGCAAATCCGGAAGTGAAGAACTTCCCGTTGTAGCTAAGACACTGAGCCGGGGACTTCTGATGGGAGCCCGTGGAAACTCGGGTGTCATTACCTCTCAGATTTTCCGTGGATTCTATCAGTCCGTAAAGGAACTCAGTGAACTGGATGCGCTCGCATTCAGTGAAGCGATGAAGAACGGTTCGAAGATGGCCTATAAGGCAGTCATGCGGCCGGTCGAAGGTACGATTCTTACCGTTGTGCGGGAATCGACCGAAGCAGGGGAGCAGTTCATGAATGAACACCCTGCGGCGGGAATTGAGGAATATGTGGACGCATTGACCAAAGCCGCAAAGAGTTCGCTCGAACATACACCAGAACTGCTTCCAATTCTCAAGGAAGCACATTGTGTCGACTCTGGCGGAGCGGGACTGGTGTCCATCTTTGAGGGATTCCTGGCTTATCTGAACGGCAGCCCGATTTCCGAAAGCACTGGAGATACCAGTGGAGAAGCTGGCGAAGAGCGGACCGGATACCGTACAGAATTTATTCTGAATCTTTCCGAGCAGGGAAGCCTGTTGTTCAAGGAACAGAAGTTCCGTGATAAGCTGCGTGCGCTTGGCGATCATTTTACGGTTGTTGTAGATCATGATGTGATCAAGGCGAGAGTTTCCACCCTGACTCCAGGTGATGTATTAAATCTTGGACAGCGGTATGGTGAATTTGCGCAGATTCAGATTGAACCGGAAAGTGATTCCATGAATCCTTCGATTCTTGAGCAGGATACACCGAAGGAAGAACAGGAATATGCGATCATCACCGTATGTGCTGGTGCTGGACTTGAAAAGCTGTTCCGTGATTATCGGGCAGACTATGTCGTTTCTGGCGGACAGACGATGAATCCATCTACGGAAGATTTCGTGGAAGCCATTGCGAAAGTCAATGCACGTCATATCTTCATTATGCCGAATAACTCCAATATCATCATGGCTGCCAAGCAGGCTGCAGATGTGACGGAAGGCAAGGATGTCATTGTTCTTGAGACAAAGACCATCCCGCAGGGTCTCTCCGCCTGCATTCAGTTCAATCCGGCAGAAGATCCCCGTACCAATACGGAACGCATGAATGAAGCGATTCAGGATGTGAAGTCCGGACAGGTAACCTATGCGATCAAGAATACGACGATCGATGGCCGGGAGATTCATGAAGGCGATTATATGGGCCTTTACAACAAGGATATCGTCTTAACGAGCCGGGATAAGGTAGAAGCGGTTTGTGAACTGATTCGCACGATGTGTGATGAGGACAGTGAGATCATTACCCTGATTCAGGGTGCCGATGCCAGTGATGAAGAAACCGAACAGATTTCTTCCTTCATCGAAGAAAACTTCGAAGTGGATGTAGAAATCCAGAAGGGGGAACAGCCGGTATACTCCTATATCATTGGTGTAGAATAATGAGAAAAGCTTCGGTTACGTTCCGAAGCTTTTTTGCGGCTATAATCTGAGTATGAAGAAGAAAACAGAACAGCGGCGCAATGAGATCATAGAACTGTTAAAGGGACAGCCTGCGGTAGAAGTGCGTGATCTTTCCGAGCGCTTTTCCGTATCACCGGAAACCATCCGTCTTGACCTGGATTTTCTTGAGCGGAAAGGTGTACTGGAACGGGTTCACGGCGGTGCGATATCCCGGGCGAAGAACTCTGAAATTCCTTTTGGGATTCGCCTGATGGAACAGAATGATGTGAAAAAGGAACTCTGCCGGAAGTTATTGAGTTTCATTCCAAATGACGCCGTCATTTACATTGCTTCTTCAAGCACATTACTGCCAGTGGTTCCCTTGCTGAAACTGAAGAAGAATCTTACCATCGTCACAAATTCACTGGAATTGGTGAATGCATTGCGGGAGACCGATCATCAGCTGTTAGTTATCGGCGGAGAATACTATGGGGTAGGCCGGCGCATGGTTGGCCCCTATGCGATGGATATGATTCGAGATCTTTATTTTGATATGACGATTGTCGGTATGGATGGCTGTAAGAATCTCGATGGCCCAGCCACCTCTTCCCATTATGAACATGTCTATATCAGCCATGTGCTTCAGCAGTCTGCGGTTAGAATCCTGGTTGCGGATCAGAGTAAGCTGGATAAGACAGCGAACTTCCGCTATGCCCGCTTCTCTGACTTTGATCATTATATTGTTGATCGGTTAACGGAAGAACACCGCAGAGAACTGGAAGAAAAAATTGACATGGCGAACGTGGTTGAAGTGTGAATTTTTGGAATTTGGGAAAAACCAAAGTCTAAACCAAGGATAACAGAGATGTTATCTTTTAGTTTTCACTGATTATAGGTTCTGTAAACGAATTATTTTATATTGGTTTACGGAGGGGTTGCCGATGAAAACTACGGATCTTAGAAAGCGGAAAATTCTAGAGAGTCTTAAGGGCGGACTGATTGTTTCCTGTCAGGTGTTCCCCGGGGAACCGTTTTATACCGAAGACATGTCACTTCACATGGCAAAGGCAGCGGAATGGGCTGGGGCAGTAGCGATTACGACCAACTCTCCAGAGGATGTCATTAAGATCAAACGGGAAGTAAATCTTCCGGTCATCGGAATGAACAAGGAATGGTCGGAAGATAGTGAAGTTTTCATCACACCGACCCTGGAGCGGGCACGGGCGATCTATGAGGCAGGAGCGGAGATCATCGCTTTGGACTGCACGGAACGTCTCACCCATCAGAAAACGATTGCCTGGGATCTGATTCCGGTCATTCGGCGGGAAATCCCGGACGCGATTCTCTTTGCGAACGTGTCGAACTATGATGAAGGACGCATAGCGATTGATAATGGGGTAGATATTGTTGCCCCAACGCTGTATGGCTATACCAGATCAACCTCAAATATGAATATTGATGGGCCGGACTTCCGGGAGTTTGCCCGGATGTGCAGGGATTTTAAAGACGATGCCTATGTGATCATGGAAGGGCATATCTACTCCCCGGAGGATGCGATGAAGTGCATTTATTTCGGAGCCCATGCGGTTGTGGTTGGGGAAGCGATTACCCGCCCGCATCTTACCGCAAAGCGGTATGTAGAACTGCTGAACCGGTATCGCTGAATCAAAATGAAACTGAGTGAAAATACGATATAATTTTGTCGATGGAACTCAATGACAGACGTCTGGGTCTGACACCGAAACGAATCGAGGCGTTGCGGTCTCTTGGAATATCTTCCAGTGAGGCCCTTTTAACATATTATCCATCCCGCTATGACATCTTGAACTGTTCGGATCCCTCCTCCTGGAAGGAAAAGGATCGGGTAAGCTTTGAAGGAACCGTTGCCGGCAGAGTTTTCACGTCCTACTTCAAGGGACGGGCGGTCAGCCGGTTTCAGGTGCTAAGCAATGATATGGTCATCGCCGTGACAATCTTCAATCGTCCCTGGGCAAGATCGCTCAAGGATGGAGAAGTGATTACCGTAACAGGAATCTATCAGGGAAAGCGCAGGGTTACCGCAATTTCCTATACTTCAAAATCCATGGAAGAGCAGGATCGGATTACTCCGGTCTATTCAGTAAAGGCAGGAATTCAGCAGCGCACTGTACGTGACAGTATTCGTAAGGCAATGGATGCGGCGTTAGCGGAAATCGATGACCTTCTGCCAATTCGGTTTCAGCGGGCGTACCGTCTTTGTTCGAAAACGGATGCCTTACGCTTCATGCATGAGCCAAAGAGTGAAGAAGATATTCGTCAGGCCATGCGCAGACTGAAATATGAAGAATTCCTGCAGTTTTTTACTGCGATGGAATTATTGAAGAGCGATCATGGTCAGGGAATTTATAAAGCTCCTAAGGCTTATGATCCTTCCCGGATTGAAGCGATCATTCAGTCCCTGTCGTTTGAGTTAACTGCGGGGCAGAAGGATGCGTTGAATGACATTCTCAAAGATCTTTCTTCCACCACTCCGATGATGCGGTTACTGCAGGGGGATGTTGGCTGTGGAAAGACCGTTGTCGCGGCGATTGCGATGGCAGCGGCTGCTGATGCGGGATATCAGGCCGCATTGTTAGCGCCAACGGAAGTCCTTGCCCGCCAGCATCTTGAGTCATTGAGAACCATGCTTGGGTCATTTGGCTATACGATTGATGTACTTTACAGCGGGTTAAGCAATGTCGAAAAGGAAGATGTACTTCATAGAATTGCGACCGGGGAAACCCAGCTGATTGTCGGAACGCATTCCTTATTGCAGGAGAATGTTGAATTTGCCCGGCTTGGCTTTGTGGCGGCGGATGAACAGCAGCGCTTTGGAGTCAATCAGCGCAAGGTATTGCGGGAAAAAGGGGTTCAGACGGATTTCCTTCTGATGAGTGCGACCCCCATTCCAAGAACTCTGGCAGCTTCGATCTTCGGGGAAATGAATGTGTCTGCGATTGAAACACTTCCCTCTGGCCGCAAGCCGGTCACTACCGTTCTTGTGAAGGAAAACAGCTTTCGAAGTGTACTCGATGATGTGCTGGATCTGCTTTCTAACGGACATCAGCTCTATGTGATTACCGCTGCCATTGAAAAACAGGAAGAAACTCCATCCCGGGCTGCGGAAGATGTGGTCAAGGCATTGCGGACCTTGTTTAAAAACTATACGGTTGCCTTATTACATGGGCGGATGAGCTCGAGTGAAAAGGAAGAAGTCATGCGGCAGTTTTATGACAATGAGGCACAGATTCTTGTCAGTACGACTGTCGTGGAAGTTGGAATGAATGTGGTCAATGCGACCGGAATGATCATCTATGACAGTGAGCGCTTTGGCCTTTCTCAGCTTCATCAGTTACGAGGCCGGGTACAGCGGGGAAGCGAGCAGGGATACTGCTGGCTGCTGACCGGATCGAAGGAAGAAACGGCGCTGGAACGGCTTAATGTACTGGTGAATACTACCGATGGCTTTCAGATCGCGGCGGAAGATTTACGGCTTCGCGGACCGGGTGATATACTTGGGACAAGACAGAGCGGTCTTCCTGGACTTGTGCTGGGAAGTCTCTATGATGATACGGCGGTGATGAATACCGCACGTAAGGACGCAGTTACCATGATGGAGGATTCTTTGAATCCGGACTTCATTCCGTTTCTTGACGCAGTACGGGAACGGAGTGCAGAACATGGTATGGCTGTGGATTAATCCGGAGGAACAGAATTGAATATTACGGAATGGCTGAAGGAACATGACTTCAGCGTAACGAATCAGAAACTGATTGAGCAGGCGTTTGTGCATTCCTCCTATGCGAATGAACATCATCATGCCCATGATAATGAGCGTCTGGAGTTCATGGGAGATGCGGTGCTGCAGATGTGGTCCAGCACGCAGATCTATCCGCTGAACCCACCGCTCAGTGAAGGAGAAATGACACGGCTTCGCTCGAAGCTGGTATGTGAAAGTGCGCTTGCCGGATATGGCAGAGAACTTGGACTGAATGTATTTTTGAAACTGGGAACCGGGGAAGAGAAAACCGGCGGCCGAAACAAGGATGCGATCATCGCCGATATGTTTGAGGCATTTCTTGGGGCGCTGTATCTTGACCAGGGATATGAAGCTGCAGATCGTTTCCTGCATCTAGCGATGGATCGATATATCGTTCATCCATCCAGTTCTGATGTCTTTAAGGACTATAAGACAAAACTGCAGGAATACGTACAGACCGACCGCAGGTCATCGGTTCATTATGAACTGGTCAAGGAAGAAGGACCATCCAACGCACCGATCTTTACGATGAATGCGGTGGTCGATCATCTGATTATGGGAACCGGACAGGGAAGCTCGAAGAAACAGGCAGAACAGAATGCGGCAAAGGATGCCTTTGCCCGAATGGTCAAATAGGAGGCATAGACTCATGAATATCAAAGCTTGGAAAGACACCATTAACGAGGGAGCGCTTGATGAAAAACTGACGTTCCTGTATGGCGAAGAACGCCTTGAGGCGCAGAAAGCGCGTTATCTTAAGGTGCTGGATGGGGCAGAAGCGGTTGTTGGCGAAGGAGATGTACGGTTATTCTCCGCCCCAGGACGCACCGAAGTCGGTGGTAACCATACTGACCATCAGCTGGGCCGGGTGCTCGCGGCATCGATTGATCTTGATGTGCTTGCGGTAGTAAAACCAACCGATGATTCGGTGATTGCCTATCATGCGGATGCCTTTGAAGTAAAACCGGTAGATATCAGTGATCTGGAGATCAAGGAAGCAGAGATCAATACCACAGAGTCTCTCATCCGTGGGATCGCCTCGAAGTTTGCGCAGAATGGGTATCAGACCGGTGGCTTTGTATGTTATGCGGAAAGTGATGTACTGCCAGGAAGTGGAATGTCTTCTTCGGCTGCCTTCGAGATTCTGATTGCCTATATTCTCAGTGCGCTGTACAACGAACATAAGGTCAGCCCGATTGAACAGGCGATGATCGGTCAGTATGCGGAGAATGTCTATTTTGGAAAGGCATCCGGACTGATGGATCAGATGGCTTGTTCGGTCGGTGGATTTGTGACGATCGATTTTAAAGACGCAGCTGATCCGAAAGTCAGAAACATTCCGTTTGAACTGGATCGTCATGGCTATGCGCTGATTCTTACGGATTGTAAACAGAGTCATGCGGATCTGTCGGATGAATATTCCAAGGTGCCGGGAGAAATGAAGGCAGCAGCTGCTGTATTAGGCAAAACTGTACTTTCGGAAGTGACACTGGATCAGTTGATCGCAAATGCCCGTGAGGTTCGAAAGGAATGTGGAGACCGTGCTTACTTACGTGCCTATCATTTCCTGAATGAAACGGATCGGGTGCTGGACGAAGTTGCCTCACTTGAGACGGGAGATATCCGTTCCTTCCTGAAGTTCATTATTGAAAGCGGACAGTCGAGCTTCATGTATTTACAGAATGTATATCCGCCAAATGATCTGACTCACCAGTCCTTAGCGGTAGGCTTATCACTGAGCGAACATCTTCTCAAGAACGATGGCGCATGGCGGGTTCATGGCGGTGGTTTTGCGGGAACCATTCAGGCATTCGTGCCGTTAGCAGAAGCAGAACGCTACATCTCCTCCATGGAACAGATCTTCGGCGAACATTCCTGCTATAAACTGCGGATTCGCAGTGTTGGCGGGTATGAACTCACAAAGTAATTCGTATTCGATTGAAGTGGTCAAGGAAAGGATTCAAAACAGGAAAGCAGTATGTTAAAAGACGGAAACATTCTCATCGGTAAGGCAGGGGATAAAGAAATTTCATTAATTCCTTCTCAGATGAACCGGCATGGATTGATTGCCGGAGCCAGCGGAACCGGAAAAACCGTAACCCTCAAAGTGATCGCAGAGTCATTATCGGAGCTAGGCGTTCCGACGTTTATCGCCGATGTCAAAGGTGATCTTTCCGGCATGATCAAAAGCGGAGATCTCGATGGGATTTCCGAACGTCTTGCGTCGATGGGAATTGAAGACTATGAGGTAAGAAACTATCCGGTGCACTTCTTTGATGTCTATCAGAACTACGGACATCCCGTCCGGGCGAAGATGCAGGATATGGGACCGATGTTATTAAGCCGCATCATGGGGCTTACAGAAGCCCAGGAAGGTGTATTGAATATCATCTTCCGGGTAGCACAGGATATGGATCTTGATATCATTGACCTCAAAGACCTTCAGGCCATGACCAACTATGTCGGCGAACATTCCAAGGAGTATACTACCCGCTATGGCAATGTCTCAAAGCAGTCCGTCGGTGCGATTCAGCGTAATCTGCTGCAGCTAGAAACCCAGGGCGGTGATAAGTTCTTCGGCATGCCGGCGATCAATATCGATGACTGGATGAGTACAGAAGGCGGACTTGGCGTTATGAATATGCTGGAATGTGAAGTTCTCTTCCAGCATCCTCTTCTCTATTCCGCATTCCTGTTATGGCTGTTAAGCGAACTGTACAATCGTCTGCCGGAAGTCGGTGACTGCGATAAACCGAAGATGGTCTTCTTCTTTGATGAAGCACATCTGTTATTTGACGATGCGCCAAAGCGGCTCATGGAACAGATTGAGCAGACTGTGAAACTGATCCGATCCAAGGGTGTCGGTGTCTTCTTCTGTACCCAGAGTCCGTCCGATATTCCTGCCTCCGTTCTTGCGCAGCTGTCCAACCGGATTCAGCACAGTCTTCGGGCATATACACCAGCGGAACTGAAAGCAGTGAAGCAGGCAGCGGATTCCTTCCGTCAGAACCCGGATCTTGATACGGCAGAAGCGATTACCAATATGAAGACCGGACAGGCACTTGTCTCTGTACTTGATGAAGAAGGTGCGCCCACAATCGTTGAAAAGACGAAGATTCTCCCTCCGAAGTCCTCTATGAATATCGCTCCGGAAGAGGAAGTCATGCGGTATATCGAACGTGACAGCCTCTATGGCAAATACGAGAAGTCCTTTGACCCGGAATCTGCGTACGAAGAGATGGAAGACATCTATCGGAAAGAGGAAGAAGAACGTCTTGCGGCAGAAGAAGCTAAGAAGCAGGCAAAGCTGCAGGAACAGAAGGAAAAACAGGAAGCCAGAGAAAAAGCAAAGAAGGAAAAGGAACAGGCGGAATGGGGCAACCGCCTTGCGAAGAAGGCACAGAATAAACTTGAAAATGAAGCCCTCAATATCGGTATCCGTTCTGCCAAGAAGTT
The DNA here is from genome assembly GCA_017469355.1 of Solobacterium sp. Lineage (GTDB taxonomy): Bacteria > Bacillota_I > Bacilli_A > Erysipelotrichales > Erysipelotrichaceae > Bulleidia. The sequence continues at coordinate 31,912 of JAFUGM010000023.1, read as the reverse complement.
ACTGAAAGGCTGGCTGAAATAAGAATGTGAAAATGCAGGGACTCCTGCATTTTCTGCGTTTTAGAAAGGATGAACTATGAGCTGGATCAGAATTGATGAAACAACTTATCGCTATGAGGATGGAGATGTTCGGTTTTTCCTGTTGCTGGGGACAGAGTTTGGATTGCTGCTGGACAGCGGAATGAAGGTCAGAACTGCCAGAGAACTCGCCGCTGAGATCACTTCACTTCCTATTCGGTTATGCAATACCCATGCGGACAGGGATCATATTGGAAGTAATGAGGAATTTGATGAGGTATGGATGAGTCCGGCGGAACTGGTGAACTATGTGATCCCGGAAGGGCAGAAGATCCTTCCCGTATATGATGGTGACATAATCGATCCGGGAAATCGTCCCTTGGAAGTTATCGGCTTACCCGGGCATACGCCTGGCAGTATCGCATTGCTCGATCGAAACAGCGGAATGTTATTCAGCGGGGATCCGATACAGGATGGGCGGATCTTCATGTTTGGGCCCATGCGTAACTTACGTGCATACCAGCTTTCTCTTGAACGATTACGTTCCTATGAAGATCGCATCACTGCGATTTATCCATGCCATGGGACGTGCCCGGTGCCGGTTACTATGATCAATGAATTAATCGCCGCATCCCGTCAGGTAGAAGCAGGGGAAGTGGAAGGCACAAAGGCAGAGATGTTTGGACAACCGATCTTCTCCTATGATGCAGGATGTGCAGTGTTTCTCTGCGATGATCCTGACTTGAAGAAGTCAAACTCACATTGGTAAGAAACTGTTTCCGGAGTTCAAATGAGAATTCCGGAATTCTTTTGAAGCATAGTTAGTTTATACTAACAGATAGATTATATGTTGTGATATTCTCATGGAAGGTTCAGTAAAAAGGGGGCGGAATATGAGTCGAAGTTATAGAGGATATTGGATTGCGGGAATCATTGGCGCATTGCTGTTTGGGATTGGCGACTGGCTGCTTGGCTACGTAAATCCTGAAGTGGTTGACAGCGCGTTTTCATTTATCCGGGCAGGTCATGGTGCATCGTATCCGCTTTCTTTTCTCAGTATTACGTTATTTACCGGGGCACTTGGAATTCCGTTTCTGCTTGCAGGGTGTCTAGGGATTACGGAGCTTGTAATGATGGAACAGGAACGAAAGCGATTCCGTTACCTTATGGCCTTACTTCCCTCCGGATGGATGATCATTCATTTCTCAATTACAGCAAGCGTGCTTGGCTTCAGCTGGATGGCTCATTATCAGAGTGTTTCAGGCGCCGTGAAGCTGGCAGGGGATATCCTGCAGCTTCTTCAGCTTTCATCCATTGTTTCCTATCTTCTTGTGGGGATTCCGCTGATCGCACTTACGGTAATGATATGGAAGGGAAAAATCACCCTGCCAAAGCACTCCTTATGGTTTACACCGCTTGTCTGGATGATTCTTCTTTCTGTCATGAAGCTGGTGCTTCCCTTATCGAAGTTTTCCTATGGACTGGACGCGTTTGCGATGAATGGCGGAATGCTGGTGTGGTTTCTGTATCTTCTGAGTTCGGAATCCTCACGGAGTGAATGAGTACTGTAATAGCATCCTATGCCATGTAACGGGTATACTTGGAAGCGATGAAACCGTTATTGAATGAAATTGTGAAGCTCTCTGAGGATTGTTTCAGGATTACCGAAACCGGGAGTATTCATTGTTATCTGTTGATTGGTAAAACTGGTGCTTTGTTGATTGATACGGGATATGGTTATGAAGATATCCGGCCATTTTTGCGTGAACTGACAGATCGTCCCATTACTGTCGTATTAACTCATGGGGACAGCGATCATGCCTTAGGGGCAGGCCGGTTCGATGAGGTCTGGATTCATCCGCTTGATTACGGGAAGATGAAACAGAATGATACACCAGAGCGCAAGCGGCCAATGGTAGAACATCGGCTGAAGAAGATGCCGGAACTCTCTTCCATTCTTGATATAGCTTCTTATATTGAAACTCCAGTTCTTACAGATCAAACTGCGATTCGGTTTCTTCAGGATGGGCAGATCTTTGATCTTGGCGACCGTACGGTGGAGTGTATTCATACCCCAGGCCACAGCTATGGCCATATGATGTTTCTCGAACAACCCTCCGGGCGCCTGTTTGCGGGGGATCAGCTTGCGCAGAACCATTACATCTGGCACCATCTTTCCGCCGATGAACAGGCCTCCTTTGGGGTAACTTTAGCTGCGCTTAACAAACTCAAAGCACGGGCTGACTCGATTCATCAGATTCTTCCTGCCCATGGGGCCAGTCCTGCAGACCAGCCATTAATTGAGGATCTGTATGATGCGTTGAAGTATGATCTTCCTAAGACTTGGAAGAACGATTCTTATATTCATACGGCGATGGGAGATGGCTATGCCCATCAATATCGCTCTGCCTGGTTCTATTACAACGATGCCCGGTTGGAAGAATATCTTGGGGAACCGGTTCATCGTGAAAAGAACTCGGGATCTGACAAAGTCAAGCACTGACATTTTCAATGCGCATGATAGAATGACGATACATTATGGAACAGAAACTGGAACAGTTGTTTGAACGAAAAGATGCGGGAAGTCTATCCCATCTTTCGGACGTTACCATACGCAATGTACGCTTTTATCGGCGTGATTTTCGTATTTCCGTGGATCTTCATTCCCGGAATCCATTATCATTTCAGGACTATCGTGACCTGCGGGATTGGCTGAGTGAGGCCTGTGGATGTCCGGTGGACATTTCTCTTACCTGCGATCATGCAAGAATTTCACTCGGGGAACTGCAGTCCTATCTTGAGTTTTTATATGATGAAGACCCGGAGCTCAGCTTACTGCGTGCTTCAAGTCTTCATTATGAGGAATCATCTGAATCCATCGCATTCCGGTTTAATGACGCATCTTCTGCTGATGCGGCGAGTGCCTATTCCATTGAACTGACGAATTTCTTTACGCGAATTGGAGTACCTTCTCTTCATCCTTCCTTTGAGGTAAAGGAAGCCGAAGCCTACAGCGTCGATACCGTCGTACGGAAGAAGGAAGCCGAGCCAAAGCCAGAAGAAGTCAAACCGAAGAAGCGCTATGTCTCCCCAAAGCGGAAAGACTGGCCGCCGGTAACACTTGCGGAAATTACAGATGCGGTGGAAAACATCCGGTTTACCGGGGAGGTGTTTGCGTGTGATGAAGTAGTGACCCGTCTTGGCAAGAAAATCAAGACACTGTCCATTTATGATGGAACAGACGCATTGCTGGTGAAATGCTTTGAAGGCCGCAATTTCACCGCTGAAGAACTGGATGAGATCAAGGTTGGGAAACACTATACCGTCTATGCGTCAGTCAGCTATGACAACTATGCTAAAGACCTGGTAGCCTCTGCCGTACAGCTGGATGAAGAGGAAACAGAGCCGATCGTTGATCCTGCGAAGGAAAAGCGGGTGGAACTTCATATGCATACCAACATGTCGGAAATGGATGCGGTATGTACCGCTGCTGATGTGGTGAACTTCGCATGGAATCTTGGCCATGAAGGAATCTGTATTACCGATCATGCGGATGTTCAGGGATTTGTGAAGGCTTATAATACTGCGGCTTCCTTAAAGAAAAAGGAGAAAGACCGCAAGTTTAAAGTAGGGCTGGGCTGTGAGATGAACCTGGCGAATGATCGACTGATCATTGTTCGCAATGGAGATCATAGAGCACTGGATGACTGTACCTTTGTCTGCTTCGACCTTGAGACAACTGGTCTTTCCTGTTATTTCGACTCAATTATTGAGTTTGGCGGTGTAAAGATTCGCAATGGGACGGAAATTGATCGGATGCAGAGATTCATCAAGCCTCCGTTCTCCATTCCGGCTGTGATTACCCGCAAGACCAATATCACTAATGACATGGTCTCTAAAGCAAAACCATTTGCGGAGGCGATTGATGAAATCCTAGAGTGGATCGGGGATGCGGTGCTGGTAGCGCATAATGCGACCTTTGACTATCATTTCCTGAACGAAGAACTGCGGCGGCTGAACCGACCGCCATTAACCAATGCGGTCATTGATACCCTGGATCTTTCGAGGGCGGTATTGAAAGAGCGGCATTTCTATCGTCTTGGCAATGTCGCAAACTTCTATCGAATTACCTACGATGAGGATGTGGCTCATCGTGCGGATTATGATGCGGATGTACTGGCATCGGTATTTTCTGCGTTATTGAATGACTGCCGTAAACAGGGCGTTGTGACGCTTGAGGATCTGGATAATGTACAGGATGATACGGCTTACCGTAAAGTGCGCCGCTCGCATATTATCGTTCTTGCGAAAGATCATGAAGGCTTACGCCGCCTGTATGAAATGGTCAGTGAGTCCTGCACCGGAACATTAGTCGTGATGGGAAAATCGGCCAAGGAAGGTGGGGGAGCCGCTGCCGAAGCGCGAATCCGCCGCAGCAGTGTAGATAAGGACCGCTCACATATTCTCATTGGCAGTTCCTGTTTGAACAATGAGATTTTTGAGCTGGCATGTAATGGGGATGATGCCCGGTTAATTGAGGCGATGAAGTGGTATGACTATATCGAAATTCAGCCGCCGGGAAACTACAGTACAGAAGTTGTACAGGGCTATATTCCAAGTAATGACCGTCTGCGTGAGATTCTGAAGCGAATCATTCGATGTGCCAGAATCGCAGACCGCCCAGTCGTTGCGGATTCTGATGCGCATTATCTGACCCCGGATCAGAAGATCTTCCGGGATGTATATATCATGGCCCAGGGCGTAGGTGGGGTTACTCATCCGCTCTATATCCGGGATGGGGATCTTCGTATTCGCACGAAGAATCCTGACCAGCATCTTCGCCTGACACAGGAGATGATGGATGCGTTTGCGTTTCTCGAAGATGAGGATCTGATTCATGAGATCGTGATCGAAAACCCGCATCGTATTTTTGACATGTTGGAAGAGATCCGCCCGGTTCCTTCCGGCACCTTCCCGCCGGTCATTGAAGGCTCGGATGATAAACTTCGGGAAATCTGTCATGAAACAGAACGCAACATGTATGAGTTTAACGGACAGGTACCGACAATTGTCAGTGAACGCCTGGATCAGGAGCTGGATAACATCATTCGAAATGGATTCGGGGTTCATTACTATATTGCCCATTTACTGGTAAAACGTTCCAATGATGATGGTTATGTAGTTGGCAGCCGAGGGTCTGTCGGCTCGAGTTTTACCGCAACGATGTCAGGGATTACGGAAGTGAATCCATTACCGCCGCATTATCTCTGCCCTGACTGCCACTACAGTGAGTTTCTGGATGATGGAGAAGCTGCCAGCGGATTTGATCTCCCGGATAAGACATGTCCGCATTGCGGGGCAACCATGCGCGGGAATGGGCATAACATTCCATTCCAGACCTTCCTTGGGTTTGACGCCGACAAAACACCGGATATCGATCTGAACTTCTCTGATGAATATCAGGCCAAAGCCCATGCGTTTATCAAGGAAGTCTTCGGGGAAGCCCATGCATATCGAGCTGGTACGATTGGCACCGTCGCGGAAAAGACTGCTTTTGGTTATGTGACGGGATATTGCGAAAAGATGAATATTCCTAACATGCGCAAGGTCATGAAAGAATATCTTGCGGCACATTGTCAGGGAGTGAAACGTACAACCGGCCAGCACCCGGGAGGTATCATCATCATTCCGGATGAATATCAGGCTGAAGACTTCACACCGATTCAATATCCGGCCAATGATCCGCAGTCGGAATGGAAAACGACCCATTACGACTTCCATGACATTCACGATAACGTTTTGAAGTTTGATATTCTCGGTCATGTCGATCCTACCGCCATGCGGTTATTACAGAATATTTCTTCGACCAAGCCGACAACGATTCCGATGAATGACCCGGAAACACTCTCTCTGTTTTACAGCGATGAAGCTCTACGCGCGGATCCCAGAATCTATAAAAAGGAAACCGGTGCACTTGGGTTACCGGAATTCGGCACCCGTACCACACGCCGTGTTCTTGAAGAAACCCGTCCTCATGTATTCAGTGATCTGGTCATTATCTCCGGTCTTTCCCATGGGACCGATGTCTGGGCTGGCAATGCGGAAAGTCTGATTCAGGCAGGGACATGTACGCTGTCCGAAGTAATCGGATGCCGTGACGATATCATGACCTATCTGCTTGCGAAGAAACTGGAACCACTCATGTCATTTAAGATCATGGAAAGTGTTCGTAAGGGGAAAGGGTTAACGCCAGAACAGGAAGAACAGATGCGTGCTCATGAGGTTCCGGACTGGTATATTGATTCCTGCAAGAAGATCAAATACATGTTTCCTAAAGCTCATGCGGTGGCGTATGTCATGATGGCGGTGCGGATCGCCTGGTATAAGGTTCATGAGCCATGGAACTTCTATGTGCAGTTTCTGACGCTGCGTTGTGATGCGTATGAGATTGAAACGATGACCCGTGGAATTGAAGCAGTTCGGGCGAGAATGAATGATATTCAAAGCCGGCTGGCGGATCGGGCAAGCGCAGCGACCGTATCCAATAAAGAAAAGGCGTTATTCGATACATTGGAAGTATGTGAGGAGATGTATGCCCGGGGCTATTCCATCGGGAATGTGGATCTCTATAAATCCAAAGCCCGTGCGTTCTCCTATGATCCAGACAATCACAACGTGATCATTCCTCCCTTTATTGTCATTGACGGTCTAGGAGGAAACGTTGCGGATTCCATTGAAAAAGCAAGATCTCAGGCGGAGTTCCTCTCCCGGGAAGATATCATGAAGCGCACTCAGCTCAGCGATACACTGCTGAAAAAGCTGGACCAGCTTGGCTGTCTTGAGGGAATTCAGGAACGCAATCAATTGTCATTATTCTAGAGGTGGTATGGTATGAAAGTCATTGCGGCAGATGATGAACGCATTTCTCTGACCTATCTTTCGGAACTGATTCGAGGAGTTTCTTCGGAAGCGGAAGTCGTATCCTGCCGGAATGCGGCGGAAGTACGGCGAGAACTGGAAGGGGCAGAAGTGCTCTTTATTGACACCGACCTGAGAGACTGTCCGTGGATGGATCTCTGTCGGGAAGCACAGGCAGTAAACCCGAACATCAATCTCATCATTACGTCTTCTTATCCCGATGAGGCATATGATGCGATTTCGCTTCGGCCAAGCGGGTTTCTGTTAAAACCGCTTTCGGAAGAAGCAGTTCGCACCGAACTGGAGGAGCTTCGTTATTTGTATCCTACCGAACAGGAACCGGAAAGCGATTCCCGTCTGCGTATTCAGGCCTTTGGCAACTTTGAGGTTTATGGACCAGATGGGTATCCCTTATCGTTTCAGTATGCCAAGTCACGGGAATTGCTTGCCTATCTTGTGGATCGCAGAGGAACCTTCTGTTCCAATGCGGAGATTTCAACAGCACTGTGGGGAGAGGATTCGGTCGACAGTAAGCGCAGCTATCTGAAAAACATCCGATCCGATCTTGTCAATACACTGGAACAGGCAGGATATCCGGATGTGCTGATCCGCAGAAGAGGCGTGATCGCAGTTGTCAGTGAGAATATACATTGTGATTACTATGACTGGCTTGCCCGGAAACGCTCTGCCGCAAACAGCTACCGTGGCGAATATATGTCCCAATATGCCTGGGCCGAAGCCACCAACACGCAACTGAAGGAACAGATTCAGTAAATTCGCACTTAAAATGCGGAATTTCTCTTGAATCGGCATTAAATTCTGTTATTATTTTTCTCGGAAACAAGGAGCGCATGGCGCTCCTTGTGTTGTTAAGGAGAGACGAATGGAACAAATCGCTGCGCTGAAAGAACAGATCTTACCTGTGCTGAACTCATGCGGGGTGAACCTGTATGAACTGAAATGGATTTCAAATGAACATACGTTACAGATCTCAATCATGCGGCCGGATGGGTCGATGGATCTGGACACTTGTGCTTCCGTCAGTGAACAGCTGAGTGATGTGCTGGACAATACAGATTTGATTCCCGGCGCATACACCCTTGAGGTCTGCAGCCCGGGGGCAGAGCGCGAAGTAAAGGATATTCATGAACTGAAACAGATGGAACAGCCGTATATCTATGTACGTCTGAAACATCCGGTGAAGAAAATGACGGAAATTACCGGACAGGTGGAGTCCTATGAGGGGTCTACCATCATGATCAGCTACCGGGATAAGGCAGCGACTCGTACAGCAGAATTTGATGAAACCGAGGCGGAATTTGTACGTCTCGCGGTGAGGATCTAAGGAGATAGTAAGAATGGAACTCAATTACAAAGACATGATCAAGGCGCTCAGCGCGATCGAAGACGAACGGAAGATTCCTGAAGAAGTCCTGCAGGACGCATTGAAGGAAGCGCTGGCCAAGGCCTACAAGAAGGATGCGGAGCTTTCTGACATCAATATTGAAGTTGAGATCAACGAAAAGACCAAGACGATTGATATTTATCAGCTCTATAACGTTGTCGAAAACGTAGAGGATGATGAACTGGAAATCGATCTTCCGGATGCCCGTGAGCTCAAGGCAGATACGTATCTTGGCGATGTGATCCGTCGCAAGGTAGAAATTACCGGCATGAGCCGTGCTGCGGCACTGCTTGCCCGCAATGTCATCCGTCAGAAGATCCGTGAAGCAGAAAAGATCGCGGTTTATAACGCTTATATCGATCAGCTCTATGAAATGGTGATCGGTATTGTCGAAACCGTAAAGGATAAGTTCGCATTGATCAATCTTGGCAAGACCATTGCGCTCATGCCGAGAAGTGCACAGATTCCCAATGAACGTCTGGTAGAAGGGCAGAAGATCCGGGTTGTCATCACCGATGTCAATACCGATCCCAAAGGTTCTCAGGTTCTGGTCAGCCGTGCTGATCCGATGCTGGTGAAGCGTCTGTTTGAAAAGGAAGTGCCGGAAATCTCACAGGGAGTTGTTGAGATCAAGGCAATTGCCCGTGAAGCAGGCGAACGCACCAAGATGGCGGTGGTTTCCTACAATCCCGAAATCGACCCGATTGGCGCATGTATCGGTCAGCGTGGTGCCCGTGTACAGGAAATCATTGAAGAGCTGAAGGGTGAAAAGATCGACATCTTCCAGTGGAGTGAAGACTTCACCGTACTGGTGCGCAACGCATTGGCACCGGCAGAAATTGTCAACGTACTTCCAGGAGAAGATGAACGTTCTCTGACTGTCATCGTCGATGAAGATCAGCTGTCCCTTGCGATTGGTAAGAAGGGAAAGAATGCCCGCCTTGCGGTGAAACTGACCGGTCGTAAGATTGACATTAAGACCCGTGAAGAACTGGAAGAAGCTGGTGTTGATTATGAAGCGCTCGTAGCTGAGGCAGAAGCACGCCGCATTGAAATTCAGAAGGAAATCAACCGCCGCGAGATTGAACGCCTTGAGGCGGAAGCGAAAGCCGCGGAAGAAAAACGTCAGGCAGCGGTAGAAAAGCTTGCGAAACAGAAGGCAAGCGAAGCAGCCGCAGCGGCCGCAGAAGAAGACATCCTGCCGGAAGAAATGCAGGAAATGATGAGTGAGCGTATCCGTGATGAAATGGCACGTGAAGTTCATCCGGCAGAAGAAGCAGCTCCTGCCGTTGTGGAAGTAAGTGAACCAGTCGCTGAAGAAGAACCTGCGCCAGAGGTAGCTCCAGCAGAAGAACCTGCACCTGAGGTTATCGAAGAAGCAGAACCTGAGGCAGAACCGGAAGTCGAAGAGCCGATTGTTGTTAAGGATACAAAGAAGAAAAAGGCTGACCTGGAAGAAGTTGCGGCGAAGAATGATTACATTTCCCGCTTTGAAAAACTGGCGGATACCACGAAGCCCAAGCAGGCGGCTCCCGCAAAGAAGCGCCGCAGAAAGGGTGAAGATGATGGAATCAAGACCCGTAATGATGAACTGCTCAAGCAGCTCAAGAAGGACAGCGGCGATATCATGAAGCCGGTTTACTCGGAAGAGGAACTGGATGAAATCGAGCGTCAGGCAATCGAAGAGGAAGAAGCACAGTACGATATCGATTACGACGAATACGAAGAATACTACGAGGAATAATCCATGCCGAGAAAGATCCCGATGAGGCGCTGTGTGGCAACCGGAGAACAGCTTCCGAAAAAGGAACTGCTTCGGATTGTCCGCACCCCGGAAGGAATCGTTCAGGCGGATCCAACCGGAAAAGCCAATGGCCGCGGGGCTTACCTGAAAAAGAGCCCCGAAGCGGCGGCGGCTGCGCGTAAGACAAAAGCTCTGGAACGGTCACTGGAAGTAAGTGTTCCAGAGGAGTTCTGGGAAACCCTGGAACGGTATTTCTGAGCTGAGAAATGAAGTTAGAAAAGAGGCGATGCGTCAGGACGTGAGCGGAAGAGTACGGCTCTTCCATGCAGGAAGGAGAGTAAAATATGCCAAAGAAACCAGTTCGCGGAGGAAATAACCGCGGGAAAAACAACCGTTCGAATAACAATCGGCGGGGCAGAAACAACAATAATAACAATGCCGGTAAGTTTACCGGTGCTCCAGCCCGTAAGGGACCGGATATTCATGAAATTACCTATTCTGAAGGAATTACGCTTGGTGAACTTGCGAAAAAGTGCGGACGAAATTCCAGTGATCTGATCAAGGTTCTCTTCATGCAGGGAAAGATGGTTACCATCAATACCACACTTGATGATGATATGGTGGAAACCGTATGTCTTGAATATGAGATTGAACCGACCAAGGTCAAGGCAAGAGAAGAAGACAGTCTCGAAGATGAAGAAGGTGCGGATGATCCAAGCCTGCTCGAAGAGCGTCCTCCGATCGTTACGATCATGGGTCATGTCGACCATGGTAAAACTACACTGCTTGACGCAATCCGTTCCACGAAGGTGGCAGCGGGGGAAGCCGGTGGTATCACCCAGGCGATCGGTGCTTATCAGGTATCGATTAATGGGCGGAAGATTACTTTCCTTGATACACCAGGTCATGAGGCATTTACTGCTATGCGTGCCCGTGGTGCCGGTGTCACTGATATCGCGGTTATTGTCGTAGCGGCAGATGATGGTGTCATGCCGCAGACAAAGGAAGCGATCGACCATGCGAAAGCAGCTGATGTTCCGATGATTGTCGCTGTCAATAAGATGGATAAACCGGATGCCAACCCGGATCGTGTCAAAAACGAAATGTCCGAGCTTGGCATCATGCCGGAAGAATGGGGTGGAGATACGATCTTCGTCAATACCAGCGCAAAAAAGGGCGAGGGTATCAACGATCTGCTTGAGACCATCGTTACTGTAGCAGACGTCAAGGAACTCAAAGCCAATCCGAACCGGATTGCGGTAGGAACCGTCATCGAGGCGAAACTCGATAAGGGACGTGGTCCTGTCGCAACACTCCTGGTTCAGAATGGAACCCTGTCGCAGGGGCAGCCGGTTGTCGTTGGAACCTGCTTCGGTAAAGTTCGTAAGATGACGGATGAAGACGGTGTTGAACTCAAGACCGCAGGTCCTGCTTCACCTGTTGAAATCATCGGCCTCAATGATGTGCCGGAAGCGGGTGACCTGTTCCGTGCATTTGAGGATGAAAAAGAAGCCCGTGCACTTGCGGACCGCAGAAAGCGCCGTAAGATTGAACAGCAGCGCCGTAAGACCAGTGCTGTTTCTCTGGAAGATCTCTCCCGTGAGATTGAAGCGGGTGAAATTAAGGAAATCCCTGTCATCATCAAGGCAGATGTTCAGGGTAGTGCAGAAGCAGTGAAGAGCAGTCTTGAAAAACTGGATGTGGAAGGGGTTAAGGTCAATGTCATTCATTCCACGGCCGGCGCAATCAATGACGGCGATATCATGTTGGCGGATGCGTCCAAGGCGATGATTATCGGCTTCAATGTCCGTCCGACCGCTGACATCCGTAAGAAGGCAGAAGATGCCGGGGTTGAAATCCGTCTCCATAACATTATCTACAAGGCTACCGAAGAAATGGAAAACGCCATGAAAGGTATGCTGGATCCGGTATATACCGAAGTTGTCATCGGTCAGGCCGAAGTCCGGGAAACCTACAAGGTATCCAAGGTTGGTACGATTGGCGGATGTATGGTTACCGATGGAAAGCTTGCGGCACATTGCGGAATCCGTCTGATCCGTGATCAAATTGTCATCTATACTGGAAAACTTGGTTCCCTCAAGCGCTTCAAGGATGATGCAAAGGAAGTGAACTCCGGTTACGAATGCGGTATTACCATCGAGAACTACAACGACATCAAGGTTGGCGATCTGCTCGAGGCATACCAGGAACAGGAAGTACCTGCGGAGGGCTGAGATGGCCGGAATTAAACAGAAACGTCTGGAAGGCATTATAAGAAAGAATCTTTCCGAGATCATTCAGTTTGATGTGAAGGACCCTAATATCGGATTCGTTACAATCACGGATGTTAAGGTAACCAATGATCACAGCTACGCAACCGTATATGTAACATTCATTGGCGCTACCAACCGGAAAGAAGCAATTGGCGCATTGGAGCGGGCAAAAGGATTTATCCGCTCCGAGCTCAGTCAGCGTCTGGATATCCGGAGGTGTCCGGATCTTATCTTCAAGATCGATACGGCAGAAGAAAATGCTCGTAAGATCGATCAGCTGATTGAAGAGATTCACCGCGGTGAAACCGCAGAAGAAGAGGAATGAGCTGCAAATTCTGCAGCTTTTTTCTATTTTTTATGTTTCGCTACTTGCGTAACCGCTTTCATTTCATTACAATGGAAACCAGAAATAGAAAACGGGTTTCCATATGGATCAGAACTTACAGAATGAAATACTGAATACTTCCATTGAACTCTTCCGTACGAAGGGATTGAAATTTACCATGCTGGAAGTAGCCAATGCCATGCATGTGGCGAAGAAGACCATATACAAGCTTTATCCTTCGAAAGAAGATCTGCTCATGGATATGGTTGTGACCGGATTTGCACGGATTCAGGAAAGCAAACGGGAAATTCTGAACTCAGATCTTCCAATGAAGGAAAAGATCTCACGTGTGCTTATTGCGATGCCGGATGAATATGCCACACTCGATTTCCGGAACCTGAAGGGAATTGAGATTAAATATCCGGAGGTCTGGAAGGCGATCTCGCAGAATCTTGACAGCGAATGGGAACCGATCTATGAGCTGCTTGAAGAAGGAATGCGGTTAGGTGTGGTACGGAAAATCTCATTACCGGTGCTGAAACAGATTGTGACTTCTTCCATCGACAGTTTCCTTTATACCGATGGATTAAAGCGATCTGGAATACTTTATCAGGATGCCTTACATGCACTCGTTGAAATATTGATGAAAGGAGTATGGAATGATTCGGCTGAACAATCATTGGGAATTCAGTGAACACTGGTCCCAGGAATTTCTGGAAGGAAAAGGAGAAGGAATCGCGGTGCGGATTCCGCATACCGTAAAGGAACTTCCACTTCATTACATTGATCCGGAAGACTATCAGATGGTCTGCGGGTACCGTAGAACACTGCACATTGAAAAGGAACTTTATGGGAAACGCCTGTTTCTGCAGTTTGATGGGGCGGCACATATCGCTACGGTATATGTGAACGGAACGGAAATAACGACGCATTCCAATGGATATACTGCCTTCCGGGCAGAGATTACTTCGCTCGTAAAGTATGGAGAGGATAATCTCATTGCGGTTAAGCTTGATACTACGGAGAATGACAATATTCCTCCGTTTGGATTTGTAATCGATTATCTGACCTTTGGCGGTATCTATCGCGATGTATGGCTGGATGTGCGGTCCAATGCTCTGGTACAGGATGTGTTTGTCGAAACTCCGGCAGTGAATAAAGCAATTGTTCATGTGGAGTTTGATCGTGTCAGTGCAGGTGATCGCTGTGAAATTGTGATCCTTGATGAAGCAGGAACTGCCGTGCATAATGCGTCCTGTTCCGCTAAGAACGGCCCCATTCCACTGACCGTGGATCAGGTCATTCCATGGAAGCCAGGACATGGCGTACTCTATACGGCAAGAGTTGAATTAAAACATGATGGAACGACGATTGATACTCAGGAAGTAAAGTTTGGCTTCCGTACGGTTACCGTGGATGAAACCAATATCCGCATCAATGGCGAGTCGGTATTCCTAAGAGGTATGAATCGGCATCAGTGCTTCCCGTATATCGGCTACGCGGCTTCAGAATCACTTCAGCGGGAAGATGCCAGAATTCTTGACGAGGAATTAGCAGTCAATGCGGTCCGTACCAGTCACTATCCGCAGAGTCACTACTTCCTGGAGGAATGTGATAAGCGAGGTCTACTGGTATTTACGGAAATCCCAGGCTGGCAGTTTGTCTCAAAGAAAGAATGCTGGAGAGAACAGTGCGTTGAGAATGTACGGGAGATGGTAAAAGAATACCGGAATCATCCTTCGATTGTTCTCTGGGGTGTGCGCGTCAATGAAAGCATGGATGACGATGAGCTCTACCGCAGAACCAATGCGGCGGCGCATGAACTTGATCCAAGCCGTCCGACCTCTGGTGTGCGTTATATCGAGAAGAGTTCTCTTCTGGAAGATGTATATGCCTATAACGACTTCTCCCATAATGGACCAAATCTTGGGGCGAAGCCAAAGAAGGATGTTACGCCGGATATGAAGAAGCCGTTACTGATCAGTGAGGCAAATGGCCATATGTATCCGACAAAACCATGGGATTCCTGGTCACATCGTCAGGAACATGCCCTGCGTCATGCAAGAGTCATGAATCAGGCAGGCGCAGATGGCGGACATACCGGTGTCTTCCAGTGGTGCATGTTCGATTATCCAACCCATAAGGACTTCGGAAGCGGTGACCGTACCTGTTACCATGGCGTCATGGACAGCTTCCGCAACCCGAAGCTTGCGGCGGCAGTCTATGCCAGCCAGGGAGAGAAAACTCCCGTGCTCGAGCTTGGTAACTCGATGGATATCGGTGATTATCCCGGCGGGGTAGTCGGAGACATCTACGCCTTCACCAATGCCGATTCGGTTGAGCTCTATAAGAACAATGACTTCGTTAAATCCTTTACCTCCTCTGGATGGAATGGAATGAAACATGGACCGGTGAAGATCGACGATACGATCGGGGAACTGCTTACCACCAAGGAAGGCTTTGGCAATACCCAGGCTACCCAGATTCGTGAATGCATGTTAGCGGCAGGAAAGTATGGCTTCGCCAATCTTCCGGCACGCTATAAGGCTGAACTGACATGGATCATGGTTCGCTATCATATGAGCTTTGAGGATGGCTATAACCTTTATGGCAAATATGTTGGCAACTGGGGTGGAGAAGCAACCGTATGGCGCTTTGACGCAAAGAAAAACGGTAAGGTCATTGCCAGTGTAACCAAAACCCCAGGTCAGAAGCTTCACCTTGAGGTTAAGGTATCCAATCGGATTCTCCATGAAGGAGACACCTATGATATGAGTGCGATTCGTATTCGGGTTCTCGATGAAAATAATAACGCTGCTGTCTATGCGCAGCTTCCAGTTACCTTCCAAGTGGAAGGACCGCTGGAACTCTGTGGTCCAGCAACTGCAGTGCTTGAGGGAGGTATGGGAGGTACGTACCTTAAAACTACAGGTGCTTCAGGGACAGCGACCTTAAGAATTCATTGTGAACAGACAGAAGATGCAGTAGTGGAATTTGAAGTGAAGTAGGGAGGAACAACATGAAGTTTTCGAAAAAGCAGACCGCCGCATACGGGCTTGGCGCGGTCGGAAAGGACATGGTCTATGCATTAAGCAGTGGCTATGTCATGTATTACTACAATCAGATTCTCGGAATTTCTGCCGGCTTTGTCGGCCTGATTCTGATGATCGCCCGGGTATTCGATGCGGTGAATGATCCGTTTATGGGTATTGTTGTCGCAAAAACACGTACGAAGTGGGGTAAATTCCGCCCCTGGATTCTTTCCGGAACGGTATTGAACGCCTTTGTGCTCTATGCGCTCTTTGCGGTGCCGAAGGGACTTGCGGACGGCGGATTAAAGGCATATTTTGCGGTGATCTATATTCTCTGGGGCGTCACCTACACAATGATGGATATTCCTTACTGGTCTTTAATTCCTGCGGTTACAACCGAGCCGAAGGATCGGGAAAGCATGTCGGTTGTCGGCCGTACCTGCGCTGGAGTTGGTAATGCGCTGATCACCGTATTTGCGATGCGTTCCGTTCAGTTGATCGGGGGGGGAATTGACAAGGCGAGTGAGCGCGCAGGCTTTGCGTGGGTTACGCTTGCGGTTGCGGTGTTATTCGTGATTGTAGAAGCGATTCTGTTCCTTTCCGTCAAAGAAGAGCCTTCCTCAAAGGAAGAACAGAGTGAAACTGCGACGATCTCAGATATGTTTAAGGCATTATTTGCGAATGATCAGGCAATGGTAGTGGTATTGACCATCGTTCTTGTGAATACGGCACTTTATATTACATCCAACCTGCTGATCTATTTCTTCAAATATGATGTTGGCGGCGCAGATTGGGCCAGCTCCCATATGTTATTCAACATGGTCGGCGGTGCATCTCAGATTCTTTCGATGATGCTGCTGTATCCGTTCCTGCGGAAAAAGCTCAGTAATGAAACCATCTTCCGCATCTGCGTCATTCTTGAAATCGTTGGCTATGCATTGATTCTTGGCGCATGTTTCCTTGGTCTTGCGAACAATATGTTTGTTATCTGCTTTGCGGGACTGTTTGTCTTCCTCGCCAATGGTATTCTTACCGTTCTTACAACAGTCTTCCTCTCCGCAACCGTGGATTATGGCGAACTGACAACTGGCAAACGCGAAGAATCTGTGATCTTCTCCATGCAGACATTCGTCGTAAAACTGGCGAGTGGACTTGCGGTATTCCTGTGTGGAATTGGTCTTGATGTGATTGGTCTTGTTGGTGATGACAGTACGGAAGGTGCGATCGTTGCGCAGAGTGCTTCAACAATTACCGGTCTTCGATTATTGATGACGGTGCTTCCGATTATTGGTCTCTTTGGTGCGTTTATTCTGTTTAAGAATCGGTTCAAGCTTACGGATGAGAAGATCGAATCCATGAACCGGGAACTCGCTGCCCGTCACGAGGGATAATCATGACAGCGATGAACTGGCAGGTAAAACTGCTTTCCGGTGGAAAGGATGTTGAACTGAACGGCACCCACGAACTGACAACCGGTGCCAATCACATTTACTTCCATCTTCCCAAGGGTCAGATATTATCCATTAAGGCAGAACTGGATGTTCCGATCAGTACGGATGAAAAGATCTTCATGAATGGTTATCAGACCTGGACCTATTGCCCAGAGTATTCGGTAACAGATTCCATCCGTGGTCTTCATCGGATTCCTTCCTTCGGCGTGAAGAAGTTTCACTTTGATGGATATGGCGATTATCACTTTGTGAACTATCCATATAAATCCGGAGTTACCCATGGCTTCTCCTGGTGCAGCTTCCGGAATGGAAAACATGTACGTCTTCTTGCATCATTAGATGAAGATCCTGGCTATACGATGTTTACCTATGACGCAAACCTCCAGCATCTCACCATTGAGCGGGATTGTTATGGCATTGAATCTGGTGGGGAGTACGCCTTGTTTGATCTTTACTTCAAGGAAGGCGGAGAACAGGACGTCTATGATGGATGGTTTGATGAACTGCCTCAGAAACGAATCCCTGCTGAGCCACTCTATGGCTATTCCAGCTGGTATAACCGGTACCAGAATATTGATGAAACATCTATTCTTCAGGATCTAAGTGGATGTAAAACCATCTTCAAACCAGGGGATCTGTTTCAGATTGATGATGGCTGGGAGCCGAAGATCGGTGATTGGCTGGAAGAAGACCGGACAAAATTCCCAAAGGGAATGAAGGCAATGGTGGAAGAGATTCACGCTGCTGGCTTTGAAGCAGGGCTGTGGCTGGCACCGTTTGTGGCAGAAACAGAGAGTGCGTTATACCAGACCCATCCTGACTGGTTCTTAAAGGTCAATGGTGAAAACTTCACCTGTGGCTGTAACTGGTCTGGATTTGATTCCCTCGATATTGATCATCCAGAGGTCAGGCAATACCTTCGGGATGTATTCCATCGGGTGTTTGATGAATGGGGCTTTGATCTTGTGAAGCTGGACTTCCTCTATGGCGCAGCGCCGTATGGATCGGTTCATGAAACAAGAGCTGCTCGTATGCGCCGGGCGATGGAATTCCTGCGGGAACTCTGTGGCGAACATCCAATCCTTGGGTGCGGGGTTCCGGTCATGCCTGCATTTGGACTTGTGGAATACTGTCGAATCAGCTGTGATGTGACACTGGACTGGAACGATAAGCTGTATATGCAGGTGATTCATCGGGAACGCCCTTCCACCAAACAGGCAATCGGGAATATCATTTCCCGCCGTCAGCTGAATGGAAGGGCCTATCTCTCAGATCCTGATGTCTTCTTCCTTCGCAGTAAGAATATCTCATTAACTGAGAAACAGAAGGAGAAGCTTGCGACCATCTCTGCCTTACTTGGCGGTGTCTTTCTGACCAGTGATGATCCTTCCTCCTATACCGAAGAGATGAAGGAACAGTATCATCGCCTCCGTCATCTTACCAAAGCCAAAGTGCTCGAAGTTCTTCCAGATCATGGGATTACGATCCGCTATGAACTGGACGGAGCCATCGAAACTGTATCCTTTGAATAGATATCAAAACTTAAAAATCCTTTGAAACGATCTCTGTTTTTGAAGGATTTTTTCTTTTTGGCGTGGAGTTTAAAATTCGCTCGCTAAAAAGTATATGAAAGCGGCGCCCCCGGGGAGGAGTGCAGCGCAGGAAGTCCCTGCATAACTTCTGATTCCTGCGCGTGGAGATTGGAACATCTCCCGCTATATAGAACATAGAGAAGGAGGAATAAGATGATGCGTTCCATTACCGTCGAACCTGAACAGCTGGAAGCCAGCGCTGCCAGGATCGACGAGTCCAATCAGGACTACACAAGATCGTACCAGAACCTGTTTGATGCGGTTGATACGATGAAAGCTGGCTGGCAAGGAAAGGACAATACAGCCTTTTCCAACCAGATTTCCCGATTCCAGACAGATTTTCGGGAGATGGCTGTGTTATGCGGTCAATACGCGGAGTTTCTGAGAAACTCTGCCAAGTCGTATCGGGCAGTTCAGGATGATCTGACTGCACAGGCGAATGCCTTAGGAAGATAAGGGGGTGAACTATGGATAATCTGAAGATTTCACTTGCGGAAGTCAGTGAATGTGCAGCTCGTATTCGTTCCTGCAATGAACGTATGCAGGAAGATCTGAATGCGATGAATCGGGAGATGAAACAGACAGGTAATACCTGGATTTCTGAAGCCGGAGAAGCAATTCGCTCCCGCTTTACTCAGTTTGCGGCGAGATTTGAACAACAGAAGGAAGTAATTGATACATATGCGGCGTTCCTGGATCGGACCGTCGACAGCTACGATACCCTGGAAACAACGATCACCGGAAATGCCCAGGGCATGCAGGCATAAGGGAGTTCGGCTGTTTCTTGCGCTCTTACTGATCATCACATCAGGCTGCAGGGCGGAACCAGTTGATTCCATCACGCTTGGTGAATGGATTACGCTACTTGATCAGAATGCGGGAATTCGGGAGTTTCTGTCTCCTAGCCCATATTTCATAAATGTAACTCCGGAATCCCCGTATTTTGATTCGGTACAGTCCGCGGTGGAATGGGAGGTGCTTGATACAGGCACTCCCTTCAACCCGGATGCGGTTCTTACCAGGGAATGGGCCGCATACACATTAATGAATCTTGCAGAGCGTGAAGTCAAGGGAAGCACCGCAGTCACTATTCGTGATCGTTCTGCTTCCATGTTTCCGGATCATATCTCAGCGGCAGTGGCAGCGGGGTTGTTTAGCTTAGATCGTCATGACCGCTTTCTGCCAAAGAAGGAACTGCCGAAAGAAGAAGCCATCGCCTGTTTAATGAAGGTGATCGAAAACATCAATCATCGGCCGATTACCGGCAATGTTGTTGAATATGAACTGAATGAAGAGATCGAAGAAGCTACAGAACCCTATGAATCCATCGATGAGGAAGCGGGAATTGCCTATTATGGGAAAACCGCGGAGATTACTCCGGGACAATATGTCTATTCCGATTCTAACGATCATTCACCTGTGCTCTATGAAATTACCGAAGTAGAACAAACCGAAGAAGGGCAGAACGCAGTGCTTGAACCTGCCCAGGCGGAAGATGTATTTTCTTCCATCAATTCCGTTGAGTCTTTTGAGATCGACTTTACGGATGCGCTGATTATTGATGAGTTGGATGGAACTGTACTTCAGGAGGGCGCATTTTCTTCCAATGAAACTCCATCTTTGATGGCTTCCGTATCGTCGTTATCAAAGACAACGACTGTTCATGGCTATCAGGTCAGTTATTCCATTACTGCCAAAGGGGTGAATGCGTCTGTGAGTAAAACGACAGCGAAAGGCCTTAAGGTGCTTGGAGAACTGAGCGTACATAACGTGAAGCCCGGCTTTCGTTGGAAAACTTCGGGCACAACAGTTGAAGATGGCTATTTCCGGGTCGACTTTACGACTTCGGAAAACCTCAGTGCTTCAGCTTCTTACAGTAACCGTAAAGTCAGCGATTTCTCAAAACTTCCTTCTTCTGAGTTTCTGAGCGCGGTAAAAAACTTCTTTCAGGAACCAGAAGATACGGTAGAACTGACGCTTCCGTTAGTTCATATGGAGGTT
This sequence comes from Solobacterium sp., assembly GCA_017469355.1. Taxonomy (GTDB): domain Bacteria; phylum Bacillota_I; class Bacilli_A; order Erysipelotrichales; family Erysipelotrichaceae; genus Bulleidia. The sequence goes on along the minus strand of JAFUGM010000023.1, from coordinate 11,153 downwards.
CCAGTACCTGGTTCTCCCGTATTAACGATCGGGATGTCATTGAATCTGAATCTTTATGCAAGCGGAAGGGCAGAGCTTTCTTTCTCTCAGGAAAACTGTGTCGGAATGGATATCCGTAATGGCAAGGTGCGGGAAATCTGTGACTCGAATATGAGTGCCCAGGCATCCCTTCGTGCTTCTGCCAGCGTGATGGGAGGCGTTCAGATGGCAATGAAGCTTGCGGGAATGCCATTAGCGGATATCGTGGCAGAAGCTGGTGCCAAAGCAACGGTAGACAGTACGGTACATCTTTATGACAGTGAAGGGAATCATAATGTGGTTTCTACTTCCTTGCCGGCAGATCTATTAGATGAATGTTCGGATGGAAACGAAGATGTTCTGGTATGTGCTGATATCAAAGCCTATAAGTCCGCAGATATCAAACTGAATTCAAAGTCAACTGCCGCAGGGCGTCTTGGTTGTTCCAAGACGATCGTACTTGCGGATGAACATAACGGCAGTCTTATTCCCGGATTGTCGACACATATGGAAAACGGTCACTTCGTAGATCGGTGCACACGAAAAGACCGTTTGAAAGGGAAGAAAGGAGAATCGGCAGTGAATGGTGAAGCGCTTAGAATCTCATCGTACTCGATGATCCTTTCTCCTGGAGAGTCAAAGGTGATTGAGCTCACTGGACTGCCTCCGGGAATCTCATCCAAGGATCTGATCTGTCAAAGCGATCAACCTGAGGTTGCTACGGTGAATGGAGTAACTGTTACCGGGCATAACGAGGGATCTGCGATCGTAACGATCCGTACTACGGATGATTCTTACAGAATCAGCTGCACAATCCTGGTACGTCAGAAACAATGATCTGCTGGATTGTGGAAGAAGGGCGGTATGAAGCCGTTCTTCTGAAGGAAAAACGCACCGTATTACCCATACTGGGACACAAGGTTCCAGTATTCCAACAAAGTCAGGATTTTCTCCTCCATTTACCTCATGACTTTATCGTTTCTCATCATGAGGATCCCTGTTTCAGCACATACAGAATTAATGATTCTGCCGGCCGAACCAGTGTTCTGTACCTGTCACCATATGACGAATCCTATCAGGTTCTGATCACATGGAAGACAAAGGATCGATACACTATCGGTAACGCAATTGATGATGATATCTATATTCAGGATAATCGACTCTCTTCACATCAATTCACGGTAGACAATCATTCGCATACGATCACCGACACACTGGGCAGTGATATCGGTGAGTTGGATGGGGAAGTACTCAGAAGCGGTCAATTTGAAACAGGGAGCCGGTTCCGAGTACTGAATGCGGTAATTGTTTTTTCGGGGGACCATATTGTTTCCATCAATTCTCCTGGAAACCTCTATGTACATATGGATGAATTGATCGACCGGCCTTACTTGGCATCAAATGATTCCGGGTTCTACCTCCTTTCACCGCCGGTCTATCGTATGGAACCCCCTGCGTTTTCCTTTCATATCACGCTGAAGGACCCGCTGCCGTTTTCTGTACGGCAGCGGAGTCCGCTTTTGTTTATGATCGGTCCATCCCTGATGATGGCAGCGGCTTCGCTTTGTTCCGGGATCTTAGCTGCGTATCAAGCATGGCTGAATGGCCGTGAGATTCACGAATTTCTGCCGTTATTACTGCTTCCTGCAGTCATGGTGGTATCTGTTCTTATCTGGACACCCATGCAGCGGCTTTATGAAAACCGACAGATCATAGCCGCAAACAAGACGCGTATTACTTCGTATCTATCCTATCTTGAAGAAGTAAAAGGGCAGATTCAGAATTATCAGTCACATTTAAGGCAATGGCTCGAAGACAATTATCCAACCATTCCTGAGGAAGATAACTTTGGTCGGGGACAGCCGTTTCAGAAAGATTTTCTTTTCATACGGGCAGGCTTCGCCGAGCAACCATTTATGTTAGAGGTGGAACAGACCTTTCGCTGTAATGCGATGGATCCATTATCTGAGCTCATTGAATCTCAACTGTCGCCATATCGTACCATCTCTGCACCGTTAGTATTGTCATTGAAAGATGTTCATCATTGCTCGATTCTCTATGATGAACAATGTATTTCCATGCTTTATTATCTGCTGTATCAGCTGCTGTTTTATTATTCCAGCAATGTACTTCATCTGATTCTGTTGGCAGATCCTGCATTTATTGAACGACATCCTTTCTTCCGGGAGATTCCGCATTGTTATGGAAGTTATGGGATCCGGATGATCTGTTCCAATCAAAGTGAAGTCAACGAGATACAACGCCAGCTGAATGAAATGGAAGAAGAGGTCGTTGTATTGGCACAGAAGCTGGAACTGCTTTCCTTTTTCGATGCGGGTGGTTCCCATGTGGTGAGTTTCAGTGACCGCGGAATTGTTCCATCCAACAGTGAGTTACGAATTGACCTTACAAAAGGAATGGTTGAAGGAACGGACATCGGTCCGCTTCGGGTAACGTTTGAAAGCGGGGAACGCAACTGGAAAGAAGAACTTGAAGCGCTTACCGTTAGAATATGTTCGCAAGCAACTGTTTATAACGAACAGAGCCCATCTTTTTCGATGCTATATGGTCTTTATTCCTGTCATGGGTTTTCGATTCGAGATGCCTGGGAAACTCATACCGGCAGAAGTTCACTTTCTGTACCGATCGGTATAGGTTCAGATGGGGAAGTGATTCATCTTGATCTCCATGAAGCAGGAAATGGCCCGCATGGATTAATTGCGGGAATGACCGGGAGCGGGAAGAGCGAATTGATACGTACGATTCTGCTTGGATTATGCGTTAACTACAGTCCAAGGGAATTCCAGTTTGTCATGATTGATTTTAAAGGCGGTGGAGCCGCATCACTGTTTTCCAACCATTCCTATTCCATTTCGCATTGTGCAGGTGTTGTAACGAACCTTGACGCCTCCGATATCGATCGAACCCTGGTTTCCTTTCACAATGAATGTCTGCGCCGGCAGGAACTGTTTCATGAACTTGGCTTATCCTGTGGAACTTCAGTTTCTGATCTTTCGCAATATCAGTCGTTATGGAAAGAATCCTATGGATTGGAATATCTTCCATCCTTACTTATCCTTGTGGACGAGTTTGCGGAGCTGAAACGGGAATACCCGGAGTTTATGAAGGATCTGATCAGTATTGCCCGTATTGGCCGAAGCCTTGGCATTCATCTGATTCTCTCTACACAGAAACCCGGAGGAATCGTGGATGATCAGATCTGGTCCAATACCCGATTCAAGCTCTGCCTGAAAGTTCAGGAGGCACAGGACAGTAAGGAGGTATTGCATTGTCCCGATGCTTCATTCATTCGGCGGCCAGGGGAAGGGTATCTGCTTTGTGATGGTATACTGACAAGATTTCAGGCTGGATTTACTGGCGCCCCAAGTGATGGCCAGCGAAATGATCTTTCCATTCTGGATGCGATGGGACATCGTACCCGTACCATAACCATGCATAAAAGTGCATCTTTAACGGAAGCGGAAGAACTGATCCGTAGGATTCTTGCGGAAGCAGTATCTAAAGATGTGCCACATCACTTATGGAAGACGATTCCGGAAACGATTGGGATCGATGAACTGAACGAAGGTGATGGTCTGCGCCTTGGGCTGCTTGATGATTACTATCATACCGACGTGCGTCCGTATGTGATTGCCGATCGCTTGCTTGCAATATATGGCATGAACCGGGAAGAGAAGGCATCCTTTGTTCAGGTGCTGATGTATGAATTGATTCGTAATGCATCAAAGGGCGAAGAACTCTTTGTGATTGATGACCTGCATCTTCTAAACGGGGCTATGGAGAAATGTCATGCGGTAGGTGGAGTTGTTCATAGTGAAGAAGAGGCGTCGATCAACGTTCTGTTTCAACATCTCCAATCTTCTTCGTACACACTTAAGACGCTGGTCATAACCGATCTCAGTTCACTGTTTGAGGCAGAGGAATCCATGCGGGAGTTGATCCATCGCTGTATCCTGCATAGTGAAAAATGGAATCTGCGTTTAATTCTTCTTTCTTCGGTATCTTCTGTACTTGCGTATCGGGATCGATCCATGATTTCAGTAAGAATTGCCTTAAACAGTACCTCCTTGGAGGAGCGTTCCGCAATCTTTGAGCTTCCCGTACATGCCGGTTCTAACACGAAGAATACCGCCTATGTGGCGCATGAAAATCATCTTCTCGCGATGCGGTATCAGTTGATTCAAGAAGCGGAGCTTATTGGGGTGATGAATGAGGCGGACGAGCGGTTTCAATACAGGACTCCCTATACGATTCCAAGGATTCCAGAACATCTTGAAGTAACTGCATATTCAGGAAACGGAATTCCCCTTGGCATGGATACGGAAACCTTTGAATGGGTGGATCTCCCAGAAGATTCAAACTTATTTGTCATCAGTGAACTGCCCCAGGAACGTCAGGGTTTCTATGAAGCGATGAAGCAGGCAGGGCTTCATCCAGTCAAGGAAGAAGAGATAAATACATCTGAAGATATAAAGCCGATTCTATTCCTTGATGAAGCTTCCTTTCATCGACATGGGTATGTGTCGGATTCCATTCCGTATCTGTTCATTGGCAGCGGCTATCAGAATCAGTATCGCTATGTTTCGAACTACCGAACGCTGAAACCAAATCAGGGTATCCTGTTCCAACAACATCACGCAAGGAGGATCCAACTGTATGAACCAACGAACAACACTGCGACTATGGCTGAACTTTCCGGCCATTCAGAAACGATTTGAATGTGAGATACCTTTAACCGTATCCTTCATGGATCTGATTCCATGGCTGAATGAACTCTTTCAACAGGAATTTGGCGGAATGTATGTGATCCACGAATCTTCCCATTTCTTTGAACAACAACGTGGTCAGGAACTGGACCGCAGTGTTACATTACTGCGTCAGAATCTATGGGAGGGGATCTGTATCATGGTGGTCTGAGGAATCGAACCGATAACGGTAGGTACAGGATTGGCATAGCGGTTCTTCGATGCGATTGGTTTGAAATCCATGAATCAGCTTTTGATAACGATCTGACTCAAGAATGTAGGAAAGCTCAGATTCATGAAGATTGCCAAGGGGTATGAGCCCATCTGCGTCAAGACAACAGGGGACAACCATCCCATTCGAAAGAACAGCCAGCTGATTCCGTCCTCCTAGACACGTGCCTTGCGTAGAACGCACTTCATGTAATGCGGGCCATTCAAATTCATTATCAAAACTCATGAAGACGTGAGGAAGCAGGTGGATACTGCCTTTACGTACCGTTTCCTGGATGTCATAGCGCTGTTCCAGTTCCTTCATCAGTTTCTTTCCAACGGAGGTATTGCGCAGATCATTGCGCCATAGCCGCAGTTCGATAAAAGGGGAACTCTGTCGCGATGCGGTTTCTGCGGTTTCCAGGATTCTGGATAAATAGGAATCAATGGAATCAGGAGATCGGGAATCCATGGATTGAAGGGAAACCGATACCTTGTATAGGGAAGGATGCGTAATCAATTGCGGTGCAAGGAAAGTACCATTGGTAACCAGCGTGACCTTTGCGCCATAGGTTAAACAGTAATCCAGAATTTTGTGAATCTCTGGATGAAGCAGAGGTTCTCCCTGAACATGAAGGTAGATATAAGGGGTATAGGAAACGGCCTGTTTCAGAACCTCTTCAAAAAAGTCTAATGACATGAACTCTGGCGAACGCTGATTCTTCTTACAGAAGGAACAGGAAAGATCACATACATTGGTAATCTCGATGTAAATCCGCTTCAGTTTCATAGCCTTATTGTATGACGAATAAGATATGAACCTGTCATAAATAAAAGAGACCATCGTTTACGTTCTCCAGAAGAAAAGCCATGTAAGACTGCTTCTCACATGGCTTATGTTGGGTTTTGAAGGTGATTCAGCTGTTAATGAAGTGTGACAGGAATTCCCTGGTTCGATCGCTCTTAGGGTGAGAGAAGATTTCTTCGGGTGTACCTTCTTCCTCTATGACACCTTTATCCATGAAGACAACCCGATCCGCTACCTGTGAGGCAAATCCCATTTCATGAGTAACGACGATCATGGTTAAGCCTTCTTCCGCAAGCTGCTTCATGACTTCCAGTACTTCCTTGACCATTTCCGGATCCAGGGCAGAAGTCGGTTCATCAAACAGCATCAGCTTCGGCTCCATACAGAGGGAGCGAGCAATCGCAACACGCTGTTTCTGTCCGCCACTGATCCTTGAGGGATCCGCATGGGCGAAGGATTCCATTCCGACCTTCTTGAGGTAGTACATTGCTTTCTGCTCGGCTTCCTTTGCGGAGCGATGCAGAACCTTTTCCTGAGCGATCATGCAGTTTTTAAGAACACTCATGTTGGAGAACAGGTTGAACTGCTGGAAGCACATGCCAACATTTGCCCGGTATTTATCTACGTTGGATACGGTCAGAATATCCGTCCCAAAGACGGTGATGGAACCACCATCCGGCTTTTCCAGAAGATTGATACAGCGAAGCAGGGTGGATTTTCCGGAACCGGATGATCCGATCAGACATACCACTTCAGACTCATGAACATCAAAGTCTACCCCTTTGAGTACCTGAAGAGAACCGAAACTCTTTCTGAGATCACGAATGGTTACAACCGACTCACTCATTTCAGTTCTCCTTTCCTTCGGATGCCAGCTTCATATTGTTTGGATCAGTATCCGACTGGGGAAGGCTGACAGTCTTATTGTTCATACGCTTTTCAATTGTATTGAGAATCAGAGAAGCGATACTGGTAAGAATGAAGTAGATTGCCGCGGTAATTCCATAGGTTGCCGTAAACTGGAACGTGCTTCCGGCAATGGACTTTGCCTGAAACATCAGATCCGCAATGGAGATGATCATCAGGACGGAAGAGTCTTTGATATTAACGATGAATTCATTACCAATCGCAGGGAAGGCATTCTTCACTGCCTGGGGAAGTACGACGTTCATCATGGTTTGAATATTGCTCATACCAAGTGAGCGGGCAGCTTCTGTCTGACCAATATCTACGGCCTGAATACCAGAACGTATGATCTCTGCCATATAGGCGCCGGTATTGACGGAAATGACAAAGATTGCGGCGGTCATCTTATCCCAATGCACAACATTGAGCAATGCATAGTATAGGAATACCGCCTGAACCATCATCGGCGTTCCCCGGAATACATCAATATAGACTTTTCCGAGAATATCCAGCAGTTTCTTGCCGAAACGGGCAGCGGAGGATGCGGTGTAATCCAGACGGATTGCCCGAATCCCACCGACAATCAGTCCGATCACTAAGCCAATCAATGTCCCGGAAAGGGAAATGATGAGCGTATTGCGGACACCGAGTGCCATGCTGGGCCAGTAACGGTTCAGTATGTCGATAATCTGAGCGAACAGGGAATCCCCCATGAATTACTCCTCGGAAGCAGGCTGACGAATGACGGCAGCTTCCATGATTTCCTGACGTTCTTCTTCAGAAATTGCGTCAAGTGCTGTCTGAACTTCATTCAGAAGATCTTCATTGCCCTTGGCAATTGCGATACTGACGGTAACACCGCCTTCATCGCCGGCACTGGTGAATCCATGACCTTCTTCAAACTGTACATACGCAAGATCCGGATTTGCGGCAGTGACACCAATCGCTACCGGAAGTTCGGAAGTAACTGCATCGACATCCCCATGCTGGAGTGCGTTGATTGCGGCAGGGAAGTCCGTCGCTGCAGCAACATGAATGACGCCGTCGATATCATCGATGATGGTATCGTAGAGCGTTCCCATCTGACCCTGTACCTGATAACCAGAGAGTTCCTGAATATCGGTAATGGATGCCAGTTCGCTGTCAGCACGTACGATGACAACTTCCGGAGATACATAGTAAGGAGTGGTGAAGTTGACCTGTTCGGAACGTTCTGGAGTATCAGTCATACCAGCGATAATCGCATCCAGGCTTCCGCTCTGCAGATCGATGATCAATGCGTCCCAGTCGGTCTTTACAACCTGAACATCACGTCCAATCGCTTCGGCGATTTTTGTGGCGATGACGACATCATAACCATCGCAATAATCTGCACTGGTTAAAGGCTGTGCGGTGTCGGTTGCGGTTGTGGTTGTCCAGTTGAACGGTGCGTAGTTGCATTCCATTCCTACCCGGAAGGTCTCGTTCGACGAAGCCGAGGAAGCGGTTGTGCTTTCGGTTCCTGCGGAACTGCCGCATGCGGTTAACAGTACGGCGGATAAGAGAGCTGCAGTAAATTGAATTCTTCTCATAGCTTTTTCCTCCATTCTTATGAGATGAAACAAAAACCGTAAGCTATCGCGTACGGCCTGTTTTCCCATAAGCAATAGCGCCACTTCACCGTTGTGAAGGAGTGATACGAATGTTTTCCGCATCCCCACAGACTTAAACTGCCGTTTTCATCTGTTCGGCGGCGATTGCCTTTCCTGTCCGCTTCGTTGCCTGCCAGCTCCACGGAGTACTCATCTGCGCCGCTACCTCTATGTGTTTTTGTTTACAAGTACGATTTTAGCCCCTTTGATCTTCTTGTCAATGAAAATATTTCCTGAAAATGAAAGAACTACATTTTCATTTTGCTGGAGTCAGAAGCGTGGAAGAACTTGATATAATACAGGACGGTATGGATGGCGTAATACTTCTGAACAAGCCGGAGGGCATCACAAGCTTTGATGCGGTGAACCGCTGCCGGAGAATATTACATGAGAAAAAGACCGGTCATAACGGAACATTGGATCCCAATGCGTCCGGTCTTATGATCGTTCTGCTTGGCAAATATACGAAGTTTCTTCCTTATTGTATTAGTAACCACAAGCGCTACCATGCGACATTCCAGTTCGGTTCTATGACCGATACTGGGGATATCTGGGGCAATGTGATCAATAAGAAAACACCGGATAATCATACGGTGGAAGAACTGCAGCAGGTGGCGGAATCCTTCCTTGGGCAAGGAACACAGATTCCTCCGATGTATTCAGCGTTAAAGGTCAATGGGAAGAAACTGTATGAACTGGCTCGGCAGGGAAAGACCATCGAACGTGAAGCGCGTCCGATTGTGATTGACTCTATTCAGGTTACAATGGAAGAGGGGCAGTGGCATCTTTATGCGGAAGTTTCTTCCGGCACCTATATCCGCACCTTGATCAATGATCTTGGGGAGGTAGTCGGAGAACTTGCGGTGATGTCTTCGTTAGTGCGTACTGGCATTGAATCGGTATCGCTTGAAGATGCAGTTACGCTCGAAGAGCTTGAAGCCCATCCAAGATTTGCGACGATTAACGATGTGATTGATCCCTGTTATCCGATGATTGAAACAAAACAGTATGAAGACGTCATTCATGGCCGTACGGTAAGGCTGGACAGTGAAGTACCTGTTGTATTGTTTCAGAAGGATGGTGTGATCCTTGCGGCATATGAGCGGCGTGAGCATGGAATGTATCATTGTAAACGAGGTCTGTTATGAGAATTGATACGATCAGTTTGAACTATACCTATAAGCCAAAAACACCTGTTGCCGCATGTATCGGTTTTTTTGACGGGGTTCATAAAGGACATCAGAAACTGATTCAGAAGACAATCGAGCGGGCAAAGGAACTGAATTGTGCCAGTGCTCTGATCACCTTTGAACCGGATCCTTGGGTGACGATTCGTCATCTTCCGGTCGATCAGCTCGAACATCTGACAACCGCCCGGCAGAAAAACAATCTTGTGATTGAGCAGGGAATCAATAATATTTACGTACTGGACTTTACACCAGAGATGGCAGCTCTATCTCCTGATGACTTTCTGATTCGTGTATTGGGACAATTAAACCTGAAAGCGTTGGTCTGCGGGTATGACTTCCACTATGGCGCAGGAGGCCAGGGTAATGCGGAAACACTTACCTCGCGGTTATTAATTCCGGTGGATATCGTAGATGAAGTTTCGTTTGAAGGAGCGAAGATTTCCAGTTCACGGATCTGCGAAGCGGTAAAGCAGGGAGACTTTTATCAGGCATATCAATTGCTGGGGCATCCCTTTACCATGGATGGAATTGTGGCACATGGGGCACATAAAGGAACAGCGATGGGAGTTCCTACTGCGAATATTTCCTATAATCTGGAATATGTTCTCCCAAAGACCGGTGTCTATTCCGCCCATGTGAGTGTTAAGGGAAAGATGTATGGGGCAATGGTTAATGTCGGCCATAACCCGACAATGAATTATAAAGAATCGATTTCTGTGGAAGCACATCTCTTTAACTTCCATGAAGATATTTACGGGGAACGGATCTCCGTCATCTTTGAGCAGTATATCCGGCCAGAGATGCAGTTCAGCAGTGTGGATAATCTGATCATGCAGCTGGAACGGGATAAGATTCAGGTCCGCCGTATTCTAGGCTTATGAAACCAGAGTTTCTTGAAGAACTGACGCAGGTGCTCGGGACAGAAGTCGAGGACTATCTAGCCTGCCTTGAACAGACTGCGCTTAAGGCAATTCGCATCAATACGTTAAAGCGGGATACACTTCCAGCTTGTTTTTGTGACGCTAAGCCACATCCATTTGCGGGAAACGGCTATATTATTCCCTCTGATGTACTGGTTGGATGGTTGCCGGAATACCTGTGCGGGCATGTTTATTCTCAAGAGCCAAGCGCTTCCTTTCCTGTGACAGCGATGGATATTCAACCAGGAATGAAGGTGCTGGATCTATGTGCTGCCCCGGGATCAAAATCCACGCAGATTGCGGAATGTCTTAATCATGAAGGTGTGCTTGTCGCAAATGAAATCGTAGAACGCCGGGCTGCCATTCTGAAAGAAAATCTGGAACGGCATGGGGTGGCGAATGCGATCATACTCAATAACCGTCCAGATCAGATCGCAGATGTATTTGAAGACTATTTTGATGCGGTGCTCTGTGATGCACCATGTTCAGGGGAAGGGATGTTCCGCAAGGATGCCCAGGCGGTAGAAGACTGGTCTCCAGAAGCAGTAGAAGCCTGTGCGGTGCGTCAGCGTAAGATTCTTGAATCCGCAATTCGCTGTGTGAAACCGGGAGGTATTCTGCTTTACAGTACGTGCACGTTTTCCTTAGCGGAAAATGAAGAAACCGTGGCATATATTTTAAAGGCTCATCCGGAACTGCATCTT
>JAFUGM010000082.1 GCA_017469355.1 Solobacterium sp. | reverse complement strand
TAAATCAAGGCTCGTGAGGCCTTCGCAGTAATAGAACATATTGCTCGAATTAGGATTTAAATAAACTTTATCCTCATCCGCATACCAGTAGATTGTTCCATTATCAAACCAAGCCACTACACTGCCATCTTGATCTCTGGAAATGTCACCGTCACTTCCTGTTGCTATTGTGGCAGTTGGTGCTTCAGTACTGCGTTGAAAGGAAACAATGTTGTTGTTTGTTGTTGAATATGATGCATTCGTTGTACCCGACAATTTCTTGATTTTCGCATTGAAATTCGATCCCGTAGTAAGATAAGCCTCTGATCCCGCCGCGCTTACCGGGGTAACAACTTCTCTGCCGAACGTACATAGTGTTATTCCCAGAGCCAAAATAAAAACTGTTATCCGTTTTAGTAATTCTCCCGTCTTAAACATATGTTTCTCCTTTCGGCAGATTCTCTTTCATGCTCCTTAAAGAATCAGGCAGGATGAATCCCTGTATCGAACTCCCCTGCCTGATATCAATCGTTATTCTTCGTCATCCCAGACGACTGTGACACCGCCGTTATCGTCAATTGTCACAATCCAATCCTTTTGTGGAAGAATGTGGTTTTCGTCTGTCGCAATTTCCGTAAGGCGATAGGTTCCCAATTCAATATTCGGGAATGTAATTCGACCTACAGAGTCTGTTGTTCCAACCAGGATAACATCATTTCCGTATTCGCTGGTTCCACTTAATTTCAGCGTGACCCCGGGTATTGCCCTGGAGTTCAGGCTGTCACGTTTAATTAACATCACATCCGCATGTATACGCGGATCGTTAGTAACTGTATATTCAAGTTCCGTATAATCCTCATCATCAATCATGACCTTGCCAGCTGGTGTAATTACCACCGTATGCTCGGTATGATCTTCCAGATAATCAGGAATACCTTCATATTCAGACAGAATGTAACTACCCTGCTCGACATCCTTGAATTTAAACAGTCCTCTTGTATCCGATACTGCAAAATAGTCGATTTCATTGCCGTAATCACTGGCTCCACGCAGGCGGAATGTGATTCCACGGATCTTCGTATCGCTATTCTCAGAGGATACCTTCAATCCATTCACATCGCCTTTCACAACGAGTCTTACCGTCGTGTAATCGTGATGTACGGAGAACGGCACTTCCCGCCCCGCATCATCAATCTTGTTATTGGAGATGTAAATGTTGTTGTAGGTCACAGGGATTCTTGGTTTGGAGGATACCGCTCCATCCGGTGCCTGCATATGCAGTACCAGAGAGACGCTTTCCCCTTTGCCGAGAATGTAATCTGAGCCATCCGTAGCTTTGCTGAGATCGATTGCGACCGCTTTCGCCGCCGAAATATCCGATCCCGCTCTCTGCCAGATTGCGGAATTGGTCAGATCCTTGTTCGCGGAAACCGACAGATCCAGATGTTCAACGGTTGAGATGTAAACCACCGGTTCAATTCCCATCAGTTTTGCTTGAGATAAGTCAAAGTACTGCGGAATTCCCTTCCAGTCAGATACATCATCCTCCTGTCCGATTTCCTGAATCGCATAGTTTTCAAGGGAATCATAGAAGACAATATCCTTAGATTCACTGTCGAAGGAATTCATGTACCGCATCCGGTAGGAATATAATCCGTTCGGCTTTGTTTCCGTATCGTAACTGTAGTCGGTATCATCTTCTGTTTTTACCAGTTTGGATAATCCCGACGCCGCCTGTGTGATCGCAGCGATATCGTAATATTCATCAGAATACAGATACCGGTTCGGGTTATCTGCCCCTTTTCCAGTACCGTCTCCATTTACCGGGTTGTAATCCGGCAGGCCTGTCATCAGATCTATGTCTTGCTTAAGCTCGCCACCGTCATTCGGCCTTCCGTTCTTGATTTCGTCATTCCCTGTCTGATAGGCAATCGGGTTGTACACATCACGACCAAAGTCATTAATGCCATCCCAAGATACAACCGTATCAAAGTACGCATCAAAGTAATCACCAGAATCTTCAATGTTAATAATCAACAAATCTCTTCCGGTATCTCTGTAATTGGAAATGACTTCAACTGTGTAGGAAGAACTGGCTAAATATCCTTTATGGTTTCGTACCTGGATCGAGTTCTTATCTACGAACTGGCCAGCAGGCAACAGATCAAAGAATGTGCCGGAAGTCTGTTCCACATATTCTTCATCTCCTGCGCCGGAAATAATCTGTTCTTCCAGATGCGCCTTCCAAGTAATCGTGTACTGCTTTTTACGCTTGTTGTTGGAAGATGCTATTGCGTCCTTAGTAAGTTCAGAAGAACGCTGCACCTCACGTACGAAGTCAGTATCACTTTCCTTAAACTCTGTAATCTGTACCCAGTTGGAACCGGACATTTTATAAAAATGGCCTTCCATATCATTTTTAATCGCGATAGAAACCCATCCACTGTCCACATCACCAATCTGACTCATTACATAAGCAGAGTTTTTCAGACGCAGCTTCGGAACGGTTTTCAGCATCAGTTCATAGTACAGTGTCTGAATTTCCATTCGATATGCGACGCAGTTATCTGCCGGAATGATTTTTCCGTTTTCTATCCTGGCGTAGGTCGGATTAAGACTCCCCTGCCTGGTTTCGGGTTTCAATGTTCCGACATTGATCCATGAATTGTCATTGTTGTTGAACTTGAGATACAGCGTAATGGTATCGCTGGAATTAGGCTCCACACTCTGTGTGTCATACCGATATGTTTCTTCGTTCAACTGTGCTGTCCAGCAGTCGATATCCCACGTAATCGAATCAATCTGGAAGTCTTCTGATGTCAGAGCACGTGTAGATTCCTCTCCACCATCCTGTGACAGATATACCCCCTGATCAATCAATTCATATTTCACCGGTAACAGAAAGTAGTTATTCGGATTCAGTGTCGGTGATTTTCCATTCACCCCGGGATAGCGTTCCTGATATGTCCACGGGGTAGGATAGCCATCCAGCCATACCGCATAATCAAGATCGGTTATCGCATCCATTGTTCCGTTCTTGAATTCCTCCAGATCATATCTGGAATATACGCCAGCTTTCATGCCAAGATCAGTCAGATAGGTAACTCCTGATCCATATGCCTCATAATACGTTCTGTATGCACCATCGGCACGCTTGTGCGCTATGAAGTGACCTGTCGGCGCTTTGAATTCCGGGCGTTCCCAAGAGAATGACCGCTTTGACACCTTCTGTGTCACGCTGTCGATCCCATCAACCGGTGTAACCTTTACCGTAACTTCATTGTCAATGGTATAGCGGTCAATCGGCGCTACATCCTCTTTGCTGTGACGGGTAAGCACACGGTCATATCTCGCACCAGTCAGTGTCTGCATAGGGAATTCATACACGTTTTCATAACGAGATGAGCCGGATACCTTAATTCCTACTACTTCCAGATCCTTCTTCGCATTTTCTCCGAAGATTCCAGTGGTAATATCCGTGAAGTTCAAGGTATAAGGCTGTGTCGCATTAATATCGGACTTAACTTCCCATACAAGGTAGTAGTAATCATCCGCATCTGCCGGTGCCTCACCCCAGCTTGTCTGCCAGACAGAATACAGCGAAGGATAGTACTTATAGGTAGATGTAATTTCTGCACCTGTATTGATATATACCGCCCCTGCTGTGCTTTCTGCGGTCAGCCCATTTACGGTTACTTCCGCATGGAATGGATCAGATTCACCCATGTCCACATAGTTGTATGACGTCTTGTTGGTACTGTAGGAGATTTCGAAGTATCCTTCCGGCGCAGAATTCAACTGCTCCATATTGGTGAATACAATCTCATCCCCTTCAATCCGGTAAGCGTATTTATCCGCATCGGATCTATGATTGGATGGATCATCCAGAAGATACTCGCTTTCCGATAATACCGGCATCTCCACATTATCCGCAAAGTTTCCGTATCGATCTCTCAGAATGTGAAGCGGTACACGAATTTCAATGGCTCGTGCCGGTACATTCTGTAATACGGACATCGCATAGGAAACACGGAAAACAAACGCATGATCTGGAGTAGAACGATTTGCATTCCATGTATATCTGGGATTCCCAGTCTGATACTTTTTCCATTGGCCATCTTCCCAGCGCTTGATATATCCTGTGCCGGTTTCTGTTTTACCGCCGGATACATACGCTGTATTGAAGGTATCGATCGAGACTACATTTGCGCCTTCAAATTCACCGGAACCGGAGGCTTCATAACTTTCTCCATCAAATTCAGCGTCAAACAGTTTTCCGCCATCTCGGTTTCTTATCCCCAGATACCATTCCACGAGGTTGTCGGGATCGATGCTGTTCTTACTGAGCATACCGCTTAATCTCGCGGCAGCTTCTGAGGTTGAATTGGATAGGACGTTACAATCAACAGTTTCACCGAAATTGGAAATTTCCAACTTCACGCCTGCTGAATCACAGGAGCCTACAATGACTGCCTCATCGATGTTTCCGGGAACATAGTATTTAACGTTGTTGTAATCATTTCCTGCACTTCCAACGACGATAATTCCCGCTTCATTCGCCTTCTTTACTTCCTCAGCGATGATTGCGTTATCTGCGGTTGAATATGCGGAAATGGACAAATTAATTACATTTACGCCGGTTTCGATTGCGTATTCCATCGCAGCGTAAACCGAAGAAACCGTGCCATGCGCATTATCATCCAATGCCTTGATACTGATTACAGATGCATTCTCATGTTCTTCAAGAATGTATTTCAGCATGTTTGATCCATGGCCGTTCATGTCATAGACATCATCACCAATCATGGATACTGCGCTTTTGACTGCGGGATTCAGGATTTTTTCATCTTCCTCTTCTCCCTCTTCGATGTAATAACCTGCTCCTGAGTCGATTAACGCAATCGTATACTCAGGAACTTCTTCCTCTTCCTTCTTATCGTTTCCGAAAATAAGATCAATCAGAGAACTCTTTTCTTCATTCTCCTCTTCTTCCTTTTCGTCTTCTTCAATCTGATCGCTTAACTGCTTAAACGGGTTGTTTTCTTCTGTCATTGGTTCCGACAGATTCATTTCGGTTGTTTCTTCCGCCGGTTCAGATGTTTCTTCTTCCGGGTTGGCTGTTTCATCATCCGGTTCAGCTGCGACAAACATGATATCTACTGTGACATGTTCTGCCACGTTCATGTAGTAAACATAGCCTTCGATAGTATCTGTGACACTCTCGTACTGAATCAGATAAACACCGTTATATTCCGAAATGACCGGATCGCTATCTCGAATGATATATGGATCTTCATCGAATACGAGTAATCGCATGGATGAAAAATCAATATCCCAGCGAGTATCTGACTCCGGTTCCTCTTCTTCAGTTTCAGCGTGGGTTGAATCTGCTTCCGCTTCTTCGGATTCTTCATAGATTTCTTGGAGATCCTGTGCCTGGGATGCATCTTCGTTTTCAGCGTGAGTTGAATTTTCTAAATCTTCCGGCCCTGTTTCAGCGTGAGTTGGCTCTTGGCTGGACTCGGGTTCCTGATTATCATCATTTTCATCCGACGCTGAAATTTCAGTATCTGCAGTCTCTCCGACTTCATCAATGGGTTGCTCAATAGATGTTTCGT
>JAFUGM010000022.1 GCA_017469355.1 Solobacterium sp. | reverse complement strand
GTATCCGGCAATACATCTCGAACACTTCAGATGATCGGCTGATCTGCGATGCGATCGAACACAGATGGAGTTGTGAATCGATGCATAGAATCAAGGATATGGATCTGTTTGAAGATGCGATTCGCTCTACTGACAAGAACGCATTACACAACATCGCAAATTTGAATAACCTCGCAGTCCAGCTGTTTCACCTATACCAGGCAATATCCGGAAAAGAATTCCGTAAAGCTAAGATCTACTTCCAGACAAACCCATTGGAATGCATTACAACCATTCTGAGTGTGATGAGTTCTGAAGAAATCATCAATTCACTGATCAAAGAGTTAGACAAGCAGAAGCGTTCTCGTTAATTTCCCTAATCAAAAACATCGACATTCTTTAACGTCCCTTCATTGTTAGACGTTAACACTGTCGATGTTTTCTTTTTCGGCTTATCAGCTGCTAAGTTTGTAATTTCGCCAGTACCAGTATGGCTTATTGAGGCGATTTGAGCGGTTCATGCGTAATTACTAATAATTAATACATAGCAACCTTTTATACGGCGTAACAATTTCTGTATATGACCGTTCGAAAAAGATGTCATCCGGGATTGTGTTCGGGTTAACCTTTTTGTTTATTATTAACTCATTGCGGAGCTGTGATTCATTCATATAAGGCTTCATAACTTATCTCCAAGCACGTATATCATAATATAAACTGACTTCACATCATTTTTTCTAATCTGTAAATTATAAGAACATATGCATTTCGGGTCACAAAATGCATGCATAATATTTCAGATAATACGCTAAGTAATTTTCTCGATTAATAGCGATATTATATCATCATAGCAGCCGAAAATCATATAATTTAGATTGTATTTATACCTTATTTTAGTTTTATTCATATTGGCTTTGATTATCAAGATGCTGAAATCAAATTGCTGAAGGCATGATAACGGTTGTCCTCAATAGTTTAAATGCAATTCATAGCAGCCACCTCCTTGGCAAATGCTTACGTTTAAAAGGGAATCGCCACCCCCATCTAGAGAGGACAACCGTTATCTGCCAATTGATCGTCTCATATGTACAGTTCTTCTTATTGTGCTCACATGTAGAGATGTCAGCTTCTTCAGGCAGAATCGTTATTCTGCGTTGATTCATATGTAAATGGGTTATCTGTCCTGTTACGGGCAGGTAACCTTTTTTCTTCAGCTTGCTAATTACATCGCTTTCCAAACTCATTGGAATCACAAATAAAGCAGAGGATACAAAGACCCTCTGCTTCCTTGATGTTTCAATGATCTTACGTATTACAACAATTTGAGGCTTACATTTCTGTTGAGAAGATCAAAATCCAAACAATCCTTTTTTCTTGTAGTCTTCAATCTGATAAGACGTTACGGTATAGCCGGTGGGATCGATTGCGGCGTGAAGATCTGCTTCAGAAATCGGATCTTCCGTAAGAATTACGGTCTGCTTCTTTCCTCGGTTAGAAGTAACCTTCTTTACCTTAAACTTTCCTCTGACTGTGTCGTTGATGTGTGATTCGCACATTGAACACGCCATACCATCAATGCCAAGTGTAATCTGTTTCATGTTGTTATTCTCCTATCACTTTATAGTCTTTGGCTTCTACTGCCTCTTTCAATACATTGAAGTCCACATCCTTACTGAGAGTGATTACTGCGGTACCGTTATTGTGGTCTGCTTTCGCTTCTTCCACACCATCAATGGCAGTTAATGCCTTCTGCACAGTCGCCTCGCAGTGCTCACACATCATTCCTTCAATTTTCAATGTCTTTTCCATGGTTGTTCCTCCTGTATTTTTAACCAGTTCATATCCAGCATTCTGAATTGCCGCAGTAATCAGCGCATCGTCAACCGGTTTTGTGATTGTAAGTTCTACCT
This sequence comes from Solobacterium sp., assembly GCA_017469355.1. GTDB lineage: Bacteria > Bacillota_I > Bacilli_A > Erysipelotrichales > Erysipelotrichaceae > Bulleidia. Next base: position 8,899 of record JAFUGM010000022.1, on the reverse strand, counting down.
TCCCTGTTGTATGGTCTGCCGTTGCGGAAGTGATGCCATCAATCGCTTCGAGAGCCTTTTTCACAGTAGCTTCGCAATGTTCACACATCATGCCCTTCACTTCGATTACCGCACTCGATGCTTCATCTGTTTCTGATGCAGGAGAAGTGGTATCAGGCAATGCTTTCTTCTTTAATGGCTTATCTTTTGTTGCGTCATGAAGATCGAAGAGGTTCAACCGCAGCGCATTCATACATACGGTGAAGCTTGAAAGACTCATGGCAGCGGCCCCGATCATCGGATTCATCTTGTATGGGAATAAGCCCATCGCAAGCGGAATACAGATCAGGTTATAGAAGAATGCCCAGAAGAGATTCTCATGAATATTGCGCAGTGTTGCACGGCTGAGCCGGATCGCAGAAGGAACATCCTTCAGCTTGCTGTTCATGAGTACGACATCCGCACTGTCAATTGCCACGTCAGTTCCTGCACCGATGGCGATGCCGGTATCCGCTCTTGTAAGAGCTGGCGCATCATTAATGCCATCCCCAACCATGGCTGTTTTTCCTCGTTCCTTGAGAGAGCGGATGACGGCTTCCTTGCCATCGGGGAGTACACCCGCAATGACCCGATCTACGCCAGCCTGGCGTCCAATCGCATTGGCTGTGCGCTCGTTATCTCCCGTTAACATCACCACTTCAATTCCCATATTGCGAAGCTCTTCAATCGCTTCCCGGGAATCTTCACGAATGACATCCGCAACCGCAATTACTCCAAGCAGTGTTCCATCTTCCGCAAAGAAGAGCGGTGTCTTTCCTTCTTCTGACAACTGTTCTGCCTGTTTCTTTGTGGAAGAATCAAATGATGCCAGGGAAGAAATATACGCTTCGTTTCCTCCCACAAGCTGTTTTCCTTTGATTTCTGCCTTCAGGCCCTTCCCGGCAACCGCCTGGAAGTTCTCCACGTCTTCTGCTTCAATTCCCTGCCCAATCGCATATTCCACGATTGCCTTGGATAAGGGATGTTCACTCTTTGTTTCAAGACTGTATGCCTTAGCTAACAGTTCATTCGCTGTGCCAGTTACAGGAATCACATCCGTTACCTTCGGGGTTCCTTCGGTAATCGTTCCTGTTTTATCTAACGCAATTAACTGCACCTTTCCCGCCTCTTCCAATGATTCACTGGTCTTAAACAGGATCCCGTTCTTTGCACCCATGCCATTTCCAACCATGATCGCAACCGGTGTCGCAAGACCTAAGGCACATGGACAGGAGATAACCAGTACAGAAATTCCTCTGGCAAGGGCGAAGGACAGGCTTTGGCCATAAATCAGCCAGCCAATGACCGTAAGAATAGATACCGCGATCACTGCCGGCACAAACACACCGGATACCCGGTCAGCGATCTTAGCGATCGGAGCCTTAGTTGCCGCAGCGTCTGATACCATGCGTATAATCTGCGATAAGGTGGTATCTTCACCAACCCGGGTAGCTTCACAGCGAATATAACCGCTGGTATTCACTGTACCGGCACTGACCTTATCCCCTTCGGTTTTATCCACGGGAATACTTTCGCCAGTCAATGCGGATTCATTGACACTGGTAATTCCTTCAAGAATGATTCCATCCACTGGAATATTTCCACCAGGGCGAACCACAAACTGGTCTCCCTTCTCTACTTCTTCAATCCCGACTTCCACTTCCTGTCCGTCTTTCACAAGAACTGCGGTCTTCGGTGCCAGTTTCATTAAACCCTTTAAGGCATCAGTAGTACGTCCTTTGGACATCGCTTCCAGCATCTTACCTACGGTAATGAGTGCCGGAATCATCGCCGCAGACTCGAAGTAGAGCTCATCGTGGTAATACGGCATGAGGTCCATATTCATCATTCCATCGGTCACTAACCGTGTCATCTGAAATAAGACAACCATACTCCAGAAAAAGGATACTGCCGACCCAAGCGCAACCAGCGTATCCATATTCGGGCTTCCATGGAATAAGGACTTGAAGCCGGAGGTAAAGAACTTCCCGTTAATGATCATTACCGCCGCTGCCAACAACATCTGTGCTAATGCCAGGCCAAGATGGTTATGGGCGAAAAAGGCAGGAACCGGCCAGTCCCACATGTTATGACCCATGGTGATATACATCAATAGAATGAGGAAGCCAACCGACCAGATCAGCCGACGCTTCAGCTTCGGTGTCTCCCGGTCTACTAACGCATCCTCTTCCGCACTCAGGGAAGATTTCGCCGCATCCGCCTTCTTTGGGGAAGCACCATACCCGGCCGCTTCCACCGCATGAATGATTTCACCTGGAGAGGCAGTTCCCTCTACTCCCATGGAATTGGTCAGTAAGGATACCGAACAGGAGGTAACTCCCGGAACGGCAGAGACTGCCTTTTCCACACGTGTCTGACAAGCAGCACAGCTCATGCCTGTCACAATATACTGTTCCATACAACTACACTTCTTTCTATTTCATCAGCTTCTGAAGAACATTGACCAGTTCATCAATGGATTCTTCTTTTCCTTCTTTGATATCTTCCGTAACACATCCCCGGATGTGTGCCGCAAGCAGTTGTTTGTTAAAACTGTTTAAAGCGCTGGTGACCGCAGATACCTGAATGAGAATATCCGGGCAATAGAGATCTTCCTCGACCATCTTCTCAATTCCCCGAATCTGCCCTTCTGCCTTTTTCAGGCGCACAATCAGATCTTTCTTCTGTTCTTCTGTCCGCTGTTTATGACGGACTCCACAACATTCACTCATAGATTATCCTCGCATATGCAATGCTATACCCCCACGGGGTATATGTCAACAGATAATTAGTTATAGCTAACTTTTATAGGTTTTTTTCTTCTTTTCTGTTGACATCCCCTCGTTCGGGTTGTAATCTGTAGTCAGTTAGTTAAATCTAACTGATATACATTCACAGTCAAACTCCTTCAAACTCTTATATGTTCTCCTGGCTTTGAATGTAAATCCTTTCTCCGGCTGTATACTGCGGGCAGGCAGTACACAGATTACGAAAGAAGCCGTGTAAAACGGTTTTTTTCTTTATAATGGCACAAGGAGGACTTTATCCATGAAATTAGCTGAAGCACTTCAGGAACGTTCCGATCTGAAAATCAGAATCGCACAATTAAGAACGCGCCTGTTAAACAACGCAACCGTACAGGAGGGAGAATCGACAGCGGAAGATCCAAACGATCTGCTGGTTCAGCTGGAGGAAGCCTCCAGGCGGTTAGAAACACTGATCGCACGAATCAATCTTTCCAACAGTTCCATTCAGTCAGAGGGAAAAACATTAACTGAATGGATCGCAAGAAAAGACGCATTGACGCAGAAGCTTGCGATAACCCGTGATCTTATCAATGAGGCCAGTGCCCTTGCCTATCGTGCCAGAGGCTCTGAGATCAAAGTAAAATCTGCAGTAAACGTCACAGAGCTTCAAACCCAGGCAGATGCTATGGCAAAAGAACTCCGTGAAGTAAATAACCGGATCCAGGAAACCAACTGGACCAACGACCTGATCTGATTCATTCAGGATGGTAAAGCAGACCGGGGTGGACGTGATCTCTATCGGATGAGAATGATCCGAACTCCAAGGGTGCATGGAGCCTGCACATAACGTATCTTCAGGCTCAAATTCATACACTCGCACAGTTATTGTTATTCTTATTACCTTATCGTCAGTCGACCTGCTTGAGGGTGGTGTCGGGGAATTAATTCTATGGCAGAGTCCTTGTGATTCTGCCATTTCTTTATGGGTATCGTATCTATTACAAACTCGCTTATTTCCGTTGATATCTTGAGTTGGTACCAACTTCTATGTAAAATATTTTACAGAGAAGTTATGGCATGATTATGAACTATGAATTCAGACAAGATCTTGAAAGTGTACTTGAACTGAGAGGAATGACGATTGAAGAACTGGCGAATGAACTGAATGTATCCAGAGTTACTGTGAGCTATTGGCTAAATGGACAGGTCCAAAGTTCAGATCAGCATATGGATGCCTTCTACCGTTTTGCTTATCGAAAAGGAATTCGCCTGAACCAGATCAAGGAACAGTTTTATCGAGAAGACAGGATAAGCAGAAACGAAGTTCTTCTGTTTCATGGGGCCAAAACCAAGATTGATGGTGATATCAATCTTGACCACAGTAAGAAGATCAATGATTTTGGCAACGGATTTTATTGCGGAGAGCACCTGGAACAGGCAGCGATGTTTGTGGCGTCCTATCCAAATTCTTCCCTGTATATGCTCAAATTTGATCCATCAGGATTAAAGAAAAAGGAATACAAGGTAGACAGAGAGTGGATGTTAACAATTGCCTATTATCGCGGAAGCCTTAATAATTACACAACACATAAGCTGATAAAAAAGGTTATGGAAGTAAGGGACAGTGTGGATTATATCGTGGCTCCTATCGCAGACAACAGGATGTTCGAAATCATTGACAACTTCATTGATGGGGAAATCACCGATGTACAATGCCAGCACTGCCTTTCCGCAACGAATCTTGGAATGCAGTATGTGTTCCTGAGCGAGCGGGCACTCACAAATATTACGTTGTTAGAACGATGTTACCTGGCCGAAGACGAAAAGACAGCTTATCTGAACTCAAGACAGGAAAGTTATCGTATAAATCAGGACAAAGTAAAACTCGCCAGAAAACAGTACCGAAACCAGGGTGAGTATATTGAGGATATATTGGTATGAGAAACATAGATTCACTGGGATTGAAACAATGCAGTTTTCAGGCAGAGTTATTTGAAACATCTTTAAGTCAATGTGAATGCAGCTCAAGAGTATTTGGAAGAAGATTCATGAATTCCGATCTCGCAAAACGAATGGACAAAGACGGATTTCTGTTTGAATCATTAACCATTACCGATGCGTTTCAGGAAATAGAAATGCAGTATGGTGAAAGTACCTACGGGAAAGAGAAGTATACTGCGGAGGAACTGCACTGGATAGGATATATTTATCGTTACTGGGCGTATTCTTACGAATTAACAAGTAAGCAGATATACAAAATCACAAAACCAGAACAGTTGAGAAAACTGTATTATCCATACCATTCCCTTGACCCACGTCAGGCAATCGACCGAATTCTGGAAGGAACAGGGATGGATGAAACCATTGAAAAAGACGAAATCGCAAGAGGCGTAGAAATCCTTAGAAAGATAAAGCGCCGGGCAAATAGCTAGGATATTTGAACGAAAAAAGCTCCCATCTCTCAATGAGACAGGAGCTTCATTTCTTTTTATCATGTCTGCCGAAGAAGACTCCCTCCTCTAAGTACAGCGTAGGGCGGAGCTGAATTCGACAATTAGTGTTAACATAATACTATATGTAAAGGAGGGAACAGCCTGTGTATATTGCTAATAAAGTACAAGCATATCCAACCAAAGAACAGTTTGTTCAGATGTCGAAGACTGTCGGTTGTTCCCGGTATGTGTATAACTACTTCCTGGATCTTTGCAACAAAACATATAAGAATACCGGTCACGGGCTGTCGTATAAAGAATGTTGTAATCGTCTCACACAACTGAAGAAGACTATCTCGTGGCTAAAAGAACCGGATTCAACAGCCCTTCAGCAGGCCATTCGAAGTCTAAGTGATGCTTTCGGCAGTTTCTTTAAAGGTATTGCCGATCACCCGACGTTTCATAAGAAAGGTTTAAAAGATAGTTACACTACAGTCTGTAACTGCGATAAGAATGGCAACGCAAGTATTCGGGTGATCGATAAGCACCACATCGTGCTGCCGAAGCTTGGCGTTATCTATGTACGTGGCCTGCGTATGTTTGAAGGCAAGATACTTGAGGCGACGATCACACTTGCGTCTACGGGTAAGTGCTTCGTTTCAATTCTCTACGAAGTACCGGATGAACAACCGTTGCCAAGTACAGGCAAATCCGTCGGTATTGATCTCGGGCTGCACGACTTCATCACCTTAAGTGATGGCACAAAGGTCGAGAATCCCAAGCATCTTAAGAACCTTGAGGAAAAGTTAGCCCGAGAACAGCGTGTCCTGTCTCGTCGCCGTGAAGAGAATGTGGATCACTATATTACGCGCGATGGAAAACGGTATCCTGTATACAAGCGACCGCTTTCTGAATGCAGGAACTACCTAAAGCAGAAACGCAAAGTCGCGCGTATCCAGGAAAAGATAAGGAATCAACGCATCGACTTCGAACAGAAGCACAGTACAGAGATTGTCAAAAACCACGACGTAATCTGTATTGAGGATCTGGATATCAAGTCTATGTTGGAGGATTCGACACTCGCAAAGACGATCTCCGATGCATCATGGTCGGAATTCGTGTCGATGCTTGTGTATAAGGCGCAGCGATACGGTAGGACAATATCCTTCGTAGATCGGTACTACCCTTCGTCACAGACATGTTCGGAGTGCGGTACGTTAAATCCTATAACGAAGGATCTGTCTGTACGAAGCTGGGTATGCCCGCATTGCGGTGCCGAACACGATCGTGACACCAACGCTGCCCTTAATATAAAACGTGAAGGGTTAAGGGTCTTGCGAAGTAACGGGCTTACCCTCACCGGGAGGGCATCTCAAGCAATCAGCCTATCGGCAGCTTGAGATAAGCCTTACTCACAGCGTAAGACCTGAGAATACAAACAAAAGGGCGGGAACCGCCCGGTTAGCTTACTAATAAAGCGTGGTTACACGCTGTTCGTAAGAAGCCCCCACTTCAAATTGCGTAGCAATTAAGTGGTGGGTAGTTCACTTCACCCAGCCAGGAGTATGGGTTTGTTTGAACGCTTCCTTGTTTTCATACATACGCTCATCTGCGCGTTTTACAACATGTTCCGCATTGTCATCTTTCTTCGGGTCAAAGGTTGCCATACCGATGGCCACCCAGGCCTGTTTGTATTCTTTATCTTCCTGCGCGTTTTCTCGTTGCTGAATCGCATTGAACTCCTGATACAGTTCATTGCGGGTTCTATAGTCTTCCCCTTTCAGGATTGCGGTAAATTCATCGCCTCCGATCCGGTATACCGGACTATGCTTATACAGCTTACAGATTCTGCGCACTGCTGTAATTAACAGTTCATCGCCTTCTTCATGGCCAAAGCAGTCATTTACATTCTTCAGCCAGTTCACATCGAACATGACAACTGCGTAATCCTGTTCCCCATTCTTATCAAGTTCTTCCAGCATTGCTTCATAAGCAGTACGGTTTTTAACACCAGTCAGTCCATCCTTATATGCCAGAGAATTAACGAAGTTCATATGTTCGCGCATGGAGGCAACTGCCTTACTGTATGCGGCGGTAAGCACCCCAACTTCATCATTGGTTTCCGCATCCGGGAGCGCCGCATTCAGATTACCGCTCTCCACTTCATGAACCGCCGCAATCAATCGCTGTAATGGTCTGACAATATGCGATACACCAACCAGCGCAATCGCTGTGAACCCTGCCATAACAAACGCCATTGCCAGTAAGATCTGCCGGCTTAACTGATACATTCCCGCATCAATATCTGCGGAATCTGCACAGAACCAGAGCTTCATTCCATTTCGAAGCGTAGCGAATGCCATCTTCTTATCTACACCATCAAAGCGATATTGAACTAAAGACCCTTCACTGCTCTGTGATTCCAGAATCACATCGAGACCGCCATTCGTCACAACATGATCCTTCATCTGCTCTCCCAGCTGTAATGTCGGATGGTAATATACTTCTCCATCGCCAGAGGTTAACGCCGCATATCCATACTGCACACCAGTAAGGTCTGCCACATCATTCATCATGGAAGAAAAGTCGATGCTCATACCGATCACTGCCGCAAGCTTTCCATTTTTCATCATTGGGGCCGCATAGGTGATCGTATAGTGATCCAGTGAGGCATCATAGTACGGAGACAGCCATACGGACTTCCCAGCCTGTACTGGACGGTAGTACCACCCACCGTTTTCCAGGTCATCCGGATCTACTCCGGTCAGGTTTGGCACCCGTAGTTTCAGGAAGTTCTGATTCATGGTTCGCCGACTGTAAAGGAACCCTGCTTCCTGTTCACCGATTTCCACGTTATAACGAATGTAATAAGAGAACGCACTGTCTACACCCAGAGCCACTTCTGAAAATACTTTCGCAAGTCCATCCGTATAAGACTTCCGGTAATCATAATCCCGCGCCAGACGATCATATGAGATCAACTGATCTGAGGCATAAGCGCCCATCATTTCTACTGCCTGTTCTGCACTGCGCAGATTATCATCCATACGGACACGCAGCTCGGAACAGGAAAGATTCATGATGGAAGTACTGGTGCGTCTGCTTTCTTTCTGTACGTAAAAAATACTCGCCGCTCCAATTAATCCAGAAGAACAGAGGATCGCAAGTAAAATCAGCAATATCGTTTTTGTACGTATAGACCGCATACCTAGAAAAGTTTATCACAAAGTACCCCGAGTGATTAGAATAACTCACTCATAAAGTTGAAATGGCTGAAGTGGAATTTAATCTTCAGGATATTTGAGTTCCCTTAACTGTCGTGATAGCACCTGGCGTCTTGCGCCAGTTTTTCAAATGCTTCCTGATATTCCGGTGCTACAGAAAACCCTTCAAAACTTTCTCCGTTGGAGAAATAATAATGGCTTACTGCCTCTGTTATTCCCTGCATATCCAGGATGGAGCAGTCATCTAAGGAATTGTCATAAATTAAATTCATCCTTTAGCAGGAAGAATAATATAATTCCATTTTCCAAATTGATCACATTCTTCCAGGTTGATTGTATTAGCTTGTTCGTCTGTGATCTTTTGTTTTAGTTCGTATTTGTTGGTGTCTAGTACACATTTGACTTTCAGCCCTTTTTTCGTGGTTGTGCTTGATATCAGATTTACTACTGTCTCTATATCTATCAGTGGCTTTCCCTG
>JAFUGM010000021.1 GCA_017469355.1 Solobacterium sp. | reverse complement strand
GAAGGTGCGCCAGTTCGGCGTCAGTAATATAACAGGGTGAAACTCCCTGTCCGGTAAAGTCGTAGCGGACAGCCGGTACTCAGTCTTGGAGCCAGAGCCGTGAGGTGAGGTTTAAGCGTAGACAGAGAAGCACACGGACCGCAGTGCCTCGTAAGAGGGACGAGTCCGATCCGCCTCGTAATCTATACAGAGTGGAAGCCGATGTTTGCTTCTAAACAGCAGGCAGTAAGAACCATGCGATAAGCGAGTATGGAGAGATTCCACCGGGGTCTTAGGGAACGGTAAGTGTGCAAGGTATTACTGGGGTACCTGGGAGGTCTGTAGTTCTGCCGGAAGTTAAGGCTAAGCGTGATTGAAGACTTGTAATTGGAGAGATCGTTAAGGGGCTACAGAAGTCGGATTCGACCATAGTACCGAGGAAACATGGAGAGACCATGCGGAGGGAAGGGTCGGACAAACAATCGTTTCTGAAGTGGAAACATTCAAGGCACAGGAGGTCAGAAAAGAAAACGAATGTCAACGAAAACGGAAGAAATACGAAACCAGTCTAAGATGTACGAGAAAGTACAGAATCTGATGCGCAATGTGAATGAAGTAACACTCATGGAAGCACATCGGAAACAGTTACGAAAGAAAGCAGCGGGAGTGGACGGAGTCACGAAAGACGTGTATGAGGAAAACGTGGAACAGAGTATTCAGAATCTGGTAAAGAAGATGAAGACGTTCTCGTATCACCCACAGCCAGTCAGAAGGACGTATATTCCCAAAGCAAATGGCAAGATGAGACCGTTAGGTATACCTGCTTATGAGGACAAATTAGTCCAATCTGTAATGGCAGACATACTGAGCGCGGTGTATGAGCCGAGATTTCTGGACTGTTCCTATGGATTTCGAGAGGGACGGAATGCGCATGATGTGGTCAGATTCATCAATCAGACTGTCATGACGAAGAAGGTGAATTATGTACTTGAGGCAGACATCAAAGGATTCTTTGACAATGTCGACCACGAGTGGATGATGAAGTTTCTTGAGAATGACATATCGGATAAGAACTTTCTGCGGTACATCACCAGATTCCTGAAGGCAGGAATCATGGAAGGCACAGAGTTATTGGAAGCAGACAAAGGAACCCCACAGGGAGGCTTGATCTCTCCAGTACTCGCAAATGTATATCTGCACTATGTGCTCGATCTCTGGTTCGAGAAGTACGTTAAAGGGAACCTGACCGGAGAAGCGCATTATGTAAGATACGCAGATGACTTCCTGATACTGTTCGAAAGGGAGAGTGACGCCAAAGCTGTTATGGAAGTACTTCCTAAGCGATTGGCAAAATTCGGGCTTGAGGTAGCCGAAGACAAAACGAGGATACTGCCGTTCGGCAGGTATAAGGGAACGAAGGAGTCGTTTGACTTCTTAGGATTTACGTTCTTCAATACCATGACCAGAACAGGCAAATACCGAGTAGGAATCAAAAGCAGTGCCAAGAAGATGAAAGCGAAGAGACAGGCGGTAAAAGCGTGGTTGAGACAGCGGCTGACAAAACCGATTGCGGAAACTATGATGACGCTGCACAGGAAGGTTGAAGGGCATTACAACTACTATGGAATTTCTGGAAACTTTGAGTCAATCAGGAAATTCACGTGGTATGTGAAGTTCACTACCTACCGAATGTTCAATCGCAGAGATCAGAAAGGCAAGATGAAACTGGACAGCTTTCTTCGAATCTGGGACTTCTACATGAAGCCACCTCGCCTCAATGTCAATATTTGGGGTTGGAATCCAATGGTTGTTTGAAGAGCCGTATGCGGGAGAATCGCACGTACGGTTCTGTGAGGGGTGTCAGGCAAGCCTTTCACAAGTTTATTTTGTTTGAAAGGAGTGTCGAGAATGCCTACTCGACAAACAATGAATGTTTCACGTGAAACAAATGAGAACACAGAACAGAGAAAAACGGTATGAATTCTTCACTATGGCCACGATCATTGCCGGAGTGTATTTTCTCTGCGAAATCGGACTTCATTATGACAATATCGGAAGCTGGACCGGACTGCTGGTTTCTATTACATTGGCGTTGAAATGGAGTCATGCGTCCCAATGGGATGCGTGGAAAGCAGCACATTCAAAAGCAACGAGCGTTCTTAGAGGTTGTTGCGGGTTACTTGCGGGCTGCGCAGTGATTACATTGGGCGTAATGACATTTGGAATCCCTGCCAATGATGTTTCAGAGGATGCGGTGGTTATTATTCTTGGGACAGGCGTTGATTCCGATGGTAAGCCATCCATTCTGATGCAGGGACGGGTAGATGCGGCAGTGGACTACCTCAAATCGCATTTGGAGGCTCCGATTATCGTGAGCGGTGGCGGAATCGGTGGCGATATTCCGATTACCGAAGCAGAATCTATGAAACAGGCGCTGATGGATGCGGGAATTGATGAATCACGAATCTATCTGGAAGATGAATCGACATCGACCGCGGAAAACCTTCGTTATTCTGCAACACTGATTCACGCAGAAGGGTTATCAACCCATGTCGTGATCGTTACCAGCAACTTTCATGCGTATCGCTCCTGTCTATATGCAAAACGAAATGGCTTAACCGCACGTGCAGTGACTTCAAGTACGCCATGGTGGAGTGTTGGCGCATGTGTGATACGGGAAATGTATGGGATTCTTGACAGTTGGCTGATTCACAGAATTTAACATGCACGCATGACGCTGCGTCTGGTTTTGTTTTTGCTGGAGTTCTGTTATAATAACTGCGGTACAGCAGCCATGTATACAACCTGGTCAGGTCCGGAAGGAAGCAGCCATACAAACCTCTGTCTGCGTGTACCATTTTTGTTTGATTATTATGAAGAAAGAAAAGACAGCAGAAGACTATATGCGCCTTGCGCTTCGTGAAGCAGAGAAAGCCCGGCAGATGGATGAAGTTCCGGTGGGAGCGGTGATCGTAAAAGACGGAGCTGTGATCGCAAGGGCTCATAACCTGCGTGAAAAAAACCAGCAGGCAAGCGCGCATGCGGAATTTCTCGCCATTCAGAAGGCTTCGAAGAAACTGAACAGCTGGAATCTTTCGGATTGTGATCTGTATGTCACGCTGGAACCATGCATGATGTGCACCGGAGCGATCAGTCTCTCACGAATTCATCATCTGTACTACGGAACCGAAGACCCCAAAGGCGGCGCAACCGTCAGTCGGGTTCAGGTAAAACAGATTCCTCATATCGGTGTATATCCCAAAGAACTGACCGGTGGAATTCTCAAAGAGGAATGCGCTGAGATTCTGACATCGTTTTTCCGGGAAAAACGCGCTTTGACAAAACAGAAATGAACCCGCGGAACATGCGTACTTCCACGGGTTTCTTCTTTATAATAGGTATGCATGCGTGAATGATCATGCGGAGGAGTGCTATGCGGCTGAATTTTCTTACAACATCCACATCATTGACCGTCTGGTTTGAAAAACCAGAGGGCGCAGACGGAGAAACTACCTATACCATCTCTTTGAATGGGACAACAACAGAAGTACATCGTACGCATCATACTTTTGTTTCCTTAACACCAGAGACAGAGTATACAGTCGAAGTTCTGATGGGAGAACAGTTTCTTGGCAGTGGTACCTGCAGCACAAGATCAATTTCGGTTCGCCATAACGTCAGAGAGTATGGTGCGACAGGGGATGGAACCACCATGGATACGGAAGCCCTTCAAGCCGCATTGGATGCCTGTGGAAAAAATGAAGAGGTTGTACTTCCACCAGGCATCTATTGTACGGGGGCACTGCGGTTACACAGTGACATGTCACTCTACCTTGAAGCAGGGGCAGTATTAAAGGGAACAGCGTGTCCGAAAGATTATCTGCCAAGAATTCCAAGCCGCTTTGAAGGCATTGAAGGAGAGTGCTACAGTTCCTTGTTGAATCTAGGAACACTGGACCATAACAGCGGTCCGACCTCTGGAAATGTGTTGATTTACGGACATGGGACAATCGAAAGCGGCGGCCAGGAACTGGCGCTGGCAGTGATTGAACAGGAGCGGGAGCGGCTGAAGACCTATCTTGAAGAACATCAGGAACTGGTGGAAAGCTGTGAAAACGATAATACAATTCCGGGTCGGGTTCGGCCAAGGCTCATTAATCTCAGTAATACAGAGAATGTTCGGATCAGTGGATTGACACTGAAAAATGGGGCCTGCTGGAATGTTCATATGATTTACAGTGATTCCATCGTTACCGACCACTGCACGTTTATCTCAGAAGGGGTGTGGAACGGAGATGGATGGGATCCGGATTCCTCGGAGAACTGTGCCGTATTTGCGTGCCGGTTTGAAACAGGAGATGATGCGGTGGCGATTAAATCCGGAAAGAATCCGGAAGGGAATCAGATCAACCGTCCCACCAGACACATCCATGTCTTTGATTGTGTCAGCACCTTTGGCCATGGCATTGCGATCGGAAGTGAGATTTCCGGTGGGGTGGAAGATGTGAAAATCTATGACTGTGACTTTGAAACCTCCGGATTTGGGGTATTAATCAAAGGTACGCCTAAGCGAGGAGGCTATGTCAGAGATATTGAAGTCAGTGATTGTAAGCTGCCGAGAATCATCGCACATTCTGTACCCTATAACGATGACGGAATTCCGGCTCCGACTGCACCGATCTTTGAACGCTTCCGCTTTGAGCGGCTGACGCTCAGCGGAATTGCTCATACGATCGAAGGAGAAGTTCTGGAAGTTCCACCCATTGAACTGGAAGGATTTGATATCCCTGGGCATGCGTTAAAGGACGCAGTGATTCGCGACTGTCATATCACAGGGTCAATCAAAGAGCCTGTATTACGTAATTGTGAGAATATAACGATTGAAAATCTTACGACGGAATGACAGAAAGAGATGCCGCAATCATATATAATGATGCCGTAAAGAAAAAACTATGAGTAACACAGCACTGTATCAGAAATACCGGTCACAGTCCTTTGATGAACTGGTTGGCCAGGAATATGTCGTTCGGGCAGTCCGAAACGCCGTAAAGGAGAACAAGGTAGGACATGCCTATCTTTTCTGCGGACCCAGAGGTACGGGAAAAACCTCTATGGCAAGACTCCTTGCGCGGGCTGTAAACTGCGAACATCCAGACCGTGCCCCATGTAATGAGTGCGCTAACTGTAAAGCGGCCATGGAAGGAACGCATCCCGACATCATTGAAATCAATGCGGCGAACGAGACCCATGTTGAGGACATCCGTGACCTGATTGATCGGGCAAGGCTCTCTCCGATGATGGGACAAAACAAAATCTACATCGTCGATGAGGTTCATCAGCTTTCTTCCAGTGCCGCAAGCGCATTGTTGAAAACACTGGAAGAACCTCCCGAACATGTCATTTTCATTCTTGCGACAACAGACCCGCAGAAACTTCTGAAGACCATCATCTCCCGCTGTCAGCGGTTTGATTTCTCCAAAGTGGAGATCGATAAGATTCAGGCCCATTTGTTGAACATCGCAGTGCAGGAAGGATTTCTTCTGGAGAGTGAAGCAGCTCGTAAGATTGCGGAACTTGCGGATGGAGGAATGCGTGATTCGCTTTCAATTCTCGAACAGGCAAGAGCTTATGGGAATGGTGAGATCACAGAAGAAGTCATTGACTCCATCTTTGGACTTGCGTCAACAGAAGAGCAGCTGAATCTTCTGAAGGGAATCATGGAGGGAAACCTCAGTGCCGTACTGGCGCAGATTCGCAATTGTGAAGAACATGGTACGGATCTGAGGCGTCTTACGGAAGATCTCATCACCGCATTAAAGGATGGCATTATCTACCAGTACACCAGGGAGACCGGCAGTCTTCATGTATTGCGGGAAGAACAGGCCATGATGTTACAGTCGGTTCCGGTATCCCGTATGTTGGCGATGATTGATGTGTTTATGAAAGCGGAAGATCGTTACCGCACGGCGGTATCGGTCACTTCAGTATTTGAGATTGCCTGTCTTGAACTCATGAATCTTTCCACCACCAAAGTGCAGGAGAGTATACCCGCTCCACCCCTCGCAGCACCAGCGGCGGTCCCAGTAAAGGAACCGGAGCATAGTGTTCCGATCAGTGCGCCGAGTACCCCTGAGCCACCTAAGACGGCGACTGTGAGTGAGCCGGAGACGAAAGAATTAAGCAATGAAGATGTTCTGGAACTGCTGGTACAGTGCGATAAGGTGGAAAAGGCGAATGCGGAACAGGTATTGAACCGGTTGTTATCCACCCCTGGAATGAATCGATTCAACGCGTTGTTACGGCAGATGAAACTCTGCGCTGCTGGTAAGGATGTATTACTGCTGAGTGGATCTGCGGCGGCGGCCCATATGGCAGAAGAGGCGGAATTCAAAGAGAAGTTCTATGAATATCTGAAAGAAGGCGGATTAGATCGAGTGCCGTTTGCGGTAACCACATCCCGCTATGGTGAAGCGGTGGAGGAATTCCGAAACCGTGCCCGGGCTAATACACTTCCTGCGCCCAGGAAAATAGTCCGCTTTCAGGACTTGGAACCTTCAAAAGAGGATCAGCTGAAACAGCAGGAAGATGCAGTATTTGAATTATTTGGCAAAGACAATGTCGAAGTAATTGACGAAGGAGAATAAACCTATGGACATGCGAAGAATTATGGAACAGGCACAGAAGATGCAGAAACAGCTCAAGAAGGTAGAGCAGGAACTGCAGGAACAGGTGTATGAGGGAAACAGCGGCGGAAGTGAAGGCGTCACCGTAAAGGTCAACGGAAACAACGATGCCCTGGAAGTAAACATTCACGATGATCTTCTGGATAAGGACAATAAGGATATGCTGCAGGATATGATTCTGCTTGCGTTCAATAACGCAGTCGAACAGGCCCGGGTAGACCGGGAAGAAAAGATGGGCGCCATTACACAGGGCGTAACCATTCCGGGGCTGTAAGAAATGTATCCGGCCAGTTTACAGGAGCTGATCGAACAGTTCCGCCGCCTTCCTGGAGTCGGGGAGAAAACGGCGGAGCGTTATGCGCTGATGATCGCGGAACAGCCTTCCGAGGATGCACAGCGGTTCGCGGACGCTCTGATTCAGGTAAAACAGAAACTGCATCACTGCCCGGTATGCGGAAATCTGACTGATGAAGATACCTGTTCCATCTGCCGGACAGAGTCCCGTGACAAGGGACAGATTTTTGTGGTTCAGTCGGCGAAGGATGTTTCGGCGATGGAGCGTACCGGAGAATACAACGGAGTTTATCACGTACTGAACGGACTCATTTCTTCCTCAAAAGGAATTCTGCCCGAAGACCTGAATCTGGAAGATCTGATCCAGCGCGCCCGCGGCGCAAGGGAAGTGATTATCGCGACCAGCACTACGATGGATGGGGAGACTACAGCGATGTATCTCGATCGTCTCTTAAAGAAGGAGTGCCCGGAGGTTCTTGTGACAAGAATCGCCCATGGACTGCCTTCGGGAGGAATGCTGGATTATGCGGATGAGATTACCTTATCCCATGCGCTGCAGGACAGAAGGAAGATGTAAAAGGAGAATATCATGAACAACGATCTGAAAATCGCCCAGTCTGCTGTCCTGGAAGATATTTACACCATTGCCGAAAAAGCGGGGATTTCCCGGGAATTTGTCATTCCTTATGGAAATGATAAAGCAAAGATTTCCCTGAAGATTAAGGATACCGTGAATGCCAATCCGGATGGAAAGCTGATTCTTGTGACGGCAATCAATCCAACCAAGGCGGGAGAAGGAAAGTCCACGACAACCATTGGTCTTGCGGATGGACTGTCTAAGATCGGTGTTAATGTCATGGCGTGTCTTCGAGAGCCATCCCTTGGGCCGGTATTCGGGCTGAAGGGCGGCGCAGCCGGTGGTGGTTATGCCCAGGTTGTTCCGATGGAATCGATCAATCTTCATTTCACAGGAGACATGCATGCGATTACGACGGCGACAAATCTGATTGCCGCAGCACTTGATAACAGCATCTACCAGGGAAACCCGCTGAATATTGATCCGACCCGGGTGGAATGGAAACGATGCCTGGATATGAATGACCGCACCTTGCGTACGATTACGATCGGTCAGGGAAGTAAGGTCAATGGCGTTGAGCGGGAAGATCACTTCGTCATTACCGTCGCAACGGAAATCATGGCGATTCTCTGTCTTTCCAAAGATCTCAATGATCTTCAGGAGCGGATCAGCCGCTGTATCGTTGCCTATACCTATGACAACCAGCCTGTGACGGTAAAGGATCTGGGTGTAGATGGTGCCGCTGCGGTAGTGATGAAGGATGCGGTCATGCCAAACCTGGTTCAGACGCTGGAACATACACCGGTGCTGGTTCATGGCGGACCATTTGCGAATATCGCCCATGGCTGTAACTCCCTGATTGCCACAACAACCGCATTGAAGCTAGCGGACTATGTTGTGACGGAAGCGGGATTCGGCGCAGATCTTGGGGCAGAGAAGTTCCTTGATATCAAATGCCGGTTAGGCGGACTCAAACCCAATGCGGTTGTGGTAGTCGCAACTGTACGGGCGCTGAAAATGCATGGCGGCGTAGAAGAGAAGGATCTTTCGCAGGAAAACATCGAAGCGATGATCGAAGGCGCAAAGAATCTTCAGAAACATATCGAAAGCGTTCAGGCGTTCCATATTCCCTTTATCGTAGCGATCAATAAATTCGCGTCTGATACACCAGCGGAAGTACAAGCACTGTTTGAATGGTGTAAAGAACACGGCTATCCCGTTGAAGAAAGTGATGGCTGGGCAAATGGCGGAAACGGAACGATTGACCTTGCTAAACACGTAGTATCGATCTGTGAAGAAGAGAGCGGCTATGCGCCGATCTATGATGTGAAGGAATCCATCCCCGATAAGATTCTGGCGGTAGCGAAAACCATCTATGGCGCATCTGGCGTGGAATACAGTGAAACTGCACTGGAAAAGATTCGTCAGTATGAAGCGCTGGGTTGGGATCAGGTTCCCATCTGTATGGCAAAGACTCCACTTTCCTTAACGGATGATCCAAAACAGAAAGGGCGCCCGGAAGGATTTACAATTCACGTCACGGATTTCTCGATTTCCCGGGGTGCGGGATTCATCGTTGCCTATACCGGATCCATTCTGACCATGCCGGGACTTCCAGTGGAACCGGCTGCGGTTCATATGGGTGTGGATGACCATGGCAACAGCTACGGGATATTCTGAGTAAAACATTATGAGTTCGATTGTCTATACAACAGATCAGGAAATGATTGAATATCATCGCCTTTGCGGAAACCGGGATGTAAATTTCTGGCGGCTTTCCTCACGGGCCTCATTCTCCGATTTTCATCGCGGAGATCTCCTGTTTTTCTATGCGTATGGACCAACGAAACGGAAGAAGGGCCTTGTGGGGTATGCCCATTATGACAGCACCAACCGTCTCTCACTCGATGAGATGTGGAAGCGCTATAAAACCTTTAACGGCTACAGCAGTAAGCAGAAACTGAAGGAAGCGATTACCCTCGCCGCAAGAGATGGCAATGTTCCTGAAACCATGAACTGTCTCTATCTGAAAGACTGCGTCTACTTCAGTTCACCAATCTATCCGGAAGAGGCTGGGCTTCGCATTAATGACAAGCTGGAAAGTTATACCTATCTTGACCGGAATGACCCCACCGCAACCGTACGTGTATTACGCATTGCGGAAAAGCGGGGAATCGATATCTGGGCAGGAAGTCAGAACTATGAACCGGACACCATCTTTGAACTTGATGAAGTTCGTCAGGAACTGGCATTAATTCATACGCAGATCGCACCGGATCAATACACGTCTTCTGAACTCCGTCGGGCGAAGAAGCTTGTTCGTCCGTTATTAGCAGAAGGCTATGAACCGATTCGGGGAAGTACTACCGATCTATTCTGCTTATGCGAAGGGCAGGTCATCATCGCAGTTCCCTTTGCGGCGACGGGGAATGACCGTGCCATTCAGGTACGCAATACCCTTGGGAAGCTGTTGTGCTATCAGCTGGAGTCAAAGAAACAGGGACTGCGGGGAACTCTCCGGTTTGTCATACTTACCGAGGAGACGGAAGAAAGGAAGGAGTTCCTTCAATATGCGGCCGACAACATCGGATTATGAAATCATCGTGATCGGTGGCGGTCATGCGGGAATCGAGGCGGCCCTTGCGGCGGCTCGGCTCGGACATCACACCGCATTACTGACACTGCGAAAAGAAAATATCGGAAAGATGCCATGCAACCCATCCGTAGGCGGGCCTGCCAAGGGAATTGTTGTACGGGAAATTGATGCGCTGGGCGGACAGATGCCGATTACGGCAGATGAAACCGCACTTCAGTTTAAAATGCTGAATACCGCAAAGGGTCCGGGAGTCCGGGCCCTGCGTGTGCAGTCAGATAAGCTTGCCTATTCTGCCCGCATGCAGGAAATTGTCACCCATACGGAACATCTCGACGTTCTGGAAGGAATGGCGGTAGAGCTTGTGACAAGCGGAAATCGGGTGCGTGGTGTAACGCTTGCGGATGGATCGTTTTTATCTGCGGAAATCGTCATCATTACAACCGGCACCTATATGGCTGGTCTGAACATGATTTCGGATGAAGTGGTCCCAGGTGGGCCGGACAGAGAACCGACGACCGAAGCGTTTTCGCAATCCCTGCGGGATGCAGGATTACGGACGTTCCGTCTGAAAACCGGAACCCCACCGCGCGTATTGACCTCTTCCATTGATTTTTCAAAGACAGAACTGGAGCCGGGAACGGATCGTTTTGTGCATTTCTCTGAGACAACCCGATCCATTCGTCCCTATCAGGACCAGATCAGCTGCCATATGACCTGGACTACTCCGGAAACCCACGAGATCATCCGTGCCAACCTGCATCGGTCTTCCATGTATTCGGGTGTAGTAAAAGGGGTTGGGCCAAGATACTGCCCATCCATTGAGGATAAGCTGGTGCGCTTTGCGGATAAGCCGAGACATCTGTTATTCCTTGAACCGGAAAGCCGTTCACTGGATACCACCTACGTTCAGGGGTTTTCCACCTCCCTTCCACGCGACGTACAGGAAGCGATGACCCATAGCCTTCCTGGTTTTGAACATTGTGTCATTAAGAAATACGCCTATGCGATTGAATATGACGCCATTGATCCAATTCAGATGAAACCGACATTGGAAAACAAGATCATTGATCACCTGTTTACTGCCGGTCAGGTGAATGGAACCTCAGGCTATGAAGAAGCGGCAGGCCAGGGCATCATTGCGGGAATTAATGCGGCGATGTTATTGGAAGAAAGAGAACCACTGATTCTTGGAAGGGATGAAGCCTATATTGGTGTATTGATTGATGACCTTACCGCAAAGGGAACGAAAGAGCCATATCGCTTATTAACTTCAAGAGCGGAATTCCGGTTGCTGCTGCGCCATGATAATGCGGAACAGCGGCTGATCGATAAAGGAAGAGCTGTCGGGTTAATCAGTGAAGAACGCTACGCAGACTATGAGAAGAAACAGCAGGCAACAGCAGACCTGGAAGACCACCTGAAGGAAGTCCGGGTACACCTGGATGATGAACGGGTAAAGGAGTTGCTGGAAACCGATTCCAATTTCACTCCGGAACATCGTGGTGAGAGTGGATATGAACTGATTAAACGACCAGGCGTTACAACGGAAGCCTTACTGAATGCGATTGGAGAATCAGTAGATTCCTCCATTGCGGAAAAGTGTGACATCGAAGTCAAGTACAGCGGTTATATCGCTAAAGCAAAGCGGGAAGCGGATCGTCTGCGGTCGATGGAACAGGTGACACTTGGGGTAGACTTCGATTATGACGCGATTGACCATCTGTCACTGGAAGGCAGACAGAAACTCAAAGAATATCAACCCGCCACCATCGGGCAGGCATCCCGGATCTCCGGTGTCAATCCGGCAGATATTGCGGTGCTTGCGGTGGCGATCAAACAACGAAAGAAGGCAAGCGAATGAATTGGCAGGAAGTAGTTTCTAATGTGAATATTTACGGACTGGAAGAAACCGTAAACGGAACCGACTATCCAATTTCCCAGGAAGTAAGCACCGGGGATAGTGAAAACATGTTAAATGGAATCATTGTTCAGTTTGATCTGACTTTTACCAATAAAGCATGGGTTGAGGCAGAACATTATCAGTTCTTTGAATTTGTTCGATCCCAATCTCCTGGACGTCTGATTACGTCTCTTGATCCTTCCTCAGCGTATATCGATTATGTGGATTCGAGAATCATTGCGATCATGGCAGAAAAGACAGCGGCCTATAATTCCCTGCAGGATGACATTGCCCGTCTGAATAAAGAAGGGAAAGACACTACCACATTGAATGACCACGCAAAGCAGAGCTATCTGGAACTGCTGTATTCCAACCCGGCTGGCTTTCGCCTTACTGCACGCATGAATACCAACTATCGTCAGCTCAAGACGATCTACAGTCTGCGCCGCAGAAACCGGCTGCCGGAATGGCAGGCCTTCTGCGATTGGATTGAGACCTTGCCCGGATCGGAGTACCTCACCCGTGAATAAGCGATTCCTAAAACTGATACTAATCCTGTCCATAGCTGTGTCAGGATTCTTTGGCGGCTGTTCCTCAAAACCTGCTGAAGAACCGCAGGTAAATAATGAAGCGGCTTTGGAAGTGATTGATGAAGAACAGGAACCGGTCATCGGTATCTGGTTTTCCTATCTGGAATACCAGAGGATGTGTCAGGGAATGACGGAAGAAGAATTCCGTGAATTCTGTGAAGAAGCCGTATCTAATATGAAGGATCTTGGGATAAATACCCTTTACCTTCATACGATTGCCTTCACGGACGCATTCTATGACTCTTCCATCTATCCCCATACCGCTATTCTTCCCGACATTGACTACGACCCCTATGCGATCTTTTCCACTGCGGCCAAAGAAGCAGGGCTGGCAGTTCATGCCTGGATCAACCCGATGCGCTCGGTTACGGTAGAAGAAGCAGAGAATCTTCCGGAAGACTTCATCATCCGGACCTGGATTGACTCCAATGATGAACGGGTGCGTCAGAATAATGGCAGGTACTATCTGAATCCGGCTTACCCGGAAGTCCGTGCCCTGATTGGATCGGTGGTGCAGGAGCTGCTGGAGAAATACCACCCGGATGGAATTCATCTGGATGATTACTTCTACCCGTATGATACCCAGAAGAATTTCGATGCTTATATCTATTCTCTGGCCCAGGAAGAACAGGAAGATCTGACCCTGGAAGATTTCCGTATGGCTAATGTGGATCAGATGGTGAAAGAACTTCATGACATCGTGAAGGAATTTGATGAGAAAGTGGAGTTTGGAATTTCTCCGGCTGGGAATATCGATAACTGTATTCAGTTGTTATATGCCAATCCCTATCATTGGGTGGAACAGGGAACCGTAGATTATCTGATTCCTCAGATCTACTGGGGATTCCTTCATCCCATCAAGCCATTTGAACCGACACTGCAGGAGTGGAAAGCAGTCGTTGGAGACTCTGATGTGCGTCTGCTTACAGGACTTGCGGCGTATGCGATTGGGGTGCGCTATCAGCTTTCTGAAGATGAGGATGTGAATATGGAATGGGTGAGCCATGACGATATGATGGCATCACAAACCGAGGTTTCGCTTGCGGAAGGGTGTGATGGAGTGGTGTATTTTTCCTACAGCAGCTTCTTCGCCCCGGATGAGGAAACCATTGAAATTGTGGAAAACGAAATTCTCCACATTAAAAGTTTCCTGAATGCGCAGTGATAGTCTTCCAAGGAAAAAAACCTCAGTGTAAAATAAACTCGAAATGACGATTGACGAACTGAAAAACGAAATCGTCCGGCGCTCTCTTCCTTCGGATGAAGCAGCGCTGGAAGCCTTCCATACCCTGACGGTACTGTTAAAGGAATGGAATGCGAAATTCAATCTGACAGCGGTAGATGAGCCGGAAGAGGTCTATGAAAAACATATTCTCGACTGTCTTCTTCCGCTGGGACGAATTCCTCAGGCAGAGCGGATCGTCGATGTCGGGAGCGGTGCTGGATTTCCTGGTCTTGTCTGGGCATCCGTATGGCGTGATTCCTCCTTTGTGCTGTTAGAACCCACAAAGAAACGGTGCACCTTCCTTTCCGAGGCAAGCTCAAAGATGGGACTTCACAATGTGGAAATCGTATCGGAGCGGGCAGAGGATTACGTAAGTATTTCCCGGGAATCCTTTGATCTCGTTACCGCTAGAGCAGTGGCAGGACTGACGGTGCTTTCCGAACTGAGTGTGCCTCTTGTGAAAGTTGGCGGGACCTTTGCGGCGATGAAAGGCGCAAAGGGACAGGAAGAAGCGGAAGAAGCGCGCTATGCGTTAACGCTGTTAGGCTGCGGGGCTCCCAAAGTCATTGCGGACCAACTGCCTTCGGGAGATCAGAGAACGCTGATTCTTGCGAAGAAACTTCATCCAACGCCTGCGGCGTATCCGCGGCCGTATTCCAGAATCAAACAGAAGCCGCTGCGGGAGAAGTAAACATGGCATTCCTCTTTGATATCTTTGAGCGGGACCATACTGGAGAAGTCATCCGGATCCCGATCGATAAAATAAAAGCCAGCCGGTATCAGCCGCGCATTCATTTTGATGAAACGGCGATGAACGAGCTGACGGAATCCATTAAAGCTAACGGCCTGATTCAGCCGATTACCGTAAGGGAAATCGAAGATCACTATGAGATTATCGCTGGTGAGCGGCGTTGGCGGGCTTGTCAGAAGGCCGGGTTTGAATCGGTTCCCTGCTATATACTTTCTCCTGGTGAAAACGAAGCTGCAGAAATGGCGATTGTCGAGAATATTCAACGGGAGAATCTGACGGCGGTGGAAGAAGCCAAAGGTTATGTGATGATCATGCGGCAGGCAAACCTCACCCAGGAAGAAGTGGCGGAGATTGTCGGAAAGTCGCAGTCGGCAGTTGCCAATAAGATACGTCTTCTGAATCTCCCACAGGAAGTTCAG
This sequence comes from Solobacterium sp., assembly GCA_017469355.1. Lineage (GTDB taxonomy): Bacteria > Bacillota_I > Bacilli_A > Erysipelotrichales > Erysipelotrichaceae > Bulleidia. Next base: position 22,320 of record JAFUGM010000021.1, on the reverse strand, counting down.
GATGCGGTGGCGGACCGGCAGATCTCAGAGCGTCATGCCAGGGCACTCCTGTCATTGCCACAGGAAAAGCAGGTTGCGGCGTATCACTATGTGGCAGATCGGAATCTGAATGTGCGTCAGACCGAGGCCTATATTGAACAGATCTCTGACCGCAGTAAACCAAAGCGGAAACAGAAGACCAAAGGGTTCACAAGAAGCACACAGGTAGGAATCAATTCCGTCTACCGGTGTGTACGCATGATTAAAAAGATGGGAATTGATGTAATTGCGGAGACGGAAGAATCGATGACCGATGTCCGGGTGATCGTCCGGTTTCCAAGATAGATTCGGAGTGTAGACTATGGGGAAAATTATTGCGGTAGCCAATCAGAAAGGCGGAGTTGGAAAGACCACCACTTCTATTAATCTTTCAGCGGGACTAGCCTATGCGGACAAGCGTGTTCTGCTGGTGGACTTTGACCCGCAGGGAAACGCAACCAACGGCATCGGCGCAGGCGCTGCCGGGTTTGATCATAACCACAGTGTCTATCAGGTACTGATGGGTTCTGACACGGTAGAACAGGATCGGGTAACCCTGGATATGCCGCCGCTGGATGTGCTTCCGGCAACGATTGATCTTTCCGGCGCAGATGTCGAAATGGCTTCGAATCTCTATGAAGTTGGAAGAGAACATCTTCTGAAACAGAAATTGGATGCGGTGCGGAATCAGTATGATTACATCATCATCGACTGCCCGCCAAGCCTTGGTCTTCTGAACACCAATGCGCTTACCGCAGCGGATTCCGTCATGATTCCGGTACAGTGCGAATACTTTGCGCTGGAAGGTCTGACGCAGCTGCTGTCAACCATTCGTCTGGTTCAGAAGCTGTGGAATCCGGCACTCTCGATTGAAGGCGTACTTCTTACGATGTTCGATGTTCGAACCAAGCTTTCCGTAGAAGTACAGCAGGAAGTGCGGAAGTATTTCAAGGAAAAGGTATACCGCTGCTATATTCCGCGGAATGTACGTCTTTCCGAAGCGCCCAGCCGGGGAGAAAGTATCTTTGAATACGACACCCGTTCCGAAGGCGCGAAAGCATATGTGGGTCTGGTCAAGGAAGTGATCGCCCAGAACGAAAAGAGGTAAGTCATGGCAGAGAAGAAGAAAACCGGTCTTGGCCGGGGGCTCAATTCCATCTTCGGGTCCGATGTGGAACAGTTCCTGGAAGACATTCAGAATAACGGCGGGGATGCGCCAGGCCGAAAGGAAGTCGAAATTCCTGTATCGGAAATCCGTGCGAATCCCTACCAGCCCCGTAAGGAATTTGATGAAAAGGCATTGAATGAACTGGCGGATTCCATTCGTCTTCATGGCATCTTTACCCCGCTTTTGGTACGTCCCAGTGTGCAGGGATATGAACTGATTGCGGGAGAGCGCCGGTTACGTGCCGCAAAGCTTGCGGGTCTTTCAACGGTCCCGGCAATCTCAGTGGAATTCACGGATGAAGAGATGATGGAAATCTCCCTTCTTGAAAACGTTCAGCGTGAAAACCTGAATCCGATTGAAGAAGCTGCGGCCTATGAGTCATTGATCAAACGACTTGGCTATACCCAGGAAAAACTGGCAGAGCGGGTTGGAAAATCACGGGAATACTGTGCCAACATGTTGCGGCTGCTGAAACTGCCGCTGCCGATTCAGGAACTGGTGACGGAAAAACAGCTGACCATGGGTCATGTACGTCCGCTTCTTGGATTGAATGATGAAGAAGAAATGATTGAGGCGGCGGAAAAGATTAAGAAAGAGCGGATGTCCGTACGGGAAGTAGAGCGCTATGTAAAAGAGCTGACTGGCGGAAACCGTCCGGTACGAAAGGCACCGGTGGAAAAGGAAAAAGACCCTCTGATTCGCGATCTTGAAAACCGCATGTCTTCAAAGCTCAGCACAAAGGTAGCGATCAGCGGGAAGAATCTGACCATTCATTTTTCCGACACAGCGGATCTGAACCGGATTCTTGAAGTGCTTGGAATGATTGAAGAGTAGTATGTTTTTCATGAAGGAAGAAAACCACAGACTTCGTACCTTCGTAATCGGATTGCTTGCGGCGGGACTGTTGTTTTACCTCTTGGGGATAGAATACGGAAATGGATATCTCCTTGGGGCGGTGGTTTCTGTTATAGTCTATGAGGGAAATCTTCGATTCTGGAATCGAATCGTGGATTCCGGATCGGCAGGAAGGGGAACCGGAATGCCGCACTTCATGTTAAATATGGCATTATGGGGGACGATACTGCTTGTTTCAGTATACAGATCTTCCATATTGAATATATTTACAGCTGCACTTGGACTGACAATGATGAAAGCAGCGGTATTATTAGAAGGACTGATTAAAGGAAAGGGGAACCAGGTATGACCATACAATCGGAAGTTTATGTCATCATACTGATCACAATTATCCTCGGGGCAGGAATTATCATTCTGTCCAGAAAAATCGATCAGGCAGATCCCCTGAGTGAACCCAAGGGTATCTTATTGCCGGTATTATTAGGAATACAGAGCGTACAGAAGAATGTGGCGACGAATGTCGGAGATGGGATCGCGGATAAACTGACCCCGTATATTCTGGTGTTATGGTCATATATCTTTACATCGAATATCATTTCTCTCTTCGGACTCAGTTCTCCAACAAGCAACTTCTCCGTAACCCTGTTCCTCTCATTTATGACATGGCTGTTAATTCAGATTACGGAATTGAAGTATCAGGGAGTGAAAGGATACTTCCATGGCTTCCTGGAACCATTAGCGGTGATGTTGCCAATGAACATTGTCGGTAAGTTCTCCACCATGGTATCCATGGCGGTACGTCTATTTGGTAATATTCTCTGCGGTTCGATTATGATGCAGTTGGTATATGGAGCGACACAGGGGCTGTCCAATCTTCTGGCTGGCTTCCTTGGCGCAAAGGGCGGGGTCTTCAACTTTGTAGGACCATTGATCGCCCCGATTCTTCATGCATATTTTGATTTATTCTCCGGGTTTATTCAGACTCTGGTATTTGTCACATTAACAATGGTTCTGATCGGGAATGACATTCCCGAGGATGTTAGAAAAGGTATCGCATAGGGAGGTAGAAATATGGATATCAACAAAGGTTTAATTGCGATTGGCGCAGGACTTGCGATTATGGCAGGTATGCTGACAGGTCTTGGCGAAGGTCTGGTTGCGGCTCACGCATGTGACGCGATCGGAAAGAATCCGGAAGCGGAATCCAAGATCCGTTCCACAATGATTCTCGGTATTGCTCTGTCCGAGACCGTTGCGATTTACGGACTTCTGGTTGCGATTCTGCTGATCTTCGTATACCCGAACCTCTGATCGGAGATAAGACACAATGATTGATGTCGACATCGTAGCACAGCTGGTACCTAACCCGCTCACGATTGTCACGCAGCTTTGCAGTACACTCGTGCTGTTTCTTCTCATGAAGAAATTCCTGTGGAAATCTGTGAAGAATTTCCTTGCCGTACGCGGTGAGAAGATGCAGGAAGATCTGAATGCGCAGGAACAGGCACGTATTGCGGCGGAAGATGACCGCCGTGAAGCAGCCATTCAGCTGAAGACCGCAGGAGCCCGTTCGGAAGAGATCGTGGCTGCCGCGGTAAAGGAAGCTGGAAGCCGGAAGGAAACCATTCTGGCGGAAGCGAACCGGGAAGCGGAACAGGTGAAAAACAAAGCGCGTGAACAGATGGCAGCGGAACGGGAAGCCATGTACAGTGATATGCAGAAGGAAATGGTGGAAGTTGCCATGTCAGCGGCCGGCAGACTCTTATCCAGAGACAATGCCGATGAGCTTGACCGTCAGGCAATTGATGCCTTTGTAAGGGAAGCGGCCGATGGCGAATGAGATTGCCGGACGGTATGCCGAAGCCCTGTTTCAGCTGTCCGTAGAAGAACATCTTCTGGAAGAGCGTAAAGCGGAAGCCGAAGTCATTCTGGAACAGGTTGAGAAGTTTCCAGAACTTGCGGGTTTTTTCCGTGCGGTACGCATCACGGACGATGAAAAGAAGGAAGCCCTGGATCATATCTTTGCGGAGTTTGATCCGGAGACCAGAAACTTTCTGAAACTGCTGGTGGACAAGGACCGGATGTACTGCCTGAAGGATATTCTGAAGGAATTCCTGGCCAGGGCAGACCAGAAACTTGGAATTGAAGGAGCGACGGTTGCCAGCGCAAGACCGTTGTCCGAAGAACAGTTGGCGCGAATTAAAGCTGCGCTTGAGAAAAAGACCGGAAAACAGATCCGTCTGGTCAACCGGATTGACGAATCCCTGATTGCGGGAATCAAAGTCACTTCCGGAACCACCGTAACGGATGTTTCGGTAGCGCGGCAGATTGAAGATATGAAGGAAACACTCCTGAAAGGAGGAATCAGATGAAACAGATCAGACCGGAAGAGATCAGTTCCCTGATCAAGGAACAGATTAAAAACTATGATCAGAAGATTCATTCGGATGATGTCGGTTATGTCATCAGTACCGGAGACGGCATTGCGATGGTACAGGGTATTGACCAGGCAATGAGCGGAGAACTTCTGGAACTCCCGCATGGGGTTTACGGAATGGTGCTGAACCTGGAAGAAGATCACATTGGTGTGGTTCTTCTCGGTGATGACACCCTGATTAAGGAAGGCGATGAAGTCCGCCGTACCGGTGCGATTGTGGAGGTTCCGGTTGGTGATGGCATGTTAGGCCGTGTTGTTAACGCGCTGGGACAGCCGATCGATAACCGTGGACCGATTGAACACACAAAGACCCGTCCGGTGGAACGGGTGGCCCCTGGCGTTATGACACGTAAGGGTGTCAACCAGCCGTTAATGACCGGACTCAAGATTATCGACAGTATGATTCCGATCGGAAAAGGTCAGCGTGAGCTGATTATCGGTGACAGAGAAACCGGTAAGACAGCCATTGCGATTGACACGATCATCAATCAGAAAGGCAAGAACGTTTACTGTATCTATGTCGCGATCGGTCAGAAGGAATCGACCGTTGCGCGTCTGGTACAGAAGCTGCGGGAAAACGATGCGATGGAATATACCACCATCGTCAACGCCTCCGCATCGGAATCCGCTCCTCAGCAGTATCTGGCACCGTATTCCGGATGTGCGATCGGTGAAGAATGGATGGAACAGGGAAAGGATGTCCTGATTGTCTATGATGACCTTTCCAAACATGCGGTTGCGTATCGTACGATGTCGCTGCTGTTACGTCGTCCTCCCGGACGTGAAGCTTACCCGGGTGATGTATTCTACCTGCATTCCCGTCTTCTGGAACGTGCTGCGAAGCTTTCCGATGAGCTTGGGGGAGGTTCACTTACTGCACTCCCGATCATCGAAACACAGGCCGGAGATATTTCTGCCTATATTCCTACCAATGTCATTTCCATCACAGACGGACAGATCTTCCTTCAGACGGATCTGTTTGCCTCGGGTGTAAGACCGGCAGTAGACTCTGGTCTTTCGGTATCCCGTGTTGGCTCGCATGCGCAGACAAAGGCGATGAAGAAGGTTTCTTCTTCGCTGAAGCTGGAACTTGCGCAGTATCATGAGATGCTGGCATTCGCACAGTTTGGTTCAGATCTTGATCCCACCACAAAGAAGATCATCGATCATGGAACACGGCTGACCGAACTTCTGAAACAGCCGCAGTACCAGCCGCTGACCATGGCGGAACAGGTACTCAGTCTCTATGCCGCGAAGAACGGATATATTGATCAGGTAAACAGTACAGAAGTACAGGAATTTGAAAAGACCATGCTGCGGAGCTTCAGGGAAGACTACGCAGATCTTCTGGAAGAACTGGAACGTACGGAAACCCTCAGTGATGAACTGGACGGAAAGATCAAAGACGCCATGAATGCCGTCCTTGAACATTACCGGCTGGTAAAGGGAGTATAGTATGCAGTCGATGCAGTCCCTGCGTTCCCGTATCCGCTCCGTCAATTCCACCCGCAAAATAACCAATGCGATGGAAATGATTGCCAACGCAAAGCTGTTCAAACAGCGGAATGCGATGGAAGCGAACCGGGAATACGCAGCGCGCCTGCGGGAGACCGTAAACGAGATTGTCGTCCGCAATCCGGGAATTGAAAGCCCGTATCTTGTGCGAAATGACAATCCGGGGAAACTGACGATCGTATTCTGCAGTGATATGGGACTCTGCGGCGCATACAACATGAATATTCTCAGGCATGTCCGGAATACGCTGTCCAAAACGGATGACCCGATTATCCTGTATGGCACTTCACTGCACCATACATTAATGGAAGAGGGGTATCGCCTTCTCAATGAAGAGCCGATTCCTTCGGATAAGGTTACTGCACCATCCATTCGTGATTCCGTGCAGGCGGCGATGAATCTGTTTCTGAGTGGTGAAGTAGGAACCCTGCAGGTGATACGCACCAGGTTTGTAAATACGATGTCCTTTCATCCGGAGACAGTAGTTCTGCTTCCATGTGAGATGGATACGGAACTGAAACAGGATGGCCCGTATGTGGAGACATTGTTTGAACCGAATGCGGAAACGATTCTTGCGGAAATCATGCCGATGATGATTTCGGACATGGTTTACAGTTCCTGGATGGAAGCCACAACCAGTGAACAGGGAAGCCGCCGTATGGCGATGAAAACCGCGACGGACAATGCGGATGAGCTCAGTGAAGAGCTCCTGCTGGAATACAACAAGGCAAGACAGGCCGCCATTACACAGGAAATCACCGAGATTGTCGGTGGTTCGGAAGCGGTCTAGACAAGGAGATTACCGATATGAGTGAAACAGGAAAAATCGTACAGGTCATCGGTCCCGTTGTGGATATCCGGTTTGCGCCGGAACATCTTCCCGCGATTCGGAATGCGATTAAGATCAAAACTGCGCAGGATAAGGAAATGACGGTAGAAGTTGCCCAGCACATCGGAGATGATATTGTCCGCTGTATCGCCATGAGCAGTACCGACGGACTGATCCGTGGAATGACATGTGAAGATACCGGTGCTCCGATTACCGTCCCGGTTGGGGATGAAGTGCTCGGACGCATGTTCAATGTGTTAGGTGAACCGATTGACGGATTGGGTGAAGTCAATGCGAAAAAGCATATGCCGATTCACCGTGAAGCTCCGACCTTTGCCCAACAGCAGACATCTACGGAAATTCTCGAAACCGGAATCAAGGTCATCGACCTGCTCTGCCCGTACAACAAGGGTGGTAAGGTTGGTCTGTTCGGGGGTGCCGGAGTAGGTAAAACTGTTCTGATGCAGGAACTGATTCATAACATCGCAATTGAACATGGCGGACGCTCTGTCGTTGCGGGTGTTGGCGAACGTACACGTGAAGGAAATGACATGTACTTCGAAATGAAGGAATCCGGCGTTTTGAACAATACGGTGCTTACCTATGGTCAGATGAATGAGTCTCCGGGTGCCCGTATGCGGGTTGCGCTTTCTGCGCTTACCATGGCGGAATATTTCCGTGACACAGAACATCAGGATGTGCTTCTGTTCATCGATAACATCTTCCGGTTTACCCAGGCTGGTTCAGAAGTATCTGCGCTGCTTGGCCGTATGCCGAGTGCCGTCGGTTATCAGCCGACCCTTGCGACAGAGATGGGACAGTTACAGGAGCGTATTACTTCTACAGAAGATGGATCGATCACTTCCGTGCAGGCAATCTATGTACCGGCGGATGACCTGACCGACCCAGCCCCCGCAACCGCATTCTCTCATCTTGACGCAAAGACCGTCCTTGACCGTGGTATCGCGGCCTTAGGTATTTATCCCGCGGTAGATCCATTAGGATCCGGTTCCCGTAACCTCGATCCGCTGATCATTGGTGAAGAACACTATGAAGTAGCGCGCCAGGTACAGCAGATTCTGCAGCGTTATAAGGAACTGCAGGATATCATCGCAATCCTTGGTATGGATGAACTCGGAGAAGAAGATCGTAAGATCGTCAACCGCGCCCGTCGTATCCGTAACTTCCTGTCGCAGCCGTTTGCGGTGGCAGAACAGTTCAGCGGACTTCCTGGAAAGTATGTGCCGGTTAAGGATACAGTACGTTCCTTCCGTGAAATCCTGGCAGGAACCTACGATGATCTTCCGGAAGCTGCGTTCATGAGCGTAGGAACCATTGAAGATGTCGTCGCGAAAGCTGAGAGTCTAAAATGAGTGAGATTCATGTCCGGATCATCACTCCCTCCGGCATCTACAAGGAATTTGACACCCCATATCTGAACTTTCAGACGACAGACGGAGACCGGGGAATTCTTCCCAATCATATGCCGTTAGTCACATCTTTGATTATTGGCAAAATGAGCAGTGAGGAAGACGGGAAACGGAATCAGTATGCGGTGGCAGGAGGTCTCTTATACTTCCGTGATAATCTTGCGGAAGTATTGACCGATGCGATTGAAAACAAGGAAGAAATCGATGCCGAACGGGCAAAAGCTGCCATGGATCGGGCAAAGAAGCGCATTTCTTCCACCGATTCCAACTATGATATGAAGCGCGCAGAGCTGGCATTAAAGCGAGCGATGAACCGCTTATCTCTCGTGGATCGGACATAAGTGAAACGTATGAGCGACAGGTTCTTCTGTCGCTTTTACTATGGGAAAAGTGGAGCAGATTAACCCGTTTTGTGCTAGCATAGCAAGGCATGGAAAAAACAGAACTGTTTGAAAAGGCACCGATATCTACCGCACTTAGAACCATGGCGGTACCCACGATCATCAGTCAGATGATCAGTCTGATCTACAACATGGTGGATGCGTATTTTATCGGCCGTACTGGCAACTCCTATATGATGGCCGCGACCACAATCACTCTGACACTGGTCATGTTAAATGTGGCGTTCTCTAATCTCTTTGGCATTGGCGGAGGAAGTCTATGCGCAAGATTGATGGGAATGAAGCGGAATGACACCTGCAGGAATGTCAGCGCATTCAGTTTCTATGGCGCGTTGTTATTAGGGGCAGGGTTTGCGGTTGTTTTAGCGTTATTTCTGAATCCGATTCTGCAGTTTCTCGGGGCTTCCAGTGAAACCCTTTCCTTCGCAAGACAATATACGATTCTCGTATGTATTGTTGGCGAACTGCCTGCTATCCTTTCACTGACCTTAGCGCATCTGTTGCGGAATGCGGGCTTTTCCTCTCAGGCTAGTATCGGCTTAAGCAGCGGTGGAATTCTGAATATGATTCTCGATCCGCTGTTCATGTTTGTATTATTGCCAAAAGGGCAGGAAGTGACTGGCGCAGCGCTTGCGACAATGTTATCGAATGTCGTGTCATTCCTGTATCTTCTGTATGCTTATCGCAAGGCGGGGAAATCCTCACCGCTGAGTCTGCGTATGTCGGATGCGTCATCGATTGAATCAACAGAGCTTCGACGGTTGTTTTCCGTTGGCGTGCCATCCATGATACTTACTGGATTATTTGATGTCGCAAATATCAGTCTGAATATTCTTTCCGCAGCTCATGGCGACTTCGTGCTTGCGGGTATGGGAATTGTCATGAAGGTAGAACGCATCCCGAATGCGATCAATGTGGGAATCTGTCAGGGGATGTTGCCGATTGTTGCGTATAACTATTCCTCGGGAAATAAAACCCGTATGAAACATTGTATTTCCTATGCGCGGGTCTGTGGGTTAGTGATTTCAGCGATCAGTATTCTGTTATTGGAACTGTTTGCCAAACCCATGACGAAAGTATTTCTCAGCACCAGTTCCGGGAATGCGGAGACCGCACTGATCACATTGGGATATGCGGCGATATTCCTGAGAATACGGGCAGTTGCTTCACCGATGCAGTTTATCAATTATCATTCCAGTTACTGTATGCAGGCAATGGGTAAAGGAAAAGAAACCATGGCCCATGCGATTGTGAGAGAGTTGGTGTTCTATATTCCATTCATGTTTCTTCTGGATTCCCTGTTTCAGGAAATCGGCCTTGCCTCAGCACTTCCGGTGGGAGAAGGCTGCGGTGCAGTTTTCGCACTCCTTCTGCTACGCCACGTGATGAAAGCGGGCGCAGAACCTGCAGGAAACGAATAAGACAGTTATGCAAAATGCGATGCGTTAGAATTGATTTTTGTATTTGAACGCATTGTTTGCGTTAAGAATACTGTCACTGCCCCAAGATGAATCAATCTCTCCCCAATCAATTCAACTTCTACCGAAAATCCTTTCAATAAACCGGACGGCTATTGGAAAAGCGAAGGAAATACCGATAATATGAATAGGACATAAGCAGGTCGTGATCTATGGTAAAACGTTATATTCAATCCTTTATTTCAATGAAGTATGTATTGGTGCTTCCTATGTTGGCACTGATGGTGTTTGTCAGCGCATTTCTCTATACCATGAGCGGGAAGGAAGTATTCCGACTGATTGGACTTTTGTTCGGTGTCATTCTTGCGGTGGTCATGTTTTTCTATTATCGGGAAAAGATCCGGGCTTCCCGTTCTTTGAAGCGAGTAGAGAATCTTTCTGATTATTCCGATGCGATAATGATTGGGCAGGCATTCTTTCTTGAAGACCGCATGTTGGGATACCACAAGGGCATGGTAAGAGAACTTCACTATCCTGAAGTGACGAACATTTCCTTTACAGAATTGAATGGCGGAAAACTGTTTTTGAATCTCGATACGGCAGGCGGAGTTCTTCCGGTAGAAATGTCGATCAAAGACCAGGCACGAAGGGTTGCGGAGTTTCTGGTTGTTAGAAGCCCAGATGCTAAGGTAGAAGGAATTGACCCCTATGGGGAAGGCACCCTTCACTCCATTGATCCATATCGGAATGAGTCAGGAGACACCAAGCGATAATCATGAATGAAACAATCGCCGCAATTGCGACTGCACCAGGTGGCGCGCTGTCCGTGATCCGCATCAGCGGAGACCGGGCGATCGAATGCGCGAATCAGATCTTTTCAAAAGATATCTCTGATGCGGAGGGATATACGATTCACTATGGTGAAATCAAAGATGGTCAGGAGACGGTAGATGAAGTGCTTCTGACAGTATTTCGTGCGCCACGCTCCTATACGGGAGAAGATATGGTGGAAATCTCTGGTCATGGCGGGGCGTTTGTGACTGGGAAAGTGCTGTCACTGTTATTCGGGACTGGAATTCACGAGGCGAGACGTGGGGAATTCACCCAGCGGGCATTCTTAAATGGAAAGATGGATCTGACGCAGGCGGAGTCAGTCAATGACCTAGTAAAGGCCTATGATGAAGTCAATGCGGTATCTGCCGTTCGAGGATTAAAGGGAAGTGTGCGTAAACTTCTGGAACCGTTAATCGAATCACTCAGTGAGATCGTAGCGTTGATTGAAGTAAATATCGATTATCCCGAATACGATGATGTACATCAGTTATCGGAAGAAGAACTGCTCCCAAAAACAACGCACTGGATTGAAGAAATCGATGCGCTGATTCGCAAAGCGCAGAGCGCAGTTCGTGTACGGAATGGTATACGTACGGTAATTCTTGGCCGCCCCAATGTTGGAAAGTCATCGCTGTTAAATGCGTTGTTGGAAGAAGACAAGGCCATCGTTACGGAGATTGCGGGCACCACAAGAGATCTTGTGGAAGGGACGGTACGCATTGATGACATTACACTGAACCTGATTGATACTGCAGGAATTCATGAGTCAGATGATCGGATTGAATCGATCGGAATCGAAAAATCCCGCAAAGCGCTGGAACAGGCAGATCTCGTCATCGTGGTAATTGACAGTGAAGCAGGGCTGACGGAAGAAGATCAGGAACTGTTGAAGCTCAGTGAATCTTATCGCCGTATTGTGGTATATAACAAGGATGATCGACATCATCTGGAAGGCGTGATTTCCGTTTCCGCAAAGAATGGAGAACTGGAACCATTAATCCATGAAATTCGAACCATGTATCAGGATGGGATTCTTGCGGCGAAAGAATCGACTCTGAATAACGAGCGACAGATTGGTCTAGCGATTCAGGCAAAGCACTCCATGGAAGCAGTTCAGGATTCCCTGCGGAATGGGGATGAAATTGATCTGGTTACTGTAGATCTTCACAACGCCTGGTTTGCATTAAAGGAAATAACGGGAGAGGCAGGAAGGGAAGATCTCCTGGATGAGATCTTCAGCCGGTTCTGCCTGGGGAAATAATATGAGTGAACTTGTATATCTGGATTCTCATTGTCATCTGTTTTCAGATGAATTTGATAAAGATCGGGAAGCGGTATTTGATCGGGCCAGGGAAGCAGGTGTTCTCTTTCTGAATATCATGTGTACCTCCGTGGAAGAAGCGATCGAAGCCATGGCCTATTCGGAACAGGATCCCGAACACATCAAGGTCAGCTGTGGAGTATTTCCGACCGATGTGAATGAGCTTGATGAAGAAACATGGAATCGGTTTGAACGGGTTATGCGGGATGAACGTTGTACCTGTATCGGAGAGATCGGTCTTGATTATTACTGGGAAAAAGAGGAAGCGAATCGGGCAAAGCAGCGGGAACTGTTCATCCGCCAGATCGCACTGGCGAATGAAGTAAACAAACCGATCTGTGTACACAGCCGGGATGCGATTCAGGATACCTTTGACATCATGAAGGAACATCGCTGTCATGGCTTAATGCATTCCTTTTCCGGAAGTGAAGAAATGGGAAAGGAATTCGTAAAGCTCGGATATTATTTATCGCTTGGCGGGCCAGTCACCTTTAAGAATGCCCGGCACGCAAGAGAAGTCGTAACTTCCATGGATGTATCTTATCTGCTTTCGGAAACCGACAGCCCTTATATGGCACCGGAACCCGTTCGCGGCACAAGAAATGAGCCAGCTAATATTCCATACATTACCGCAAGAATGGCAGAGTGCCGGGGTGTAAGTACAGAAGAGCTGTCAAAGCAGATCATAGATAACTGGCATCGGTTTCTGGAGTTGAAATGAAACCGGTGATAGCACAGGCGATTGTTGTGGAAGGGTTTCATGACAGCGCCCATCTGAAACGCTATTTTGATTGTGAGACAATCATTACCGGAGGCAGCGGAATCACGGAAGAAGTCATGGATGAAATCCGTGCCGCAAAACAACGGTGCGGTGTCATCGTGTTTACCGATCCCGATTCCCCGGGCAATGCCATACGAAAAAAGATTGACGATGCGGTTCCTGGATGTGCGCATGCGTATGTCATGAAGGAAGATGCCCGTACCGAATATAAAGTCGGTGTGGAACACGCTTCCTGTGAGGTGCTGCTTGAGGCATTGCGTCATGTATGTGTCTTTGATGAATTTAAGGAGGAAACGATTTCCTCCGCACAGTTTTATGAACTGGGTCTGATTGGGCAGGAAGACAGTGCCATGAAACGGGAACGGCTTGGACGGAAACTGCATATCGGGTATGGAAGTGCGAAAACCATGCGCACAAAACTGAATCGTCTTGGTATAACGGAAGAAGAAGTAAGGAGATTGCTGGAAGATGAGTAAGCCGATTGCTTCGGCAAGCAGAACCAGAGAAATATTAACTACGTATGAACTGCGCGCAAGAAAAAGCTACGGGCAGAATTTTCTGATTGATGTCTCCGTTGTCGCAAGAACGGCAGATGCGTCTCATTGCGAAGGCGCGGTGATTGAGATTGGCCCAGGCATCGGATCATTGACCGAACAGCTCGCCTTACGGTCGAGACACGTACGCAGCTATGAAGTCGATGAGCGCTTATTACCAGTACTGGAAGAAGAACTCAGGGAATATGACAATATTGAAATCATTCTGCAGGATTTCCTGAATTGTGATCTTGAAGTGACGGTGAAGAAACTGGAAGCGCGCTATGGAACAGTAAGCGTATGCGCGAATCTTCCGTACTATGTTACGACTCCGATTTTATTCAAGCTGTTTGAAGGACCGGAAGCGGTTCAATATATCACTGTAATGATTCAGAAAGAAGTAGCGGATCGCTTCAGTGCAGAACCGGGCAGTTCAGAGTACAGTGCGCTGTCAGTGGAAAGTCAGGTGCTGTATCGTGTGAAGAAACTGTTTACGGTTCCCCGTACCGCATTTTCGCCTTCCCCGAACGTGGACAGTGCGGTCATTCAGTTTGAACGGCGTCCAGGCATTGTGGCAGATCGGGAATTCTTCGAGCTGATCCGAGCTTCATTCCATCAGCGCCGCAAGACTCTGTATAATAATCTGAAAGAATATACCGGCTCTTCAGATATGGCGGAAACTCTGATCAGAGAATCAGGATTTGAGGCGGGAGTACGGGCGCAGGAGCTGAGCCCGGATGAGTTTGTAAGACTGTATCAGACAAAGAAGAGGATCGAAGGATGAAAGAACGCGCATTTGCGAAAATCAATCTGTGTCTTGATGTTGTACAGCGAAGAGAAGACGGCTATCACGATCTGCGGATGATCATGGTTCCGGTGGACTTTTATGATGTGCTGGAAATGACGCCTGCCGATGAGACGACTATGAGCGTGAATCGTTCCTATCTTCCAGTCAATGATAAAAACACGGTAATCAAGGCGATACATGTGATGCAGGAACGCTATGGCTTCCATCAGGAATTTGCCTGTAATTTACAGAAACATATTCCTACTCAGGCAGGTCTTGCGGGAGGGAGTGCAGATGCGGCGGCCGCGATCCGGATGATGAACCGGATGATGCGGCTGAATCTGTCCCGCAGTGAGCTGATTGAAACGGCCAAGGAAGTTGGGGCGGATGTGCCATTCTGTGTCATGAACCGACCATCGTTAGTGGAAGGCATCGGGGAACTGCTCACTCCATTTACCTGTACTACTGAGTTTGAAATTCTGTTAGTAAAACCCCGTATGGGTGTCAGTACGAAGGCGGCGTTTGGCGGGTTGAACTTCGACACGCTGATTCATCCGGATGTGGACGGAATGAAAACCGCACTTGAATCAGGAGATTATGAAGGTGTGGTATCCCGTCTTGGGAACAGTCTGGAAGATGTTTCAGTGAATCTTGTAAAGGCGATTCGTGATGTGAAAGAAGAACTGGATGCCTTTGGATTTGATGGGGTATTGATGTCCGGAAGCGGATCCACCGTCTTTGGCATTACAAAAAGCCCGCGATTAGTTCGGGAGGCTTCCGATCTGATGCGGGCAAATGGTTACTTTGTTCGGCGGACAAAGATTATCGATTCTTCCCAACCAGGGTTTTGAATTCAGTTGGAACCGGTGCGTGAAAGCGCATCGGTTTTTTTGTGATGGGATGAAGAAATTCCAGAATGGACGCATGCAGGCAAAGACGTCCGATCGGAGACTCCACATAATGAAACTTATCATCCCCAAGGACAGGATGTCCGATTTCATTCAACTGGGCACGGATCTGATTCTTCCGTCCCGTGGAAATAACGACACGAAGAAGGGAACAGGTTCCGGAGGATTTCACTGTTTCATAATCCGTTACCGCCTTACGTCCTCGATGATCCTTGGAGACATAGACCATATGAAGATCGTTTTCCTTCAGGTAATGAACCAGGTGACCAGAGGGCTCCTCTGGGGTTCCACTTACAACCGCATAGTATTCACGCATGGTAACGACATCATTCCAGTGTGTCTTTAACATGGAGTGAAGTTTGATGTTCTTCGCAAATACAAGAACGCCAGAGGTTTCTTTATCGATGCGATGAAGAATATAGGGTCTTGCGGAAGGACTGGTTTCTTTGAGATATTCAACCGCCATGGTATAAGCGCAATGGCGTTCCTTGTCAGATTGAACGGAAAGCAGACCAGCAGGTTTATTAATCGCAAGAAAGTCATCATCTTCATAAATGATGTAGGGCTTTAATGCGGGGGTCGAAGCAGGGCGGGACTTTGATTTAGCGGGATTTGGGGCGCTCTTCACCGAACTTTTCGCAATCTTAACTTCATCATCTTTCGCAAGCGGAAAGTTATACTGCGTTGTCACAGCCCCATTGACCAGCACCTTGTGCTCACTCAGCAGTTTCTTAACACTGTTGCGGGAAAGCTTTCCGTTATATTTGGAAAGCAGAAATTCCAGCAGTTCACAGCTTCTCTTTACCGTAAAGGAAGCGGTAATTGGAATCGGTTTCTGTTTTTCGTCCTGTTTTCTTCTCATCGGGCTCAATTCTAACATATCGGGCTCACATCGTTTCCTGTGATTCGGTATAATAGCAGGCGGAGGACGAAAACTCATGCGAAATGCGATTGTACTTGCGGCGGGGAAAGGAACCCGTATGCATAGTGATCTGCCAAAAGTGCTTCATAAAGTCGGGGATACACCGATGGTTGAAGTGATTGTAAGAAATTTGAAAAACTGCGGCGCGGAACGGGTCGTTTCCGTTGTCGGGTATGGAAGAGAAGCCGTCATGGAAGCACTGGAGGGCCAGTGTGAATTTGCGGTGCAGGAACCACAGCTCGGAACCGGGCATGCGGTGATGCAGGCAAAACAGCTGGAAGAAGAAACCGGCGCAACCCTGGTTGTCAATGGGGATGCGGCGACAATCCAGACCGGGACACTGTCTAATCTCTACGCTTCGGTGGAGCAGGCAGATATGGCCGTGCTTACTGTATCGCTTCCTGATGCGGGTGCGTATGGAAGAGTCATTCGAAATGAAGCGGGAGATGTGCTTCGGATTGTGGAGTTCAAGGACTGCACCAAGGAAGAAGCGCAGGTTCATGAAATCAATACCGGAATCTATGCCTTCAATAACCAGAAGTTATTTGAGGCATTGAAGGAACTGACCAATGACAATGCTCAGAAGGAGTATTACATCACGGATCTGGTAGAAATCTTCCGTAAGAAAGGCTGGCGAGTCACTGCTGTGCAGGCGGGGGATGTAGGAGAAGTTCAGGGTGTCAATGACTGTGTGGAACTTGCCCGGGCAAACCACTGGCTCAGTGATCATATCAACACCTTATGGATGAAGAAGGGTGTGCAGATGGCTGACCCCTCTACCGCTTATATCGGTCCGTTTGTGACGTTCGGTACAGATTGTGAACTGTATCCGAATGTATATCTCTATGGCGATACGATCATCGGAAATCATGTGACAATTATGCCAGGGTCCTTCCTCAGAAATGTAACGGTACGAGATGGTGCGGTTGTTTCTGCAGGAGTATATGAGAACACCGAAATTGCATAATTGTAATATAGACACACGACGGAATATGTTGTAGTATCCAAACCGGGATTAGAAGAGGTGGTTAAGTTATGGTGAAGGAAACGGTCATCTTTGCGTTGACATCCAGTACAGATCTTGCGTCCAGAATTGCGAAGGAACTCGGACTGGGACTTGGGAAAATCAAAGTTGAACATTTCGCAGACGGTGAAATCATGGTCACACCGCAGGAAATTGTCCGCGGTAAATCCGTCTTTATCATTCAAAGCACATGTCCTCCGGTAACAGAACGTCTGATGGAAGTTCTGGTATGTATCGATGCCTGTAAGAGAGCATCTGCCGGAGAAATCACACTGGTCATGCCGTATTACGGCTATGCCCGTCAGGACCGCAAGGCCGCAAGTCATCAGCCGATCACTTCCAAACTGGTAGCGGATCTGCTTATGGTTGCTGGAGCGGACCGTATCGTTACAGTAGATCTGCACGCAGCGCAGATTCAGGGCTTCTTCAATATTCCGATTGATGACCTTACAGCCATCCCGATGCTGGGACGGTATTTCCGGGAAAAGAACATCCCCGATGGAAAACTCGTTGTTGTTTCTCCTGACCATGGCGGAACCGTACGCGCAAGACGTCTGGCGGAAACGCTGAATGGTGCACCCATTGCGATTGTCGATAAGCGCAGACCGAGACCGAATGAGGTTGAGGCGCAGAACGTCATCGGTGACGTAAATGGAAAAGACGTCGTTGTCGTAGATGATATCTGTGATACGGCCGGTTCACTCTGTGCCGCATGTCGGATTCTTAAGGATCATGGGGCAGAGAACATTTATGTCGGTGTTACCCATGGCGTATTCTCCCGTGATGCGGTAGATAAGATTGAAGCTTCTCCGATTACGGAAATGGTAATCTCGGATTCCATTCCGCTGTCTGATGAAGTGCGCAGTAAAACCACAAAGATTACGCAGCTGACGATCGCAGATATGTTGGCAGAGACGATCGAAGCGATTCAGAACCACAAGAGTGTTTCCAGAGTTTACGATCTCTACGATAATCGTCTGGTGTAAAACAAAAATGAGCAGATTCTGCTCATTTTTTGTCCCAACTCTGATAGAGAGTTTCACAATAACCGATATAACGAATCGTTGATGAGAGCGGATTGACCGGGCTTCCGGTCAGTCCGTTTTGTATACAGTCGTTATAGTGGCTCAGTTCATAACATAATTCAAAGTCATGCGGGAAATGAAATTCCTGAATAACAGTTCCTTCTTCTATTACGAATGCGTGGGTTGCTTTCCAATAGTCAGGAATGACAATTCTTCCTTCATCAAGGTAGATGGTCAGGCCGTTATCAAATAACACCTCTGTGGATACCTGTAAGGCCGCAAGGATTCCATCCTGTAAACGGACAGAAAGCGAGATCTGATCTTCGACACCGCTTTGCCCAACGGACGCAGTACCATAACATTCTTCAACCAGTCCACCAAAGAATTCAGCCATGCGGAAGAAATACGCTTCATTTCCATAAAGGACGCCACCGCCGCTTTCCTTCTCTTTATTCCATCCGGAAATATAGGAGCCTCCGGTATAGGACTGCTTGAATTCCATATAGCGGATGCGATTGGAAGGATGTTGTTCAAGATAGTGTTTCACAGCCGCATAGACCGGTAAAAATGGTGTCTTGATCGCTTCGGTCAAAAAGAGACTGTTGGATACCGCTAGTTCCTGCAGTTCTTCGGCTTGCCAGGTATGAAGGACAAATGGTTTCTCCATCACCACATGTTTTCCTGCTTTAAGCGCATCGTATGCGTAACTGTAGTGCAGAGAGTTCATGACGGGAATATATACCGCATCCAGTTCGGGATCCTGCAGTAACTCATGATAGTCACCATAGGCTTTTGGAATGCCAAGTTCCTGTGCGGTACGCTGTGCCTTTTCTAATGTTCTTGACGCTATTGCCTCAACGCATCCGTTTTCCGTCTCATTCATTCCACCCACAAAGCGAGGAAGAATGGAGGCGGTGGACAGTGCTCCATATCTGATTCTGTGTTCCATATCTCCATCATACCGAACCGAAGCGGAATGGACGATAGAAACGCATTGAAGGGAAGGAAAATGATATAACAATAAGGTATGGAACGACGGCTTCTGGTAAGAATTGAAGGACTGTTGAATACGGAAGAGGCAGGAACGGTGGATTATGCGATTGGCACCTATCTCCGCCATAACTTTTCGCATCTTCATAACGCTTCACTAACCGATATCTCAAAGGCATGTAATGTTTCCTATGCCAGTGTCAGCCGGTTTGTAAGAAAACTTGGCTATGATGATTTCTTTGACCTGAAACAGGACCTCAATGAACTTGCGGCCCAGACACAGAACGGAATGGAAATCTTCTCGCGGTTTCAGGAAGGAACGATTCTTCCGTTTGAAGATGACCTGCAGAAACAGGTAGAACATATGAAGCAGGTGGTATCGGAAGACCTGCTGGATCAGGCAGCCGAAGCGATACTTCAATCCCACTCTGTGTTCACGATGGGCCATTGGCACAGTGGAGATGCGGCACTGCAGTTATCCCATGATCTTCTGTATCTTGGGATCGACTGTACGCCAATTACCGGCGTGGATGAGCAGGCGGAATATCTTCGCTCCATGAAAGAAGGCGATTGTCTGATTATCTTTTCCTGCAGTGGAAACTTCTTCCGCGATTTCTTCCAGGATACGGTCCGTTTTCGGAAACCAGCGAATACGAAGATTATCATGATTACATCGGATTGTCATTCAACCTCTAAAGCGGTGGATGTATTGATTAACAGTGATACCGGAATGGGATTGACCGGTGGAAATCTCTCCTTGTTCATATTGGAAAAGATGTTGTTGTTAAGGTGCTACGCGAAGAAGAATCAATAACGAATACTGGAACAGAAGATGGTGAAAATTCCATCTTTTTTCATGTTTTGAAAAAAACAGGAGGCGGGTCAGTTCGGGATTATACTCCAGACGTAGAAACGAAAGAGGAACTGATTATGGACAGACAACGAGTCGGTGTTGTGGGTGCTGGCATCTATGGGTATAACCATCTGAAGGCCTTCTCCACATGCGAGGAAGCAGAGCTCTGCGCGGTATGTGATCTCAACCCGGAACTGCGGGCGAAAGTAGAGGCGGAGTTCGGAGTTCACACGTATGAGAGTGTGGATGAAATGATTGAGCAGGAACATCTTGACGCAGTGACGGTAGCGACACCGGACTGCTATCATAAGGACCCTGCCCTGAGCGCGATCCGTCATGGGATTCCGGTATTAATCGAAAAACCGCTGGCGACAACCCTGCAAGACGCAAGAGAAATCATCGCCGAGGCGAAGAAATACAACGTCAGAGTCGCAGTAGATTATCACAAGCGCTGGGACCCGGCTTCCATCGCAATCAAGAACCGCCTTGCGGATCCGAAGTGCGGTGCTCCGATTCGGGGATATATGTCCATGGACGATATCATCGATGTTCCGACGAAGTGGTTCAAATGGTCAAATAATTCATCTCCGGTTCATTTCCTTGGAACGCATTGTTATGATCTGATCCGCTGGTATATGGGATGTGAAGTGACGCAGGTCTATGCGGTAGGGCATAAAGGATATCTTTCCTCGCTTGGGGCAGATACACTCGACAGCGCAACCGCAATTCTCACCTTTGAAAATGGATGTACGTGGACGGTAGAAAACAGTTGGATTCTCCCGGATGGTTTCTCCAAAAACAATGATGGAAGAACCCAGATCATCACTGAGCATGAACTCCTGCGGGTAGACAGTCAGTACCGTGGCGTTGAGATCTACAATGAGCAGAAATACGGTACACCAAACTACGTATTCATGCAGGAATTCAACGGCAGGGCGATCGGCTTTGGATATAACCCGATGTACGACTTCCTTCGCTGCCTGCGGACGGGAGAACCGTTTCTGGCAGATACCACAGATGGAATTGAAGCGGAAAAGATCGCTGAAGCAGTCCATGAGTCCATTGAGACTGGCAAAACTGTAACGATTGAACGGGAGAAAAGTGAATGATTCGATACGGAATACTCAGTACCGCATCCATCGTGCCCAGGTTTGTGGCTGCGCTGAATGACAGCGGAACCGGAACCGCAGCTGCGATTGCCTCAAGAAATCTAGAAGCGGCGAAGCAGGCAGCGGAACAGCTTGGCATTCCCAAGGCATACGGTTCCTATGATGAACTGTTTCAGGACCCGGAAATCGATGCGGTTTATGTGGCGATGATCAACAGCCTTCATTACGAATACGCAAAGAAGGCATTGGAAGCAGGGAAACATGTCATTGTGGAAAAACCGATGACCCTGCATGTGAAAGAAGCGGAAGAACTGTTCCGCCTTGCGAAGGAAAAGAACTTATTTATTACCGAAGCACAGAAGTCGGTCTTCCTCCCGGTCTATCAGGACATACTCCAGTTTCTCAAGGAAGGAAAACTTGGCACCGTGCATATGATGGACTTCTCTTCCTCCTGTGCGGCGACTTATAACGGCTGGCTTCATTCCGCAGAAGCTGGAGGCGGTGCGCTCTTTGGCAATGCGGGATATTCTCTGAGCCTGGCACGGATGTTGGGAGGCGAGCTGAGTGAAGTTACAGGCCTTGCGACATTCGGGAACAGTCAGGTAGAAGAACAATGTGTTCTAAATATGAATATTGGTGGTAAAATCCTTGGGGTGTCACGGATCAGCACCAATGTACTGGCGGAAAATGGACTGGTTATCTGGGGTGATAACGGCTCCATACGAGTCCCGGATTACTGGAAGGCCAGAACCGCATATGTGACGCTGAACAATGGTGAAACACTGACGTTTGATCATCCATGCGCGCATGAACTGGTATATGAAGTGGAACACTTCAATTCCTGTATTGCGCAGGGGTTAACGGAAAGTATTGTCACAAGTTGTCAAATTACGACGGAAATTGTTCGGATCATGGAATCTCTCTCGGAAACGTGGAGAAACAGATTATGGTAATGAAAGTGGACGCTGTCAGAACCAGGACAGCACACTCATCATTTATAAAAGAAAAGGGGTAATACACTTGGCTCTTCTGTATCGATAATGGGTGGAAGTTACGCATTTGCGATAAATGACATCCGTTTTTCTTCTTCTCTCTGGCGCTTTCTTCGATTCTGAATATCCCGGAGCTCTCGTTGTTTCTCAGCAGTCGGCTGATAGCGGTT
>JAFUGM010000001.1 GCA_017469355.1 Solobacterium sp. | reverse complement strand
CACGAATGTATTCATAAGATCAACGAAGTGCCGGTTATCCTTCAGGAAATTCCGGGTGGTTAAATCAATCGTCTTCATAACCTTTTGCCTCCTTGCACTTACTTTTTAGCGAGCGAAGGTCCATTCTCCCCGGAAGTTCTTTAAGAAAATTTCAGAAATTTCTGCTTTAGTATTATTTTGTACTCAAATTATAGCTGTTTTTCATCCTGATTAAAAGCAGCGATTTCTCGCCGCTTATATGACTCTGACTGATTTTTTCAGATATTCATTGATTCCGATCCGGATCATCGTGGATCGCGCCCCATAGCCGATCGCATATCCTGCTTTCGTTTCCATCACACGGACCGCACCGAGATCCTTTAATTTCTTTACATCCAGAAGATCCGCATCATAGAGGCTGAGAATTAGCCGTTCTGTGCCGGAATGAATCATCTTGATGTTTTCAATACCGCCAACTGCCTGTATCGTGCCTCTGACAACTTCATCTTTATATCCAGTATGGAACAGATCCAGTGCCAGATGTTTAAAATAGAATCTTGTCATCGCGAAGTAAATCACAAACGAAATCACTCCGACAATCGCTATTCTCAATAATATATCCCGCATCGCTGCGTTCTGGAAATACCCCAGATATTCCAATAACGTTCCAGGCATCGCAGTTAACGTCGATGTTCCATGGTAGTTATAGCCAAGATAGATATGCATTGCCTGGAACACCCCAAATAGAATTCCCATATAGGCAATATGAAACAGAAACAGCAATGGGCAAAGAAGCACAAGCGTAATCTCAAGGGGAAGCAGGGTTCCACTCATGATTGACATGATCGCAATCAGCACATAGAACATCCAGATACGACGCCGTTCCATCTTATCCGTCTGAAGCGACACAAATGCCATGAGAAGACCTGGCACCGCAAACAGGTTAATCACATAATATGGAGTGATAAAACGTCCGCTCATTCCACCAATCGAAGAAGCTTCCAACTGACTGGTCCAGATATTCACATCACCAGCGATATTCGTTCCGGCCATGGAAATCCATGTACCACCAGCGGATCCATACCAGAACGGAGATCGAACCATGGTCCCAAGGTTCAATACACTCATGGCCCTCTCCAGCATTCCATATAACATCAGATTCACCGGATTGGTCGTATCACGGGAAATATAATCCGTGGCGGTTGTGATCAGATTAACCACATAAGGCCAAAGGTATGTCACCGCTAATGCCGCAATACCGGAAAGCACCACCGTACGGATCACACACCAGGTGTCTTTTGAAATAAAGGAAAAGAAACTGTATTCACTGCGTGTACGGGAATGATTATGACTGGTCAAGGTAATCACCGATACAACTGCTGTAGCGATCAGCCCTGTCTGAAGCGGATAATGAACCCCGCCCCGCACCGTAGCACTTCCATTTACCGTCACCGACAATCCTAGAATGGAAGAATATGCGGTTGCGGGCAGATCCTGCCTGCCAAAATACATCGTCACCACAAGGAATGTTACATAACCTGCCACCGCAGACATGATCGTAGTGGCACTGCCCGCCTTACGGGCAGTCAGGCGAATCAGGAACAGCAGCGGGAACTGTGCTAACAGAAATGTACCAACACGAATCATGCAGTCCGCAAGCAGAAGCACGAATTCATTATCGATATTGATCAGAAAAGAATAAGCATCATTTGAGATGATATTTCCGAGTCCAAGCAGAAAAACAGCGAAATAAAGTACGCTGATCGGAAATAACAACATTTCGTAAAGTGAACGCCAGTTGCGCATGACTACCTCTCAGAACAGGCTGTGAAGACGGTCAAAGTAATATACATTGCGACCCTTTAACATCTTTACCTGCTTCTCTTTTGAAACAGAAACATCTATTTTCGTTACATCATCCAGTGAGAACACCTCACTGTCTGCCCCCAACAGTGCTCCTTTAAGACTGGCAGAGGAGAAGGAAATCTCAGTTTTATCGTCAAGAATAAACGGAGAATTCAGCGATCGATACTTAGAATGATGAATGCCGGCAATCTCCGTCAGTTCAATCAGAGAAAGTCCTTCCTGAATTACCGCACCTCCGGCAGATCGGTTATATGCGGTGGAGCCCAGCTGTGTCGAAACACACAGGCCCGTACCCCGGAAGGTTTCAAACAATCTCCCGTTTAGATACACATCCATGTCCTGTGTCCGTGACGCATTCTCCACCCGGATTTCATTAATTCCGTAATATGTGCCCCGCTCTGTCTTCGCCTCAAGAATGGGATAGCTGTATTCACTGACTCCGCCATTCAGGAATGTCTGAATGAATTCCTCAAAATCCGTATCCCGGTAATCGGTATAAAACCCGAGTGTTCCGGTATGAATTCCAAAGAAGCGGACGCGGTCAAGCACATCAATGTATTTATGGACGGCATAAATAAACGTTCCGTCTCCGCCAATGACCAGCACCGTATCCGGCGCTGTTTCATCCAGGGTATATCCATGTTGTGTCAGGATGTCGTCCGTCTGTTGTTTCAAGGCATTGGAAACTTCATCGGGACGTGCTACTACCGCGTAAGTAAACATAGAAACAGTATACCACGTTACCACCCTTCCCTAAGCGCATAAGAAAACCGCCGGTCAGATTGAACTCAGGCGGCTTTTTCCTGCTCGTTCAGGAAGTTGATATAGTCCGCTTTCCCCATCGGCTTTGCGTAATAGAAACCCTGAATATATTCCACCCCGAGTGACTTTACAAACGCAGCTTGTTCTTCGGTTTCTACGCCTTCTGAGACAATCTCACGACCCAGATCATGAATTACCTTCGCCATGCGTTCAAATACAATTCGTCCGTTTTCCGTTTCGAATGCCTTCAATAACATCGACCGGTCAAACTTGATAATTCCCACCGGCATAGACAGAATCCGGGTCAGATTGGAATATCCGGTCCCAAAGTCATCCAAAGAGAAGGACAGGCCCTGTTCTTCATGAATCCGGCTGACATTTGTCATCATCAGTTCGGTCGCTGTATCGTTGGATGTTTCGGTGATTTCAATATTCAACGAATCAGGATCTGTGCCAAACTGACTCATGATTGCCCGAATCTCTTCCGGAAGTGTTTCCTGGATACATTCTTCTACGGAAAGGTTCGCTTCGATATATCGGATTCCAAGCTCTTCCCGAATCGGATCGGCCAGGAACGAACATACTTCCTTCAATACAAACCGGCCAACACGCATGATCAGTCCACTCTGTTCTGCGGCAGGGATGAATCGATCCGGTCTTACATACGAACCATCCTCCGCCTTCATTCGTATTAATGCCTCGGCGGATTCAAAACGTCCGGTCGCTGTGTTCAGTATCGGCTGATACCATACTTCCATACGGTCTTCCATCAACGCCTTACTGAGTGCACCGGCCTGTTCCCGGATCTCCTTCTCCGCGGAAAGATTCAGTGACTGCAGACGAACTTCATTCCGCGCTCCATATGTACCACCCGCAAGCAGCTCCATTGCCATCTGAAGATCATCCATGGATTTGATGTCCTTCGGATAATCAAGAACGCCGACATTCGCTCCGATTCGATAGTTACTGTGGCCCGCTTTAATTCCGGAAGAAAACCGGCTGCGTAACGCAATCAGAAGTTCCTGTGTCAGCGCTTCATCACGATCATCCTGCAGGATCGCAAAGGAACTTTCAGCGACTCGGAATACCGGCATATCAGACAGCTGTTCCAGCGCCTCACCAATCCGTGGCAACAAGTGATCCGCATCCTGCTCATTTCCTTCCGCATATAACGCCGAAAAATCGCGAATATGAATCAGAATGACCCGGAACTGTGAGTTGGATTCCATTCTGGTTCCGACGGATGTACGGAATGCGCCCCGGCTTCTTAAACCGGTTTCCTGGTCTATCACTACACCTCTTCCCTGGAGGGTATAAACGCAGAACAGCGGGCAGAGTGAAGCCATGAACCCATAGGCGGAAAGAAGACGGAAATACATGAACGAAGCTACAGCCAGAGCACACAGCACAAAGAACCCACGCAGTGACCATACATGACGCGCTGAAATGGACGCCTTCAGCGTCACGCCCTCCCATAGCCCAAACAGCAGGAAGACCGTCGCGGGAATGACAAACAGGTAACCACCGCGTCCTGGCGTCAGGATGATCGTACGGTTCACGCATGTGACAACCGGTCCAAGCCAGACCGTCGCAGCCAGGCTGATCACAATCAGCACCCCCAGCATCTTACTGCGGTTCGCCCTTACGACGTCATAGTAGAAAATACTGTTGAGATACTCCAGAAACAGCACTGGCATGATCATGATCAGGAAGGAACACGTCCACTCCATTACGGTTTCCGTCAGATCGACATAGGACTCAAGCCGAAGTGTCAGTGAATATAACATAACCGACAGATTAATTCCTAAAAGCACATAAATGATGGCCCGGAAAATTCTGCTTTGGCGGAACCGATTGGAATTCCCGATATAAGACATGAACAGCAGAACGCCATTCAGAATGGTCGCTGTAATGGAAAGCCAGAGATTACTGAACATCATTCGCAATATCCCCTTTCCTTCATCCACACCCGGAACTTCTCAGGAGACATCGGTTCGCAGAGGAAATCTCCGCTGACATAGTCCGCCCCAAGTTCCTTGGCAGTCTGCGCATCTTCTTCGGTATGAATGCCAGTCATCGTAACCGTCTTCCCAATCCCATGGATCGCATAAATAATTCCCTTCCCAAGGGCTCTTCCTTCTTCACTTCCCAACATCGAAGCGCATACCGAAGGATTCATGATGACATAGGTAATTCTTGAATCCGCAAGCCGGCTCAGGAAAGACTGGCCAATCCCAAAATCATCAATCGCAAGAATCCAGCCCTGATCCATCATGTTTCGTAACCGCATGACATGATCTTCCTGAAGACGGGCATAGGTTCCATCCGCGATTCTCAACATCATCTTTGTGCAGTCAGAACGATTTCTGTCACAGATTCGATTCATCCGGTCTTCAAATTTCCTGGATGTAATTTCAGAATACGCAAGGCGTGTCGACACTTCTTCCAGCGTACTGTTTCTCATCAGGTACTGCTGATTCTTCGCCGCATCCTGCAGCGCATATTCATCCAGCTGGGACAGAAACTCCTCTCCGCCAGCGGTATCGATAAACGCATTCCCATCCACCATCCGTCCTTCTTCATCTGGGAAAAACAGAACCGCCCGGGCTGAAACCACCTTCTCTGAGCGAAGGTCATAGACCGGCCCATAGCGCACTTCAATCGTACGTTTCCGCAATGCCTCTCTTGCGTGTTCATTCATTCGCTGTTTCCAGCTGACACCAGTGAAATCAATTCCCGAAAAATGAACGATTCCACGATGACGCTGTAAACTGCTCCCCATCATGAGATCCGCTTTCAGCGACAGATCCTGAACAGACTGAATATCTTCCGGATATCGAACCAGCCAGATGGAGTCATCAAACATCTGCGGTCCTTCTTCCGTTTCCCATGGCTCATGGAAGCGGGTATCAATTCCTGCCATGATTTCATTTGCGCGGACTTCGTTCGGCTGAATCATATCGAGCACAAGGCAGTTCTCATCCCATACGCCGATCCAGACCTCTTTCTTATATCGCTTTAAAAAGTCCACAACCAGATTCATTCGATCCGTATCCACCCGGTTCTTACCGGAAGTAATGACATGCGCATCACTGATTCGCACAAAGATCGTATGAAATGGTGTCTCGTTAATGATATTCAGCTTGGCACTCTGAAGATACGCATTCCGGGTCAGAATCCCATAGCGGTCATCCTTGATTTCATCTGCTGTTTCAATATTGAGATACATCAGAACTAACGCAATCGAGTTCATGAATTCGCCGACCATGAAGTCTGGTCGAACGGTCTGAATCGCAATTCCGGAGATACTTAAGGCCGCATAAACCGCCATCATATTACGAATGCGATGGGTTACGCTCTTCCTGTACCGCCATAACATCCCGACAACACCGATCAGATAATAGAGCCCAATGACGTAGATCAGCGTGATTGCGGGGCCACGGGAATAAGACCCATCACCCCCATAGCCAAATACCATCGGATAAAACAGATTGATCAAAAGCAGTGCGGTGTTGATCACAAATGGCATATATACCAGGATCCGTCGTTTTCTGGAGTAGATCTGAATGTTGATCAGACTCAATCCAAACTGAAGAAAAAACATTCCCGTAAGCACATGAAAAAAGTGATATCCACTGTCCAGAGCATATTTCACCGGAATATACCAGTTCTCTTTGACTGGATTCATTTCCAACATGCACGTAAGAAAATCTGAAAGAGCCGTAAGAAAAACACCCAGCGTCAGCTTATGATACGCCGTATTTTTATAGGTTGGAATCCACTTTGAGATTAATGCGGAAACAAGGATTACCCCGGTAACCGCAATTGCGGACATATCAAAGTAAAGATTGTATCTCATAATGATTTGAAGCAGTTTCATTGTATCTTATTTCGTGCGTTTCGTGCTGACCGTTTGCCTGTCTGTTATCATTTAAACGATGAGACTCGGGTCTTTGACAGTTAAGAAAAACTTAGGAAATTGAATAATGCGATCGCAATGCGGAAAATCGCATTATTTTTTTGTCAAATTTTGTGTTTTTGTATATCGTAGGGTATCGTAGGTATGGTATAATGTCCTAGGGTGATTATTATGCGTATCTCTGTTAGACCTTCTTCTAAAAATGTTGATTCTATTTACATCATCAAAGATCTCTATCTCCGTGATGTCCGTGGTAAGAAATCTTCGACGAATCCTTCCGGTAAAACACGTACTACGGTTACCGTTAAATCTCTTGGTAAGATTCCTGATCTTATGGAGTCTATGAATATGTCCAGAGATGAAGTTCTTTCCTGGGCCAAAGAAGAAGCTAAGCGTCTTACTGAAGAAGAGAAAAAGAATAACGAGAAGATTACTGTCGATTATTATCCTAATCAGTTGATTGAAAAGGATGTGGAACGACTCTTCTATTCCGGGTATCTCTTTCTCCAGTCTCTTTACTATGATCTGAAACTGGACAACGTATGCCGGAATATCCGGAACAGATATAAGTTTGACTATGATCTGGACGCCATATTCTCCGATCTTATCTATGCCCGCATCTTAGAACCGGGAAGTAAGAAGTCTTCCTATGAGTTCTGCCAGTCCTTACTGGAACCGCCCAAGTATCACGACTACGATGTCTACCGTGCCTTATCTGTTCTGGCTAAGGAAATGGATTATATTCAGGCAGAAGTCTATAAGAACAGTAACTTCGTTCTAAAACGTAATAATCGAGTTCTCTATTATGACTGCACAAACTACTACTTTGAGATTGAAGAAGGAGATGGTTTAAAGCAGTACGGGAAAAGTAAAGAGAACAGGCCTAATCCGATTGTCGGTATGGGTTTATTCATGGATGGCGATGGTATTCCCTTGTCTTTCAGTATTTATCCAGGTAATCAGAATGAACAGCCTACTATGAAGCCGCTGGAACAGAAGATTATCCGCGACTTCGGATTTGATAAGTTCATAGTGTGTACAGATGGTGGACTTGGCTCAAATGACAACCGGCAGTTCAACGATATTGAAGGGCGTGCCTTCATCGTTACCCAGTCGCTGAAGAAGCTGAAGCAGAAGGAACGGGAAGGAGCCATGGACAATCGGAACTGGCGGCGGCTGTCGGATGGTAAATTAGTAGACCTTCAGGAAATCAAAGCCAATCCGGAAGAACATACCAATGAACTGTATTACAAGGAAGAAGTATATGGGACAAAGAAAGTACCGGAACAATTGATGATCGTTACTTACTCTCCCAAATACGCCTTATATCAGAAAGCGATTCGATCCAAACAGATAGAGCGCGCTGAAGTCATGATTGAAAATGGATCCAAGAAAAAGAGTCACAATAATCCGAATGATCCTGCACGGTTTGTGAAGAAGACATCAGTTACCGCAGATGGAGAAGTAGCCGATAAGACAGCTTATGCGCTTGATCAGGAAAAGATTGATAACGAAGCGATGTATGACGGCTATTATGCGGTATGTACAGATCTGGTTGAAGAGGAAGTCAAGGATATTCTGAAAATAAGTGAACAGAGATGGGAAATCGAAGAATCTTTCCGAATCATGAAAACAGACTTTCGGGCAAGACCGGTCTACCTGCAGAGAGACGATCGTATCAAAGCTCATTTCCTCACCTGCTTTATGGCACTATTACTGTATAGGCTATTAGAAAAGAAATTGGGTAAGGAATTTACCTCTCCAGAGATTATCGACACACTGCGATCCATGAAACTTCTAGCTGTTGAAGGAGTTGGGTATCAGCCTGCATTCAAGCGAACAGATCTAACAGACAATCTTCATATAACATTTGGTTTCAGAACTGACTTCCAGATCATGACGAAATCAAAGGTTCGCGCAATGATTCGGCAGACCAAGCAACGATCAAAGTAATTTACGTAATATCGACGCAAAACGCAAACACGAGAATATGCGCATAACAATCGCACTTTCTCGTGTTTTTACATCAGATAACTGTCAAAGAAGGGATCTTATTTCGTGCGTTTCGTGCTGACCGTTTGCCTGTCTGTTATCATTTAAACGATGAGACTGAAAGAAGAAGTGCGCTCTGAGACGCTGATCAGTAAATCCCGATTCATCGTCTGTGCTGCGCCGGTTAAAACCGAAGATGCGGCCCGTTCCTATATTGCGCAGATACGCCGCGAATTCCCTGAGGCGACCCATGTATGTACCGCATACCTTCTGCGTGAAAAGGATACTGCCCGCTCCTCAGATAATGGTGAACCCTCCGGTACCGCAGGTATTCCGATTCTTGAGGCGATCCGTCACAGTGGTCTTACCGATACCTGTGTCTGTGTTGTGCGGTATTTTGGCGGAGTCAAGCTGGGGACCGGAGGTCTTTCACGAGCCTATGGCGGTTGTACCCTGGATACCCTTCAGGCCGCAAAAAAAGCAGAAGATATTCCGGTGAAGGTCTACTCCATCACCTATCCGTATGATCTCTCTGGTGTTCTGGAAGGATGGGTGCGCCGAACTTATGAAGTGATTAATCTCGAATATGGGGAACAGGTCACCTGTATCTTTGCGGGAGACGATGACTCCATTCCCGAACAGGTGCGTAATCTTTCCAAAGGAAAAACAGAAGCCACTTTTCTAAGAGAAGAATTCCGGGAGTGGGAAGTTACTTCCTGACAAACAGCAGATTCAGATCCACATCGGTGTCTATCCCAGGCAGGTCTCCCTTACTGCTGTATTGCCAGATGGTAAAGGCATAGGGAAACGGAGGCGCTGATGTATCATACCAGGCAAGCCAGAACTGAGTTTCATCCTGCAGATCGGCCATGGATAGTTCATGATTCAGGAAGCTGACACTTCCATATACAAGCGGGGTATACCCGCTTTCTGTGATTTTTCGGCAGAATGCCTGTGCCGCTTCTGTACTGTCTTCCACGGTATTGGCACGGGCACGGTCCTTGGAGCGGTCAATCTCAAGATCATAGGCACATACATTCACTGGATACTCCTGAATCAAAGAAAGCAGATACGCTGCTTCTTCCTCCCCTTCCTCCGCATTTACGGCCTGCGAGAAATAATAAACCGCTACTTCAATCCCCGCATTCAGAGCTCCTTCCATATTGGTACGGAAGGCGGTGTCCTCATGAAGTTCTCCGGTTGTATATCCCCGATATCCTGCCCGGATAAATGCAAATTCGATTCCGGCATTCTTTACTTCATTCCAGTCAATTGTCCCCTGGTAGTGTGAAACATCAATTCCAACCCGTGACGTATAGGTATCATCTTCATAGTGATACAGCATTCCCGAATCATCGAGTGCCTCCCATTGATAGGCGTGACGATATACCGGATCCACTTTTACCGGTTCTTCTGTCTCTGATGGGACTTCTTCTTCCCGTTTCAGATTGTTTATGATTACGGAACTTGCCTTACTTACTCCAAACAGCAGTATCAGAATCATCCCGATCAGGATTGCGATCCGGTCGATTCTAAGCTTACGTTTCCTGCGGTGTTTTGCCATGGGAACAGTATAGCAGATGCTATACTGTTCCCATGAATACAGAACGTGCAATCAACGGTGTGTTTTTTGATCTGGGATGGACCTTGGAGTATCACGCCGGGGAAGACTGGCTTCTGACTCCCTGTTTTCTTCACCATGCCCAGCAGTCTCAGTTTCATAAGATTGATCCAGTCCTTCGCAAGCAGGCCATAGCGGACGCTTATCGTCCGTTGACCACCCGCCATAAGATGAACGACTGCGAAGAAGAGCGTGTTCGCTTTACTGAGTTTTATACCGATCTGAATCGCTCGCTTTCCCTTGGATTTTCTCAGGAAGTCATTGAAGAGATCGCGTGGGATCATACCTATAACTTTTCCAACTATATTCTGTTTGACTCCACGCGTGAGACACTGAAAACGCTGAAAAACCATGGCTATCGAGTCGGAGTGATTTCTGATACCTGGCCCAGCACTGTCCCCCAGCAGAAAGAAGCCGGGTTATGGGACTATTATGACTTTGCGGTGCTGAGTTGCGATCTTGGGGTGATGAAACCCAATCCCCTGATGTATGAAACCGCGCTTGAAGCGATGAAGTTACCGCCAGAAGAGACGATTTATGTGGATGATCTTGTTTTGAGTCTTGATAAGGCATCGGAATATGGAATTCATGGTGTTTGTTCCATCGCCCAGAATCCGGAATCTCCGGTTTCTTCCTATCCGTGTGTCAAAGAGCCGGCAGAAGTTCTTACATTATTGAAACAGATAAATGGAGGTAGATTATGAGAAGAAAAGACAGAGAAGTCACCGACCGTAATGAAATGATTGATATCCTGTCTCGGTGTGATACCGTACGCCTTGCGATCAATGACACCCCAGTCCCTTATATCATTCCAATGAGTTTTGGAATGGAAGATGACGGAACGGTTCTGAAACTCTGGTTTCACAGTGCCACGGAAGGAAGAAAACTTGATCTGATTCGTCAGAATCCGAATGTCTCCTTTGAGGCGGATACCGATCAGGAACTCTTCTATGAAGAAGAGAAGATGAACTGTTCTACCGTTTACAGCTCTGTGATCGGTCAGGGTGTCATCACCTTTGTGGAAGGCGAAGAGAAGCTTCATGGGCTCACCTGCCTGATGGCTCACTATCACATGGATCCCATGCCAATCAATACCGCTGTCATTCCCCGAACGGAAGTCTATTGTCTTACTGTGACAGCCATGACTGCCAAGCAGCGGAAGAAACCGAGGTAATCTATGCGCAAGGTGCTCTGGACTTTATTTAAATTTCTGGTCATCGCAATGATCGGCTATGGGCTTTATACGACGTTCTTCCCTTCTTCCCAGGAGGTACATACTGTTTCTCTTGAAGAGAAGGAAACAATTATGCATCAAACGGAAGTGAATGTTCAGGAACTGATCGTGCAGGAAAGCCGCACGACAGCGGAACTGCTTGTTTATGAACAGGATCTTTCATTGACGCAGGAAATCAGCACTTCCTTTCTGAATCTGGATCTGTTTAAGAAATCCATGACGATGACTTCCTACGGAACCGCCTTCTATACCATTCGTCTTAATGATCTTCAGAAAGATGATGTCATATTTGACTCTGACAATGACACAATTACGATTACCGTCCCGCACAGCGAGCTGAAGACGGTTACCGTTTATCCCGAGCAGACCGAATTCTCAGATGTGGATCATCATCTGTTGTCGTTCGGTGATCTGAAACTGAATGCAGAACAGCAGAATCTGATTCAACAGGAGCTTCAGAACGAACTGGAAACAGAAGCTTCTTCCCAGCGTTACCTCACCCGTGCCGATCACAGCGGAGAAGATGCGCTCCGTGCGCTGTATCGTTCCGCCCTGCAGGAAGTGGATGAAGGAATTCTGATTGTAATTGAATTCCGTTGAGGAGAATCCATGCGATTTATTTTTATGGCTCTGCAGAAAGAAGCAGCGCCTTTGATTCAAGCACTGAATCTGAAACAGGTGGATGGAGCGATCCGCTGTTTTCAGAATGAAGATACGGTTCTTTCCCTGACCGGAACCGGGCCTCTTACGGCGGCGGCAGTTACCGCTTCGGTATTAGAGCGATATCAGGCGAAGGAAACCGACCTATTGATCAATGCTGGGTGGGCAGGCAGTCTTCAATCTGCCCACCTAGGACAGATCTTTCGTATTCACCGTATTCATGATTACGCCTCAAACCGGGATTACTATCCCGATGTCTCTCTCTCTTCGATTACAGAGGCATCTTTGATTACCCTGGCATTCCCATTTACTTCTTCCATGGATCGTACGTTGTTTCTGAACACCGTTTTGAAGGAAGCCAGTGTGCTGTGTGATATGGAAGCTTCCGGGATCTTTGAGGCAGCCCATTCGAGATTACCGCTACATCGTATGAAGTTCCTGAAAATTGTCTCTGATCTTGGGGAGAAGCCAGAGGAAACCGTATTATCAAAGTATTCCAGCAACCTTTGTGAAACTGTCCTTCATGAACTGGAAGAATCAGAACTGCCAGTAACACAACCGAATTCTTCGTTCGAGCAGCTGGAAGTGGACCTTTGCGCATCGGTAACGATGCGGCGTCAGCTTCGCCAGCTCCTGCATTATTGTTCGCTTGCGGAAATTGAAATAACCCCGTTGATTCAGCGTCTCTATGAAGAAGGAAATCTCCCCGCCTCTGATCGGGCAAAGGGAAAACAGATCTTGGAGGTACTCTATGAAGAACTCCTCCCGTAGTCTGTTTTCTCATGTCTATGTGGAACGTGAGATCTATGATCATCCTGAAACCAGTCGAATTCTGAGCCGACTGAATCATCCAGTCATCATTCCAATTGAACGATATACCGATGTATTCAATCGTCCGAATCAGAGCCTTGCGTTTCAGACTTCACACAAGAATCTGATCCTTGCGAAGAAACATGGAACGTTTCTGTATCCTGGGGCACCGGTATGTCATAACTTTGGAAATGACCGCTTCTTTTATACCTCTACCATGATCAACTGTCTGTTTGATTGTGAGTACTGTTGGCTGAAGGGAATGTATTCTTCTGCTTTTCCGGTCATCTTCATCAATACCGAAGAGTTTTTATCCCACACAGAACGTATGTTGGAGGAAGGCCCGCTGTATCTTTCGCTTTCCTTTGAAACAGATCTTGTCCCACTGGAAACTCTTACCGGACACATTCATACCTGGAATTCCTTCATCACTTCTCATCCTGGTCTGACCGCAGAAGTAAGAACCAAAAGCGGTTCTGCAGAACTCTACGCTTCCCTATGCCCAAGCGATCGAATGATTTTCGCATTTACACTTTCCCCGGAATCTTTGATCCGATCCAGTGAACACGGAACCGGAAGTCTCTCCGCACGCATCAGCGCATTGAAGGAAGCCTCCCGATGTGGCTTCCCGGTACGCATCTGTCTTGACCCAATCATCCGTTTCCCAGGATGGAAGGACTCCTATCAGACACTTGTGGATCAGTTGATTCAGGAAGTGGATTTTTCTCTCATCCGGGATATCACAATCGGCACGTATCGCCAATCGGAATCCTATCAGCGCAGAATGAGGAAACGCTGTCCTGATTCCGTCATCATTCAATACCCTTATGAAACATCAAATGGCTATTGCGGCTATTCCAAACCAAAGCAGAAAGAAGCAGAACAGTTTCTGATACAACTGCTTGAACCATATGTGCCGCGCGAACAGATCGTACGTCTGGAGGAGGATCTATGACAAAAACTGCACTTATTACCGGAGCTTCCTCCGGCATCGGAGAAGCGATCGCTTCTTCTCTGTTACAGGAACAGTGGGAAGTCTATGGTGTAGGACGTGACTTTTCTTCCTGTGAACTTCCCAACAACCCGTTATTTCATGCATGTGTCTTTGACTTATCTCTTACGGAACAAATCCCTTCCTTTCTGAACTCCCTTTCGCTTTCTTCCCTTGATTTATTAATCAATTGTGCCGGCTGCGCATGGTATGGACCGCACGAGACCATCTCCGTAAATTCCATTCAGCAGATGACCCGGGTAAATCTTGAGGCGCCGATGGTGTTATGCGGATGTCTGATCCGATCCTTACGGGCTTCAAAAGGAATGGTAATAAACATCTCCAGTGTTACAGCACTTGAGACAAGTACCCATGGGGCAGCCTATGGTGCCCTCAAGGCAGGTCTATACCATTTTGGGCGCACCCTGTTTGAAGAAAACCGCAAACATCGTGTCCGGGTATGTACCATCCTTCCTGATCTCACCGATACGGATCTTTACCGAAACGCAGAGTTCGGACCCGATTGTACTCCTGGCGCCTATCTTACGGCTGAACAGGTGGCTGAGGCGGTCAGCCAGGTCATTCATCAACCAGAGGGAACACTGATCAGTGAATTGACACTTCAGCCTCAACTTCATAGAATCTCCCGCAAGCCAAAGTGAATCTAAAGGCAGGAATCTCTCCTGCCTTTCGTCACTATTCTACGTGAATGGAATTAATTCTGGAATCGGTATGAAAGGTATCATCCCATCGATCAATACGATAGAGATAATGAATTACACCCAGACGATGTTCTGAATCGATAATTACAGAACCATTTCTTTCATCCGTACTTACATTGGAAGTTTTCGGTGTTGTCTTCACAAATACATACCGATCGCCAGGAAGATCACGAATTCCCCACGTATCACCAGCGTGACCGGTTGGAATATCAAATACCGCTGTCCCCGTTTTCGTATCTGACGCAATCTGAATCATCCGCATCCATGGGGATGTACGTTCATGATCATGAATTTCATACAGAAAGGAAGGAATCCCATATGGCTCATATACTTCTTCCGTCTCTGCCTCAATCACAATCTGTCCGGACCAGTTGGAAACCGTATTACTTGGCAGCACTACCGATCCAACCTGCAGGTACGCCTGATTTTCATACACGCCTCCGGCTTCGGTAACCTCACAGCAGATCTGAACAGTCATGGTTTCGTTTTCTTCAAGTGTCACTTCAAACCGAACCTCTCTGCCATCAATCACTGCCGTCCCTCGATCTCCCGTTTCCTTTGAGCCGACACGCAATACACGGATTCCATCCGGAACCGTATCGGTCAATGTACATGAAGCAGGTGAGGACGCATTGTTATGGACAGTCACTTCATAGAGGAATGGCTCTCCCCGGCCAAGCGACAGGCCATCAATCTCTTCTCCCAGAAGGGTTTTTACTTTTTTCACCGGCGGTTCAGGCGTCATGACTACGGTACGGTTGGTTTCCGCTTCACAGGAATCGATGTTTACGATGGCCTGATTTGGAATGGTAAGCCCGGTGCCTGTTGGAGTGGTTTCAAACGTCACCGTTTTTGAAGCACCTGCAGGAATGGATACTATCCAAAGGATAGTCGATTCATCCAGTTGACCGTCATCACTGATGGATGTCTCTTTGACAATCTGCTTTGGATCAATGGGATCCAAAATAGTGAACTCCCTGGCTGTATCTGCCGGGTTTTCTACCGTAATGGCGTAACGCA
Source organism: Solobacterium sp. (assembly GCA_017469355.1). Classification (GTDB taxonomy): domain Bacteria; phylum Bacillota_I; class Bacilli_A; order Erysipelotrichales; family Erysipelotrichaceae; genus Bulleidia. The sequence goes on along the minus strand of JAFUGM010000001.1, from coordinate 46,841 downwards.
GCACCTCATCCTTCGACACAAACATTCCATCAATCGATTCATTTTCCTGATTGAAGACATCCTTGATTGGCTTCTTCAGTACAGGATTCTGCGTCATGTTTGTCGTAAAGGTCCATTCATTCACGGAGACATCCGCATGATTCTTAACAATGGTTCCTTCCGCTTCTTCCTTCACCTTTACCTGAAAGGCAACGATCGCCTCCGCATTGGCTGAAAGTGAAATGGTCCATTTCAATGTGCCATTCGATTCACTTCCAGAATGTGTAGCACTCCCACTTACATATTCCGTACCGCCAGGAATGTTATCTTCAATATGGAAGTCTCGCTTTGAAGAGAACGTATTTTTTACTTTGATCTGATAGGTTAATAGCTCACCTGAGGCAGTGATCTGCCCGTCAATTTTTGTCCCGCTGCTGTTCAATACCTGTTTGGCATCCTCTGTAATCGGGGGCGCCGCATAGCGAACCTCAATCGTATGATTGGCTTTCACTGTTTCAAATTGATAGAACGACTCCAATCCGTAGGGATTAATCTCTGCTCCGTCTACTTTGATGTAATCAAGGAGATATCCATCTCTAGGTTCATAGCGAATTGTCCGTGAGGTTCCATAGGAGATATCCGTGACGGATCCTTCTGCCATGTACGTATCATCCCCGACCGTTCCCGAAGATTCCTGTGTATTGTCCAATGTGATTTTTCCATTAATCACTTTTGTGTCAATGTGATATACCTTTCGATAAAGCACGGTGAGTTCCACATTCTGTCCCGGCATCGTGCCGCTGACGACACGATTCGCCTCATTCGAAATCTCATAGCCGGATACCACAGGTGATTCAACCGAATAGGTACTGCCCTGCGCCACATCGACTGGCCCATAACTTTCATGAAGCACCTTGCCGGATCCCTCTTCCAGATAATTGATCTTCAGCTGGAATACCGGAATGTCTTCTTCATAGTAGAAATCCACACGGAAGGAACTGTATTCCGTTCCGGAACTCGTTTTTGCCCATCCCTGCCAATAGGTGGAATTCACACCGGGAATATCATCCCAGTAAATAGCAGCTTCCTCTCCAAGCTTTACCGTCGTGCTGGTGGATCGGTTTAAAGAACTGACCGCACGGGAAGCAGGAACCGCGGTCTTATTCTGTGATACGACCATTCCTCGATAGGTATAGCCGGGAATTGTCTTGCGGGAGACCGTGTATGCTTTGGAAGAATTGAATCTTCTTCCCCAGGCTTCATATGTGCCACGCCAGTCATTCACATGTACACTTCCGGTCCAGCTGGTTACCGCATTCTCTTTATGGGTACTCGCAAACACCGCATACCCATGACCCGGTGTAAATGTCGTATCCGCAACACTCTGGAATTGAACGCCATACCCATTGGCAGTATCGGTTTTGGCGGAAAGTGTTTCCTGCTGGTATCCGGGAATCAATGTCGCTCCACCAGTATCAGTGGCCCCATTGGGAATTCCCCAGAAATATGCATCGCCATAGAAGAAGGTATTACATTGTGTTTCAAAATCTTCTGATAGATCCTCAGGAAGTTCCAGACTGCCATCTTCCTCATCCTTCGTCATAGAGAAGACGCTGGAATGACCGGTAACCCGATCATTGATTATCCCGAAGGAAGCGGAGAGAATTCCGCTGAATCGGGCTGCTGCTTCCGATGTAGATCCCGATACGACCATCCAGTCTACCGTCGCCCCATAGTTCGCATTCTCATTACGTACGCCCTGTTCATTACAGGAGGTGATGATCCACGCTGGTTCACTTCCGCCGGGAATGAAATACTTCGCGTCCATTCCCTGATTTCCTGCCGCACCAACGACCTGAATTCCCAACATGGATGCCCGTCCGATTTCCTCTTTGATCAGACTTGTTTCCTCTGTCCGATAAGCCGAAGCAGACAGGCTGATCAGATTCGCACCCTGTTCAATCGCATATTCCATCGCCGCATATACGGAAGAAACCGTACCTCGTCCGTTTTCATCCAATGCCTTAATGGAGAGCACCTTCACATTCGGGTTTTCTTCCACAAGATATCCCAACATACGTGAGCCGTGACCGTTATCATCTCCCGCATCTTCTCCCAACATGGATGTGGCTGAGATGACGTTCGGGCAGGACCAGTCTGTTCCAGTATCAATTAACGCCACAAGATAGGTATCTTCCCCAGCTGGACTCCCTGCTTCATTCAGGGTTTCCTGAAGGCGGTCAATTGGATTGTTTTCGGAAGAGATTTCCGTTTCCACATCCTTGATATCACCTTCTGATTCAGCCGCTGAAATCACCTCATCCTTCTCCGCATGTGCACCAAGGCCGCTGTAGTAAGACTGTGCTTCTTCCAGCTCCGATTCATTCTCAAATCCAAGCAGGTAAAGATCTTCATAAAATGACAGCACATGTTCCTGAGGACGCACACCGGATCCACTGATCACGATTAAGCGATGGGACCAGGAGATTGGAAGTTCTTCCTGTTCCATGAGTTCTTCTGTGATCACTTCTTCCGAAGGGATCATTTCCATGTATTCTGTTTCTTCCGACGCCTCTTCTTCCTGTTCTTCCTGTGGTTCTTCTATTGTCATATCTTGAGAAGATTCTGATGAGTCTTCTTCCATCTCCACTTCAATTTCTTCTTCCGGAATCGGTTCTTCTGCGATCACCGGGTGACCACTTCCCACAATCAGAATCCCCGTCAACAATGCGGTTAAGTATTTCTTCATTCTGTTCCTCCTGTTCCAGCCTGCCCCCTCATGACACCCCAGGCATCCTTCCAGGTACGCTGTGGTTGTTCGGGAAGCACCGCCTGTACGCTTTCCGAGCGGACATAAATGTCATATGGCACCCGATGGGATTCTTCATATGAAGTTGTTACCGCTTCAATCAGATCGCTGCTCGATTCCCCAGGATGAATCGGGAGAGTGTAATACAGGTACTCTCCCTCTGCTTCCCATCCCTGCGGGAGATGGTTTTTCAGTTCTCCTGCAGGGAAGGTACCCGTACTGTTTTTTAATGACGAGGCTGCCTCTGCCCGAGGATCACTGAAGGCGATCTGTGTACGTACATAGACTGGTGTCGTTCCGGTATTCTTGATCCGCACCGTCTTCTCGAAGGTTTCTTTCTCTTCAGTCAGCGTGGTATCCGGTTTGAAATCCGGTTCTTCCACGGTGATGGTATTCTCCGCAAACCCTGCGCGGTTAAGTACCCTCTCGGAAGAGGACAGCAGTGCAGCTGTCATGTGTACACCAGCTGCACTGAGCAGTCCTGAAGCCAATGCGGCACAGATTGCGGCAGGGATCGGTTTCAGTCGCTTCCGCTTCATTCCACTTCCCTCAGCTCAGTTTCTCTGCGTTCAGGTTCAGATGGTTTGATGTGTCAGCTTCCGGAAGATCAGAGAAGTCTGCCCGTGCCGCAGCGATACGATAGATGGCAAGCAGTCTTGAAGCATTCATGTTCTTTGTGTTTTCTGCAGTGGTGATTGTCCCATCCGGAAGTGTCAGATTCTCTGCCTGAACGGCCAGGAATTTTACATCAATGCCATTTCCTTCCCCTGTGCGGAACGTTCCCTCTACGAAGTTCTGGGCCTGAATGTAGTTGAATAACGGTTCTGTTTTTACCGGAGCTTCTGCACTGCCGCCTTCAATCGCATTCTTACAGCCAAATACATAGCGGCGGAATGCGGTGCCGGCAGGAGTAGAAGCGGATGGGGTCATCGCAGATGCGAGTGTTTCACCCGAGGCATTGATGTATTGACTATCAATCAATGTCCAGGTATTGGTATTGAAGCCTTCATTCTTCTCCGCATTCAGGAATCGAAATTCTTCCACATCTGCGGCAGGCTTGAGTTTTCCATTATCGTCGGACAGCGTTACGTTTTTCAAAATCGGACTGTCTACGACAATGAATCCCACCGCAAGGTTGGTTCCGGTATTTTCAATACGCGGATTTTTGGACGTGATTTCGCGGGGAACCATGAATTTAGCGTCTTCCGGGTTCCAGTCTGTTTCTGTTCCATCAATGGTGATATCTCCGAAGGTGTAGCTGTTGACGTGATGTTCACTGTCTGTGAAATATGCGGAGGTCTTCTCCACTCGATTGGAAAGCGTGAATACGGTACCCATGGATACCGCAGCTGTGACAACAGCGGTAAGAATTGCTTGTTTTTTAATCTGTTTCATTATTTTTCTCCTTGTTTTTCGATTTGATTGATCCATGCGAGAATGGCAACAGAACTGCCGATTCCCGCCAGGATTCCCACCCTCAGCTCTGGCTGAGTCATGAGATAGCCAAGATATCGAACACAATAGATATCCGTTCCGATAATCTCTTCCTGTGTAATACGGTTCAGATCGGGGATGCGGTTGGCATCTCCTTTTGTGATGATTTCTCCCTGTTCGGTAATCTCTTTAATCCGATGTGTCACAATCATCGGCTTGTTGTCTCCTCCGCTTTGGAACGTCATTACTTTTCCTTCTTCCGGTGTGGTATCGCTCGGGTCTACCAGCACTAATGATCCGCATGGAATGGACGGTTCCATCGAACCGGAGGTTACTGCATATGTCTTCAATCCAAATACACCCGGAAGTAAGATCACCAGGGAATACAGCATCAGCAGTAACATGCATCCGGTGAGAATCCCTTTACTGATGAGCTGTAAGATGCGCAGGACAGAACGTTTCATTCTCCGCGATTCCGCTTCAGAATGGTTACCGCGAGCATCGCAGCCGCGATCCCTGTTGCCATAAGCAGCGCATAGCGGCTCATTCCTGTATCTCCGGTATTGGGAGTAACACTCCGGTTTACACCAGTCTCTGCCCGGAAGATCCATCGATCACAGGCATCTTCCATCTGAAATTCATTCTTCAATTCTTCCGGGACGTGAAGTTCATAGCGAAGCACCGCCTGCCACCCAGGTGTCATATAGGCCAGATACAGTTCATTCATCGCCTCCGCAAGGCTTCCGGAATACAGTTCTTTCTCACCGGCATAAATCTTCAGGCTTGTCTTTTTCGCTAAGGCGTTATCTGCTTCTCCTTCTACCTTGAAGTACAGGCGAACCGGGGTCTGATAGCTGTTTCCAATCGTCAAAGTGTCATTCACGGTGTCTCCCGGCATCAGTACCTGAAAATTAGCGAATGCGTCATCCATATTGGTGAGCAGCCCTTCCGCTCCGCCTTCATAACTTACAAAGAAGGTTCTTCCCGTTGGATCTTTTGTCCGATATGCATCATGAACTGAAGTCTCAATAATCGTCCCAAACCAGGGATCTTCTGCCTGAAAGTCTGGTGTGAAATGGTCATACTGTACGGCATCGGCCCAGACAATCACATGAAACGGTTTTCCAGCGACATGGTTATCTTCCGTATCCGGAACGGTCACTTCCTTTGTGAAGCGAATTGTTTTCCCATGATCCACCGGTTCTCTGTAATACCAGTAAGACCCTTTCTTCAACCAGTTATCATCCTCACAAAGGCTTACCCAGGAGGGATCCAGATCGCTGATTGCGTCATCTCCTTCCACAAGAACCTTTGCGCGAATCCAGGATTTCTGGCCATTGACTGTGATTTTGGAGAGTTTGGATATGATCTCTCCTGGCAGAACAATCTTTCGGTCTGAATTCCCTTCAATCGGTGTTTCTTTTCCGGAAGGGTCCACCTTGAACTCATTCAGACTGATGGAAATACTCCCGGTGGAAATATTGTTTATCGTCTCCACGGAGTTCCCTTCTGCTTTCACCGGACCCGCCCGCCCCATCAGGCAAAGCACACTCAGGCTTAACGCATAAAACACATTCATCTTTCGTCTCATTTCTGCTTCCTCTCTTTCCCAAAAACACGAATGATGTGCCGGGGTCTCACTGAACCCCTACACTTTCTTTATTTCCAGGAAATTTCAAATCCCCCGCAGAAAAGCAGAATTTATATCAATTCCATTAAAAAAGATGGGTTTCCCCATCAGGTTGTTCATAGCGTTGAACTATTATCTCAGAATGCGAATACAATCCCTGCCACAGCCGCAGCTGCGATCAAAGCGATTGGATGAAGATCCTTCTTCCAGGTTTTCACTCCAAGCAGAACCGCAAAGAGCAGGATGGACTTCCAGTTAAACAGTGACGCAAGCCCTCCTCCCGATTGAACTGCGTCAATATGGAACAGCGATACCAGAAAGATACTGAGCACTGCCGAAAGTACAAAGCCAACCACAGCAGGACGCAGGCCAGTGAAAATTCCCTGTACCACCTCGGCCTGTTTAAACCGCTCCAGAATACTCGCAATAATACAGATCACAATGATTGAAGGCGCAACCAGTGACAAGGTCGCCGCAATCGCACCGGGAATTCCAAACATGGAATAGCCTACATACGTCGCCATATTTACACCAACCGGACCTGGTGTACTCTCACTGACCGCCACCATCGTTGTAATATCTTCCAGCGTGAACCAGCCATAGCGAAGTGACATTTCCCGTAAGAACGGAATGGTCGCGTATCCACCGCCTACCGCAAAGAGTCCGGTTTTGAAATATTCCCAGCACATCAATAAAAAGGTTTTCATGCGTTCTTCTCCTTCCTGCTGCGTGTCACATACATTGCGTATCCCGCAAAGCCTGCCGCAATTACCAGCAATACTGTCGGAATGGAAGTGAAGTAGTTCAAAACAAATGCCAGCACAAAGATGATTCCAGAAGGGATATTCTTAACTCCGTTTTTAAATAGCTTTCTCACTGCCTCAAATAACATGACACAGACCGCAACCTGGATTCCGGTCAATGCGGATTGAATCACAGGCAGATCGGAGAAGTTGGTTATGAGTCCGGCAATGATTGAAATAATGACAAGAGATGGAGAAATGACGCCAAGCGTCGAAACAATTCCACCGATTACGCCATCTACCTTATAGCCAACAAACGTCGCCGCATTGACAGCGATAATGCCGGGGGTTACCTGCCCTAAGGCATAGTAGTCCATAATCTCTTCTTCCGTTGCCCAATGGTAACGTTCAATCACTTCTTTCTGAATCATCGGCAGCATCGCATATCCGCCGCCAAAGGTAAATAACCCCATTCGAAACCATGCGGTATACAAATCCCATAACAGTTTCATTTCCGTGTCTCCCTTCTGCGTTTTTTTACATTTCTTCCGTGATCCAAATCAATATAATGATTACAGACTGTATCAATGAGGTAATCATCTATGGAATTGAAACAACTGGAATATTTCATGGCCATTGCGGATGCCGGAAGTATTTCTGAAGCCGCCCGCATCCTTCATATGACACAACCTCCGTTATCGGTCCAGATGAAACTTCTGGAAAGCGAAATCGGAACCGAACTGTTCATCCGCTCCCGGAAACAGATCATTCTTACGGAAGCTGGCAAGAAACTCTACGAACATGGCAGGAATATCATCAACCTGACCTCCTCCGCGATCGAAGAAGTTTCCGAGATCGGTAAGTTCCGTACGCTTCGTATCGGTATGACTCCCACAACCATGCCTGTTATTGTACCGTTTTTAACAGAGCTGTGTAACCAGGAACCACATATACGGTATGAAATCTATGACGGCAGCACCTTCACCCTAAAGGAACTCATGTCCAGGAATCTGATTGACGCGGCTGCCGTGCGAACACCGATCACCCTTCCCTATAAAGATGTTTCTATCATCCGGGAAGACCATATGTTGGCAGTCGCCGCGTTTCCTCTCAACCAGAAAATCTCACTTCAGGAGTTAACGGCCTACCCCTTGATTATCTACCGCAGATACTTCGAAGTAGTCATGAAGGCGTTCCGTCTTCACGAACTGAATCCGACCGTATTCTGCGTCTGCGATGACGCTAGAACCGCACTGGAACTGGCAAGAGGAACCTCCGCCTGCGCGATTGTACCGCAGTCCATGGAGGGAAGCTGTACTTCCCTTAATATTTCCGTCATTAATGATCCAGAGCTTGAAACAAAGATTCTTTTCGTTGTGAATCATGGCCCTCAATCTCCTGAGATTGAGAAGCTGATTCAGCTTCTGAACCACGCTCAGTAACAGGCAATATTGGAATCGGTACGACTTTCCGCACCACCTACCAGCACTCCATTTTCCAGGCGTTGGATGATCTGTCCGCGGCCGAAGGATTCCGGATTAAGCGCAACCTGTATATCATGCCCGCGTGATGCAAGCTGCTGGGCAACCGCATTATCGAAGGACGGTTCGATCTCAACCGTCTTTTCTTTCAGCCATTGCCAGCGAGGCGCATCCAGTGCCATCTGCGGGTTCAGATGGAAATCCACAAGATTCTGCACCACCTGTACATGTCCCTGTGGCTGCATATATCCGCCCATCACACCAAAGGGTCCCACTGCTTTGCCATCTTTTGTTAAGAAGCCCGGAATGATCGTATGATAAGACTTCTTATGCGGTTCCAGATAATTGGCATCCGCTTCCTGAAGACTGAAGTCTGCCCCACGATTTGCCAGAGTGACGCCATACCCTTCCAGCGTAATTCCACTTCCAAATCCCATGTAGTTTGACTGGATATAGGAGACCATGTTTCCTTCGTTATCCGCCGTACAGAGATACACCGTTCCGCTTTTTGGCGGAGTGCCATGGGTTGGAAGTCCAGCCGCATCGACAATTTCCTTTGCGCGTGCTGCGCCATATTCAGGCTTCAGAAGATCACGATAATCCATTGTCATCTTCTTTGGATCTGTAACAAAGTGTTTTCCATCCGCAAAGGCGATCTTCATCGCTTCCAGCTGCCGATGGACTGCCTCTGCATTCCAGGAATCAAACTGGAATTCCTTCAGTATATTGAGCGCCATCAAAGCGACAATTCCCTGCCCATTCGGCGGAATTTCCCAGACATCATATCCCCGGTAGTTCACATGAATGGGTTCTACCCACTCCGACTCATATTCCGAAAGATCCTCACGTCTAAAGTATCCGCCATCCCGTTCTGACTGCCGCAGAAGCTGCTCGGCGATCTCTCCCTTATAGAAGGCATCACCATTTGTTTCCGCGATCAGACGAAGCGTTCTCCCATGATTAGGAAGCTTTACGATCTCGCCGAAATGATAGGACTCTCCCTGTTTTGTGAAGGTCTTAAACCACTGATCAAATTCCGGTTTCCCATCAAACCGTTCATGAAACAACCGCGTGGAGCGTTCCCACATCTTCGCTAACATCGGAGACAGAGGATACCCCTGTTCCGCATACGCAATGGCCGGCGCAAGATCTTCTGCCAGGCTGAGCTTTCCAAACCGATTCACAAGTGTAGGCCATGCCTTGACAGCTCCCGGCACCATCACTGGGGTCCACCCAAACTTCGGCATTGTCCCATCCGATGATGTCTGTTTCACCTGTTCTGCCGTAATTCCAGAGGGAGAATAGCCGGAAGAATTCAGACCATACAGTTTGTCTTTTACATATACAAGCGCGAAACTGTCTGAGCCAAGCCCATTGGCAGTCGGTTCCACAACGGTAAGTGCAGCGGCCGTCGCCACTGCCGCATCAATCGCATTTCCTCCCTTGCGAAGAACTTCCAGCCCGGCCGCACTGGCCAGATTGGATCCAGTAGCGACCATCCCGTTCAGCGCAGTTACACAGAACCGATTTGACGCAAACGGCTGATACAGAGGATCATAGTTCAACATTTGTCTGCTTCTCCTTTTCGTCATACAGGTGACATGCGACAAACCGCCCCGGTTCTACTTCCCGGTATTTTGGCTTCTGCTTTACGCATACTTCCATGCATTCCCGACACCGGGTATGGAACGGACATCCACTGGGCGGATTAATTGGACTTGGAACTTCGCCCTGAAGAATTTCTTCCTCACGTTCCTCCTGGTCCAACCGCATGCGGGGTACCGCCTCAAGAAGTGATCTGGTATAAGGGTGAAGCGGTTCTTTAAACAGTGTCTTACAGTCGGATAATTCGCATACCTGTCCCAGATACATTACCATGACACGATCGCAGAAATGTTTCACCACTCCCAGATCATGTGTAATAAAGAGATACGTCAGATTCTTTTCCTTCTGAAGCCGATTCAGCAGCTGAAGGATCTGTGCCTGTACCGATACATCAAGGGCAGAAACTGCTTCATCCAATACGATGAAACTTGGATCTAATGCGATTGCCCGGGCAATCCCGACACGCTGCTTCATTCCACCAGACAAGGAGTTGGGATAGGAATAATAATGTTCTGGCTTGAGGTCTACCTGATTCAATAACTCCAGTGTCTTTTCCTTCCGCAGTTCCTTATCCATATGAGTATGAATCTGGAAGACTTCTTCGATTGCCTTTCCGATGGATTCTCTTGGGTCAAGGGAAGCTGCGGGGTCCTGGAATACCATCTGTAAATCCGGCCGAATCGACCGCATTTCCTTTTTCGTCAGTTTTCCAAGACTTATGCCGGTCTCATAGTTCCGGTCCAGCTTTGCCTGATATGCGGGATCCTGCGTCAATTCCGTAATCGGAAGAATATCTTTCCCATGGAAGCGGTCAAACGCCTCCTTGCGATATGCCATTTCAATTCTTCCGTGTTCTTCGATTTCCTGCCTCAGCGATTCCAGCTGAGGGCGTAACTTCTCTATTTCACTTCGGAGCTGTTCTTCTTTCAGTCCATCTGTCTTTTTCTTGCTTTCACGCAGATCAGCCAGCTGGAGTGTTTCCTGCTCATTGAGCGAGGAACGCTGTTCCAGTTCAGCGATCCAGCGATCCACATTGCTCTTCTGATCCAGAAGCACTTCATTTTCCTGAATCCGGTTTTCAATCTCATGGTATTTCAGTACCACTTCATGAACACTTCGAACTTCATTCTCCGCATTTGTAAACAATTTTGCGATTTCATCGATATCCTTGCATAAGATGAGAGATCCGACGGTTCTCGAGCCTTCCCGAAGCTGTCTTGAGGCATCCTTGCGAAGTTCTTTTGACTCAAATTCCAGCCGGGCGATCTCCTTCTTTAATTTGTCATACTTCCGGACATCTTTCTCATTTCCATTTTCGTCAAGACCTGACAGTGTCTCTCGGAGACTTTCTGCCTGTTTGTCTTTCAGAAGACTCTTCTGATAAAAATCACCAGCGGTTTTCTGATAGGTTTTCAGTTTATCGATCTCTTTTTGAATATAGGCCGGGTTTAACTCCTGTATGGATTTTCCATAATAAACACAGGATCCGCCCGTTGGTTCATACAGCTGAAGAATCGTTCTTCCCAGCGTGGATTTTCCGCATCCGGATTCTCCGACGACGCCGAACTTTTCTCCCTCATAAATCGTAAAGGAAACATCCTCAACTGCCTTGAGAACCTTGGTTCTCTCGACGGGAAAATGTTTCTTCAGTTTTCGCAGCTGAAGCAGCGGTTTTCTTTCTTCACTCATCACTCTGCCTCCCTGTTTCTCAAATGGCACGCAACAAAGTGTCCGGGTTCAATTTCAATCATCTCCGGCGCAGCTGTTACGCATAGCGGGCACTCGTTCACGTGAGCGCACCGCGGATTGAACCGACATCCGGGACTGTCCTCGGTAATGTTGGGAAACATTCCCGGTATCGGCTGAATCACAAAGTCGTCTTTCTCCACATCCGGCACGGCATTCATCAAGCCGATGGTATAGGGATGTTGAGGATTATTGAAAATCTGCTGGGCACTTCCTTCTTCTACCTTGCGGCCAGCGTAAAGCACTACAATGCGATCGGCGATTTCCGCCACGACCCCAAGGTCATGGGTAATAAACATGATTCCCGCACTCATCTCCTTTTTCAGGTGATTGAGCAGAGAGAGAACCTGTTTCTGAATCGTCACATCAAGCGCTGTAGTCGGTTCATCCGCAATGAGAAGATCCGGCTGCGCACTCAGCACCATGGCAATCAGCACTCTTTGACGAAGGCCGCCGGAGAGCTGAAACGGAAACTGTTTCAGACGCTGTTCCGGATTGGCAATTCCTACCTTGTTCAGGTAATCCAGTGCCATCTGGGACGCTGTTTTCTTATCTACACCTCGATGCAGCATCAGATTCTCCCGTAACTGATAGCCAACGGTAAGAAGGGGATTGAGCGCAGTCATAGGTTCCTGGAAAATCATTCCCATTTTCTTTCCACGGAACTTACGAACCTCCTTTGCGGAAAGACCAGTAAGATCTGTTCCGTTCAAAGAGATTGAACCGGATGTAATGCGTCCGTTTTTGGGAAGCAGTCCCATCACGCACAATGTTGTGACGGATTTTCCGCATCCGGACTCACCAACGACACACACCGTTTCATTCCGATGGACCGAAAAGGAAATGTCATGAAGCACTTCATATTCTTTCCTGTCGATGCGGAATACCGCATGGAGATTCCGTACATCAAGAACCTTATCCTGTTCCATCTCATTCCCCTCCTGTTTTTAATTCATTCAGTTCGCTTTGAAATCCTTTACGTTGAACTGTCCGCCCTTGTCAAAGATGACATTGGAGAACTTCGCGCTATTGTATACATATGCGGTATTCGGAGAATACAGTGGTGCGACAATCGCATCTCCCTGAATCAGATTTACTGCTTCTAAAAGCGCTGCCTGACGTTCCGCAAGAACGGTGGACTTGGCAGATGCGTCAACTGCCGCGTCAAATTCCTCATTGTCATACTTGGTACGGACACCATTCTTGATCGAGAAGTTCGGTTCCAGCATCTGCTGGCCATCACCGGTAACGTTGGACCAGGAGAGGATGCAGAAATCAAAGTAGTCATCGAGCTTCGCATCTGCCAGATAAGTAGCCCATTCTTCAGAAACAACGGTTACGTTGATTCCGACTTTGCTTAACTGATCCTGTACATAAGCCGCAACGGTCTGGTGCCATTCACGTGTGGATACGAGGAAGATTACTTCCTGTCCTGCCCAGCCATTGGCGTCGATAATTGCCTTTGCGTCATCCGGGTCATATGCGATATTCGCATTGTCCATTTCCGGTGTATATCCAACTAAGGTCGGTCCAACGATGGACTTCGGATAGGAGCCCTGGTTTCCAATAACCGCATCTACGTATGTCGGCATATCGATCGCTTCGATCAGTGCCTTACGGAAGTCCTTATTTTCCATATTCGGGTTTACTGCCTGCGATGCGCGGGAACGCAGATTCAGGAAATAAACCGCACTGGATGTTTCAGAAACAGCAGTGTAGCCATCAATTGCGGCTGCTGTGTCATAGGAGTCTGCCTGGATGGTCGGATAGAGATCTGCTTCGCCAGTCTGTAAACGAGCTACAGCAGTTGCTTCATCAGCGATGACATCAAACTTCACGTTCTTGATATCCGGTGCTCCGCCCCAGTAGTTGTCATATGCGGTCAGGCTGTAGGTAGAACCTGCAGTAGAGGAAACATACTGGTACGGGCCTGTGCCTGCACCGGTTGCGTCAACGAGCAGATCCTGACTCTGGTCAAGCGCCGGGTTAACGATACAGCCATTGGTATGCGCAAGTTTCGCCACAAGAACACCATCGCTGTAAAGCAGGTTCAGCTGAATTGTGTTGTCATCGATAATCTCATAGGTATCAATGGATTCAACGATGGAAGGACGCTGGGAACCGTAGTTCTCATCCTTCAGGCTGTCGATCATATAGCCGACTGCTTCTGCAGTGAACGGAGTTCCATCATGGAAGGTGACACCTTTTCTGAGCTTGATGGTCGCAACGGTTCCGTCTTCACTGAACTCAGGGAGTTCTTCCGCAAGCAGCGGATCATACGCGGTTCCATCATAAGTACGGCGGTACAGCGTCTCGAAGATCTGACCATTTACGTAAGTGGAAGGAGAGTCGTTTGTCTTGAGCGGGTGGAGACCAACCGGAGCGGTTGTCAGCTCGATGTTGATGGAGTCATTGGATACCGGTTCAGCAGAAACCGAAGTTTCCGCAGGAGCTGCAGTATCCGTGGAAGAGGGTGCTGGTGCTTCGCTGGATGAGGACCCGCAGCCTACGAGAGAAGCTGCTGTCACACCGGCGATCACAGCGGTGAGAAAACTACGATACTTCATCTTTCTAACCTCCTATTTAAACCCGTTTCCGGGGTGAAGCCTAATCTTTGAGATTCGGATCAAGAATGTCTCTTAACTTGTCTCCGAGAATGTTGAAACAGATGACGGTGATAATAATTGCGATACCAGGGATGATGATCAGGTACGGAGCCTGAAACATCTGTGTTTTCGCACTTGAGATCATTCCACCCCACTCTGCCTGAGGAACCGGAACACCAACGCCCAGGTAGCTTAATGTCGCAATGGAGAGAATCGCACTGGCGATACGCATCGTCGCAATTACGATGATGGTTGGTAATGTATTCGATAAGACATGTTTTGAAAGAATCCAGAAGTCATCAGCCCCAAGGGAGCGGATTGCGGTAATGTATTCTTCCTGTTTGATCTGAAGTACACGGCTGCGGATCATTCTTGCGAAAGATGGGATCGACCAGATACTGATCGCAATCGTCGCATTCTTTACACTCACCCCCAGCATCGCCACAATCAACAGCGCAAGCAGGATGGATGGGAAGGTAAACAGAACGTCCATGACACGCATGATCGGATTATCCAGATGCTTGTAATACCCTGCCAGTAAGCCAAGTAAGGTTCCAAAGAACAGACCGATGATGGTAGCGGTAAACCCAACCATCAGAGACACTCTTCCGCCATAGAGCAGACGCGCCCAGATATCACGGCCAAGTTCATCTGTCCCAAGCCAGTGCTGGCTGATGAATTCGGCATCGTCCGTAGCCCAGAATCCAGGGCGCAGGCGAAGGAGAATATCCGTTTCATTCGGATCGCATTTGGCAATCTGCGGTGCGAAGAGAACGAGAATGAGTTCAATCACCAGAACAATGAAGCAGATCGTCGCAAGGCGGTTATTCAACAGTTTTCGAAACGCTACGGTAAGCGGATGTTTACGATTCATATGCCCTTCCCCCTACTCGTACCGGATGCGCGGATCGATGACACTGTAAAGAAGATCCACGATCAGATTCACAACGACAAACATGAACGCGATTACCAGTACGGTTGACTGCACCGCATAGTAGTTACGCTGAGAAATGGCATTCATCAGATAGGAACCGATGCCGTTAATCGCAAATACCTGTTCTGTTACAATCGCTCCTCCAAGCAATCCGCCAAAACTTGTTCCCATCTGTGTAATGATTGGAATCAACGCATTACGCAATGCATGAACCCAGATGACCTTCCCTTCTACAAGACCTTTGGATCGAGCAGTACGGATATAGTCAGACTGCAGTACATCAAGCATCGAAGAGCGGCCAATCCGGGTGAAGCCCGCCGCCACCTGCATTCCTAGCGACAACGCGGGGAGTGCTGCCTGCTGGAGTCCCCTCAAAGTCCAGAATGGAGCGTCCATACCTCCAGTCGGGAACCAGCCAAGCTTGACACAGAAGAGAATAATCAACACGGAACCCAACCAGAAGTTCGGGATTGAGATACCCGCAAGGGAAACCGTCGTAAGCAGATTATCGAGAAACCCATCTTTATGAATGGCAGCGATAATTCCCAGCGGCACCCCAATCAGGCTGGCCAGTATCATACTGGCCACCGCAAGGTTCAGTGTGTTGGGAAGGCGCACCATCAATTCATCCCGAATCGGCTGACGGGTAATCAAAGAAGTCCCAAGATCTCCTTTGAACAGATTTACCAGATAGGTAAAATACTGAACAAAAAATGGACGATCCAACCCGAGGTAGACACGCATGCGTTCCACTTCTTCTACCGTAGCGCTTGGCCCGGCCGCAATTTCTGCCGGGTCACCCGGTGCCAGATAAAGACTGGCGAATACAATAAACGTCATTCCCAACAACAGGAAGAACATCATTATGATCCGCTTTCGTATATATCTCCCCATAAAGCCCCCTTTCGCATGCGATGAAAACAAAAACAAATTTATGAAACAAATGTAAAATAGACAGTAATATATTTCAACAATATTGATAAGATATTTATCATTCGTATTTTATATGGTTTGCATTCGCTGTTCGAATGTAACAAAATTCCATGTGTTTCATAGAAAAAAAGTGGGACTGCCCTCAGGCAATCCCATGGATATATATCAATTATTTAATGCGTTCATACCGGTCGAAGTGAAACCGGATTCCTTCATGTTCTTTCACTTCCCCTGTTTCAACACAATTCCATTCCGGATCTTGGTCCAGATTGTCGAACCAGGCATCTGCCTCATAACTTTGTTCTACCTTCGTGATGAGTGCCGTATCACATAATGAAAGCAATGTGTGATAAATACTGTCACCCCCAATGACAATCAGATCATCAGAGTTTCGAGTCGAATACTTCGTATCTAACAGTTCTTTGAGTTCCTCCACACTATGAACGACTTCTGCCCCTTCCACATTCAGGGAAGGGTTTCGGGAGAGAATAATGTTCTCCCGCTTGGGAAGTGGCCGTTGATGAGGGAAGGTTTCCAGGGTCTTTCTTCCATAGATCACGACTTTGTCTGATGTTTCTGCCCGAAACATCTTCATGTCTTCAGGAATATGTACGAGAAGCTGGCCACGATTTCCGATAGCCCAGTTCTGGTCTACTGCAGCGATTGCCTTCATAACCTGTACCTCATACCGCGATTTCGATATTGGTAATCTGATCTCCAGCTACCACATAGTTTTTAAGCGAAACACTGTCTTTGGTAAACCGGTAGAAGTCGTGAATCTCAGGGTCAAGCACAAATTCCGGTGCCGGCTGAGGAGTGCGGCTGATCAGCTCCCTGATAGCAGGAATATGTCTTGGGGCATAAATATGCGCATTGGCATCAATGTGAATGAATTCTCCGACATTCATATCGCATACCTGGGCAATCATATGCTGGAGCACCGCATACTGGCAGGTATTCCATGCCCATGCGGCAAGGATATCCTGCGAACGCTGATTCAGAATCATATTGAGTGTCAGCCTGTCTTCTCCTGCGACCTGACTCACCACAAAGGTGACGCTGTACGCACAGGGCTGAAGATTCATTTCATCAAGATCTTCCGGATTCCAGATTGTGGTCATGATACGCCGGCTGAACGGTGTGTTCTTGAGATCATAGATCACCTTATCTACCTGGTCTACATACCATCTGTCCTGACGTTTCACCGCCGCAACACGGCCGGTTTCCTGATCCAGGAAGACACGCTCTCCATCCTCATTTACCGAAAAGGCATAGTAAGAAGGAAATGCGGCAATCAGTCCTTCTTCACTCACATCCTTGCATGGATGTTTTACTCCCATCTGGTAGCCATAGGCCTTCCCGATAGAACCGGATTCATCTGCCCACTCATCCCAGATATGGGGTCCAAGATCATGAATGTTATTGGATTTCTTCTGCCAGATCCAGAGCACTTCATCTGTCGCACTCTTAATTCCGGTTTTCCGCAGTGTTAACATCGGAAATTCTTTCCGCAGATCAAAACGATTGATCTCTCCGAACTTCATAATCGTATATGCGGGCGTCCCGTCCGGCCAATGCGGACGAACCTTCTGTCCCTCAGTGGATGTGCCATTCTCCAGAATATCCATGCACATTTCTATAAATACTTCATCAGCGTAGCTCATAGTCTGCCCTCTTCTTTATCGTTATTCATGGTACTCCATTCCCATCGCCTCCACACAGATTATTCCGGGGTGATTCCAATCAGATATACCATCTCCGCTCCCTTGGAGAGATTCCCTTCAATCTTCAACTGCCCATTCACGAACAGTTTAAATGCGGAAACCACACCATTGGTCATATTAAACAGATTATCCAATGTTGTACTGATTGTCACATCTGCACCTTCATAACTGTACGGAGCCATTTCCATTCCATCTTTTGTGAATTTCACATAGAACGTTCCTTCTCCCGGTCCTTCAATCCGCACCTGGCAGACATTCAGATAGTCTTCCGGCTGTGCCTTTAAGAACGAGGTACGGTTAGGTTCCAGATCTTCATAAGCCGCCTGAAGTGCCTCATAGGCGTCCATGAATGTCACATTCGGATCGGTTCCGGTGCCACAGATATCTGCATACATCTTCAGATATGTACGGGCAGACTTTCTCCAGGAGAAGTCCTTCTTCATACAGCGATCCTTAATTACTTCAAATACTTTATGTTCCGCAAAGTACACCCGGATCGCTGCTTCAATCGCCAGCATCAACGACCTGGAATTATATTCACTGAAGGAGAACCCATCCCCGATTCCATCAAAGTCAGAATACGGCCGTACGGTATCCTTCAGACCTCCGGTCTCATGAACAATCGGAACTGTTCCGTACCGCATCGCCATCATCTGAGATAACCCGCACGGTTCAAACGCCGACGGCATCAGATAGAAGTCCGCTCCGGCAAATACTCGGGCCGCCATTTCTTCCGTGTACTGATCCGAGAAGCCGAACTGGCCAGGATACTGTTCCTTACATGCGTTAAAATAATCCACATACTTCTTTTCTCCCTGGCCGAAGATTACAAGCTGAATTCCCCGTTCCATCATTGCGGGAAGAAGATCCTTAATCAGTTCCACACCCTTCTGTTCCACTAGGCGTGCCACCACCGCAAATAACGGCCACCCTTTGGCAGGCTTCAGTCCAAACGTCTCCTGAATATAGGTCTTACAGGCAACCTTTCCCGCCTTATCATCAACCGTGAAATTCTCCACAATGCGTGAGTCTGTTCCCGGGTCATAGTGTTCCGGATCGATTCCATTGAGAATTCCATAGAGCTTGGGTTCGATCATATCGCAAACGCCTTCCAGTCCACGCCCGAACTCATGGGTATGAAGTTCTCTTGCGTAGGTGGGAGATACGGTCGATACCGCATCTGCCATCAGCATCGCTCCCTTCATAAGGTTCACATCATGTCTTCCCTCATATTCATATGCCAGGCCACCGTCATACCATCCCGGGTCCAACGCAAATGTCGTTGTAAGGTCTTCTGCCCCAAACTGTCCCTGGTAGGCAATGTTATGAATGGTGAAGACCGTGCGTACATTCCGGTATTCCGGACGGCGGGCCTGATCATCTTTCAGATAAATGACACTCAATGCGCTTTCCCAGTCATTGCAGTGAAGGATGTCCGGCACGAAACTGAGTTCACCCATGACATCAATGATCGCTTTGGAAAACCACGCAAAACGGAACTTATCATCGTCATATCCATATAACTTATCCCGGTAGAACAGTTCTTCATTATCAATAAACCATACGGGTACTCCCGCCAGTTCTCCTTTTAATAATCCACAATACAGCGTCGCTTCCCCAAGCGTCACATTCACTGCTTTCACAAATGAAATATCTTCCGAGAAACGCTCCTTTACACATTTGTAGTAAGGCGTAATAATTGCCAGCTTATTCCCCTGTTTTTTTAATGCGGGAGGCAGGGAAAATGCCACATCCGCTAATCCGCCCGACTTGGAAAATGGCGCGCATTCACTCGTCACAAATAAGATTTTCATAACTTCCTCTTTCCAGGGAACCGGACTCACCGATTCATTACCAACATTATACAAAAGAGCAGAAGCCACTTACCTCTACTTTTCTCCTCCAGTCATCCGCAAAGAACGAATCATCCGTTTCATTGATATAAGACAACTTCTACTGGTAACTTTTTCGTTTTTGAGCAAAAGTTAACAGTAGTACTGGTAACTTTTGAGAGATCATTGAGGAAAAACTCGAAGAGATCAAGAGAAACGAACAGAAATAATAGTAGTTTTACCATTCATCAATACCTTGAGTTGAACTATTCCCCATATCAAAGTACGTTCGGATGGTCTACCACAGAAAACTTATTAAGGTTCTGGCCCTGGGTTCCGACAGATGAAAGAAGGCACTTCCAAGTGCCGAAATGAAGCCGATCAAAGTCACAAATCACCAGCTGAGCTGTTGGTTTGTGACTTTTCATCATAATCCGTTACTCCTTTGTTTATTTTTTTCGTTATATCTTTCGGCCCGATCAATCGCCAATCACGATGTAAAACACAGTCACTATGATCTTTTGTCAAATATCGGTCGGCTTTCGGAACATGTTTTTTACATTCCTGAAAGAACGAATCTGAAAGTCCTAAAGAGCCATTTAGTTGTTCCATGAGAAAACCGCTCTTTTGGTAGAGAAAACCATTTTTATATGTCGCAAGTGCGGTGAGCAGTTTGTCCTCATTCAAATATGGAATCAGCACAAGACAGCGGATTAGTTCCTCTAATCCTCCAATTTTCTCAACGGCGCTTATACTGTCGATTACCGTCTGTTCTACAGATGTGACCTTTACGCCATGGGCTTTCTGTATCTGAATAGGCTCTTTTGGCGCAATGCGACGATAGACAACATCGCCATACTCAAACTCCTTGAATCGGCTGTTTGTTTTCACATAAACCTCATAGAAAACCTGATTGGCATATCCATATACTTCAAATGCACTATGATGAGAAACACAGGCGTCAGGGAATAGCCGGCTACCTATTTCATAACGCGATAAAACCGGTTGCTTGTTCTCAATGCTGATCGCAACATACAAATCGTGCCGTACACGCTCAATATACCCTTTCTTTTGATATTGCAGCAAAAGGCTTGCCGCTGTTGCTTCTTTTAACGCCAATCGGCTTACAAGTTCACTGCGAGAGAAGCAACCCATATCTACCATATCTTCATAATATTTCATGGCTTCACGTCTCCATTTACTTTTAATTTCAACGCAAATATATGTAATTATCAATATATTTGTGCATAAATTAAAAGTTGATTTACTTAAATAAGCTGAGTATAAAACAGGAAATGGCTTTTATAATTGCATAAAAATCGGCAAATAGAAATACTATCTTGCTAAATGAAAAGGTATCGTTTTGTGGTGTTGCCCCAATCCTCCGGCAGCGACAGAAAAAGGGTTCTCCATCTGGTGCGATGAAACGTCCTCAGCAGTTCTATAAAATGCTCTGATGTCTATTCGTCAGATTTAAGACAATCCAAAACATCGCCTATATCGCCATCTATGCAAATGGATTGATTCCGAATCTCTTCCGGTGCATAGGCCTCAGAATAATTTATGCATGCATAAACTGCATTGGGCCATTGATATGTCATCTGCCAGAACGGATATTTGATAATCACCGGTGTGTTTCCGCCTACGCCAAGCTCAAGAAACAGAACGTGAAGTCCCTGATGGCGATCGAGAAATTGAGCATACGCAGAGGATGCTTTATGCCAGCCTTCATTTTCAACAAACGAATTATCTACTCTTAGATTCGGTATTACCCTGCTTCCATCATCGGGATTTGTAGGAATCAAACTGGTCGGAATACAAGTTACTACACCGGTTCGATCTTCCGGCATACGATAGACACCATCTTCACCCTTCACAAAGCCCTGTGATTCAATTGCCTGAAGCACCCATTCTTCATTGTCATAGGTTTTGGGTTCAGTCGGTGTTTCACTTTGAAACAGACCATAATCACCCTGGGTATAGAACAGACGTTTCTTATCAAATCCCGCTTTCTGAAACTGGTGGTCCACATTGGTCGTAATCACAAAGTAGTCTTTCCCGTTCACCAATTGGAGCAGCTGGTCATATACGGGTTTTGACGCATCGACATAGCGATTGATATAAATATGCCTGCTCCACCACGCCCAATAGGTCTCATCGTTTGGATACGGGTAAAAACCTCCGGAATACATATCTTCAATACCATACTGTTCCGCAAAGTCAGAGAAATATTGCTCAAACCGTTCCCCGCTGTAAACAAATCCGGCAGATGTAGATAACCCGGCACCTGCACCGATCACAATCGCATCTGCTGTATCCAGTTCCTTTTTCAGACGCGCGATCTGTTTCGATGTATTACTGCTTCCACGCACTACACGGCCACTTAAGCCGTTTACACACTGGATCCCTCTCTGGATGGTTTCAAGATACCCGTTTCTGTATCGCTCAAAGTAGTCCATATCAATTCCCTTCCCGTCGTTTTGACTCTGTCATAGTTATATCATCTCATCCATGCGTTCTCAGCACCTCGATACCGCAAGAGCTTGTACGATTGGACCTACGGTATGCAGAACATACTTACATGGAAGATTGTATGCGGATGTGATTTTAGCCTCCCCCGTCGGTTCCTCACATCTCTGCTCTATCATCAGTCTATGACACGCAAGACGAAGCTGTATGCCTGCCTTGGTATGAATGATGTTATCAATACTTATCCGATTGCGATATTTGTGTGTGTATTGTTTCTTCTGCGTCATTTTCATGACTCTGAATCACACACAAATCGACTTTAAAAAAGTGTCAGATAATGGGATTCAACACAGGAAGAGAAGTGCTTTCTTTCAAAAACATGCACATGTAAACCGGCAGGTAAATCATCTTTCCTTCTGTTCTTATATCGTAGTTTGTGAAGACATACGCTTTATTTATTTCATATTCCGGATTGTCTGCCGCTTTTGAAATTGCGGAATGGACATAATAGTCTTTCCCGCTTTTTACTTCAATCGGGACGATTTCATTATCCTGTTCAATTACAAAGTCAAGTTCACCATTTCTGTGGCTGTTGTAAAACCAGATCCGAAAGCCATGCGCATTCAGTTCCTGTGCCACCGCATTTTCATAAATGCCACCAAGATTAACCTTGTCGTCCGCAACCAGTATTTTTGTTCTCAGAGCATTGCCATATCCCGACGTTAGAAGACCGACATCAGAAGAATACAGCTTAAGCAAACTGCTCTTCTGATTCTGACTCAAAGAGATCCGTGGCTCTGTCGTATTATATGCAGTAATGACAACACCGGCAGAAGCCAGCCACAAAAAGCTGCTTTCCAGTTTTTCAAATCTCAGTCCTTTCCGGATATCTGAATAATTGAATCTGCGGTTTTGTTTTAAGAGCTGTGAAGGCATTGTTTCATAGATTGATATAATCATGAGTTTTTTGTCTTCTGCCTCATATTTAGTGAAATCAAGTTTGTACAGTTCTTTTATATTTTGCTGAATCAAAGTAACTTTTGAAATATCTCCCGATTCGATATATTCTCGTACTGCATCAGGCATTCCTCCCACTACAAGGTATCTGAGAAAATGCTTCATTATCTTATTATGAATCAATTCTCCAACTGGCTTTTTTTCCATAAAACAATGGCGGAGATGCTCCAGGACATCTTCGTTTACTGATGACGCTTTCAAAAACTCTTCAAAGTCCAAAGGAAACATTTTTATTTCTTCCAAATAGCCTACGGGAGCTGAACGCAGACTTTTCAGTTCAACGCCTAGAAGAGATCCGCTCAGAACATACCGAAAACTGCCTTCATCCACCCAGAATTTAATACGCGTTACAATATCTTTAACTTCCTGAACCTCATCAATAAAAAGAATGCTTTCACCTTTCACAAACGAATAATTTGTTGCTGCCGAAAGATTGATCATCAAGTCATCTGTCGACATAGATTGTTCAAACACGGGAATCAGGTCCGGTTGCTCAATCAGGTTGATTTCCAGATAGTTACAATTTGCCTCTGTCAGACATTTTCTTATAGAGTATGTCTTTCCCACTTGTCTGGCTCCGCTTACGAGCAATGCTTTTTTTGACCCGTGTATCCACTCTTTGATTCTGTTTTCTGCTTTGCGTTCTAACAATTCAATATCCTCCAAATATCGGGAATAGCAACAGTATAAAATGCTAAATAACACTTTTTCAACGAATTCTTATTGAAATTTGACATTTTTTCAATGTTATTTTTGGCTAAATCGACACTTTTTCAATGATTTTTATCAAACCAAGTGTCAAGTTATTATTCTGTATCAGCTTCCGTCTCACCCAGACAGTATTTATACAACATCAGATCAATATCCTTGAATACATTAAAGATCACTTTCATATTACTTCCGGTTTCATTCAGCCATGTGTTCACTGTATCCACTGCTATTTCAGCCGCTCTTTCATTTGGAAACATAAATACTCCGGTAGAAATACAGCAGAACGCGATATGTCTCACACCGCTCAGCTGTGCCAGTTCCAGGCAGGATCTATAACAGGAAGCCAATAACCGTTCATGTTCTTCTCTTAATGGGCCTTGTACGATTGGGCCTACGGTATGCAGAACATACTTACATGGAAGATTGTACGCGGATGTGATTTTAGCCTCCCCCGTCGGTTCGTCACATCTCTGCTCCATCATCAATCTATGACACGCAAGACGAAGCTGTATGCCTGCCTTAGTATGAATGATGTTATCAATACATCCATGCAGGGGCTGAAAACATCCCAGCATCTGCGCATTGGCCGCATTTACAATCGCATCACATCGCAGCGTTGTAATATCTCCCTGCCAGAGATAAATACGCGGATCTAAGGGAACCGGAGTCAATTCATTTATATCCGTGATTCCATTCCGCCTTGATTCTTCCTGCAGATAGGAATCCTGCACTTCCAGAAACTGCCGGCTGATCTTCTTTGGCATGCGTACATTCATTAACGCTCTTAATAGATTTTTGCGATCCTGTTCAAGTTCCGGGAGTTCCATATCACCGTAACGCTCATCCTCGTTTAATAGCGCCCGAATCAGATAAATCAGTTTTTCTTCCTGTGTCATATTATTCCTCATGAATCAATCATATACGCTCCATTCCCAGTAAAACCAAAAAACGCCATGTTTTCACACAGCGTAATTTGGAAGATCCATTTAGGGAATGGTACTCTTTACTGTTAGTTTGCCGGAGCACCGAACTGAATCTGAGTTGCGCCAGTAAGCATATCTTCAGATACCAGCTGAATCGGAGCTACTTCATAAGACAGTGTGGTGAACGAACCAGTGTAACCAGATTCGGTGGTGAACTCCAGTGTGAATGGGCTGAGTGTGCCGTCATCCTTAACGTTGGCTGCCGGTACAGAATCGAGCTCAATCACCTGAGATCCATCCGGTTCAGCAGCTTCCGCAATCAGGTTATCACCCTTATCGGAGGAACCGGTCGCATACAGATAGAGATCTGTAACAGTCTCACCAGTCTTGTTGTAAATAGTGTACTTTGCAGTTGTGGACTGAAAGGCGATCGGTGTCGCACCAGTCAACGCATCTTCTGCCAGTAATGTGATCGGAACTGTTTCAATGTGCAGTGTCTCAAACGCTGCAGTGTAACCGGAAGATGTCACAAACTCAAGTGTGAGTGTTGTTTCGGATGCCTTATCTCCCGCATCATAGGTAAGACCGATCGCATGCGCATCGCTGAGTCCGCGCTCCCCTGCCAGGTTCTCTCCCTTATCGGAGCCTACCGGGTACAGATACAGTTCAGATACGCTTTCTCCAGTTGCGTTGTATACGGTATACTCACCGACAGTCTGTACGTCTTCCGCAGCCGCTTCTGTTGTTTCTTCCACCGCAGGTTCTGCTGCTGCAGGAGCAGTCGACTCGCTGGAAGATGTGCCGCATCCTGCCAGTAACAGGGCAGCTGTCACAAATGCCAATAACTTTTTCATTCTGTTCTCCTTTTTGCATTATCGAATCATGCGAAAACAGTTTAGGCATTATTACAGCCAAATAATAGTACAATCGGGTATATTAATTGTACTAACAGGAGTTCGCCACAATGATACAACATGAAGCAGGAGAAAACCGGCATCCCCCGATCTATGACTACGATTACATCTCTGACGATCTTCCGATTTATATCGGTGAATGGGAAAATGATGTGCTGGATTCTGTCTTTATTCTTTCCCGATTTCAAAGTGATTTCATATGGGTTCGCATGCTTGAAGGCTCCATCGAACTGGAAGTGGATGGTGTACGTCAGATAGTGGAAGAGGGAGAAACCATCTTCATTAACAGTATGCGTGTACATACCTATTATGGTGTTCCGAAAGGACATGCCCGCTATCGGATCCTGATCGCCAGACCTGACGCCGTATCCAATCCATTGTTAAATCAAAAACTGCAGAAGATGATTGATGATGCCCGCTTTTCTTCCATCGTCATTCACCCCGCCAATCCATTATTCTCCGCAGATATGGATGCCATTCTGGAGTTAAACCGCCATCGACCACAGGAATTTGAATGCGAGATTCTCTCCCATTATCTTTCTCAGCTCCGTCAGATTATCCGTATTTATCACCATACCAATCCGGACGAAACCATTTCCCGGGATGCCGATCTCGATACCCTGCGGGAGATGATGGCGTTTATCGGTGAGAATTACCGGGAAGAGATTTCTCTGAATGACATTGCGGATGCCGGGAAAGTATCCCGCAGTAAATGCACAAGGCTCTTCCGCCAGTATCTTCAGAAAAGCCCGATTCACCACTTACAGACCTATCGTCTGGATCGAAGTGTATATTACCTCTGCCATACCAATATGCGCGTCTCTGAGGTTGCCCGCTGCTGTGGATTCAATCAACAGAGCTACTTCAACCGTCTGTTCATGCGCTCCTTTGGGATGACCCCAAAGCAGATGCGGATGAAGGAAGGCCAAAAAGAAAACTCTGATTCCGATTGAGAGGATTCAGAGTTTTTACTGTCTTCGTCGTTTTTTACTTTCTGTTGGACCGGCTTCCAAGAATCCGCAGTACATACAGGAAGATGTTGATGAAATCCAGGTAGAGCTGGAAGGCACCGTAAACCGCGAGGTTTCCGCCAAGGGTTCCCATTCCACCCTGTGTTCCATAATAGAACTGCTTGATTCTCTGCATATCCCATGCGGTGAGAACCAGGAACAGAATGACACCGATATAGCTGATGATCAGGCTGTCCCGCAGAACCGGAATGAACAGTGATGCGATGGTCGCGATAATCAATGCGATCAAACCGCCAACCAGAAGTCCGCTGAACTTGGACAGATCCACATTTGTGGTATGTCCGATCACCGCACAGCTGAAGAACATCACTGCCGCAAAGGCGAATGCCATGAATACGGTTGCGACATCAAACGCAGTGGGAAGAATGGAGAAGGTGATTCCGGTAATTGCCGCATACGCATACAGCAAAGCGGTTGCGGTGCTTGTCTGCATCGAAGTAATCTTCGCAGAAAGGAAGATACAGATGCCAAACTGCGCAATCATCATGACGATATACAGGAAGGATCCTGTACCACTCATTAACATGCGGAATAAGAATCCGCGGTTCACAAGACTGAGATATCCCGCAAAGGCTACCACAGCAGTAATCGTCACTGCGATCCCCATTTTAATCAGTACGTTTGTAATGTATGCCTTAAGCCCTTGTGCCTCACTGGCATATACCTGAGATTGATTGAATTCACTCATGATTCAAACCCTCCTTACCCATCTAAATATATTCAATTCTGACCACGAGTCAATACTTCTGACTTACAGATATAACACTGCTAATAACAGGACGAGAATGACTGTCAGCACCCCAATGATGAGATAGGTCGATTTTGCGGTTGGCGTTTTCGTTTCCTGCATCACAGGTGATACGGTTTCTACCGGTTCTTCAAAACTGTTTTTGAATACCGCAGTTGAAGGTTCTAACGGTTTGTCACACCATTGACACTTTACTGCGTTGATATCATTTGGCCCAGTGCAGTATGGGCAGGTCTGGAATGATTCGGTATTCTGTTCCTGTCGAACCAGTTCCTGACTGCCAAGCCATTCCTGAATGACTTCCAGTGGATCAGGCTCACATGCTTTATACAAGACGGTTTCAGAAACGCCGTTTTTCTTTACGATACGAACCCACAGTTTCTCCATTCCCTCTTTACGGCGGGAAACGGAATCGGCGGAAAGAATATCCGTCTTTGCGATCGGCACAACGCCTCCGCCATTTTTCACAAGAACGAGCCAGTTCTCGCCAAGAAACAGATTCTTTTCTCTTGTCAGCTGTTTCAGGGTATCATTATCAAACGGTGTGGTATGTGCTTCCTGCGAAGTGATGACACGTTTCAGACTGCCACGTTTGGCAAGGGTGACTAGCCCAGCCGCTATGAGGAACACTCCCATCATGATGATGCCATATCCCAACATCAGGAAAATATAATCTTCATCGTCAAACAACAGGCCTGCCGCAGTGATCAGGATTGCGGGAATCGCCCCGGATAACACAATCCGGTTAAATGTACGCTTTGTCACATAGGATAACAGTTGTTTTGTATTTGTTTTCTGCTCCGCCATGAGTTACTGCTCCTTCCATTTCATTATCGCATCCATCATACGATTCCGTGAAGCGGGGTCTGTCGGCTCAAACCAATGTACTTCCATCTGATGGTTCAGCCAGGTATACTGGCGCTTTGCGTAATTCCGGCTGTGTTTCTGGATCTCCGCCTTTACTTCTTCTATAGAAGCAGTTCCATTCCAGTAGGATTCAAATTCCCGATATCCGATTCCCTTCATCCCGGGATCAGTGAATTGAATTCCCTGTTGAAGTAATCCCTGAATTTCCTGTTCCAATCCATCCCTGAACATCTGTTCTACCCGGGCATTGATCCGTTCGTACAGCACACTGCGTTCTGCCGTACACCCGGCGATGAAGATGTCATAGATCGGGGTATGATTCTGCGCTGCTTCGATCTCACTCTTGGTTTTTCCAGAGCGCTCCGCTATCTGAATTGCCCGAATCACCCGCTGCCGGTTATTGGGATGAATCCGCTGCGCGCTTTCCATGTCAATCTGTTCCAGAAGATGATGAAGAGATTCGTTATCCATCGCTTCGTATTCCGCAGGCGTTTCCTGCCTTGGTTCGTCCTCGAAGACATAATCATAAAGACATGCCTTCAGGTAGAGACCGGTACCCCCGCAGATGATAGGAAACGATATCTTCTCAATACAGCTTCGTGCGAGTTTCTGAAACTCCGATACACTGTAAGGCTCATTGGCCTCTTTGATATCGATCAGATGATGAGGAACCCCCTTCATCTCTTCGGTTCGAATCTTTCCTGAACCGATATCCATTCCTCGATAGATCTGAATACTGTCTCCGCTGATGATTTCTCCGCCAAACCGCAGTGCCACCTCTACCGCAAAGTCACTTTTCCCTGATGCGGTCGGTCCGGCAATCACCAGAACCTTCTTCATCGCAGAAACTCCTTCGTAAGATCCTTCTCATCCAGAATCACAAAGGTAGGTCTGCCATGGGGACAGTGATATGGATTTTCACAGTCATTCAGCTGAAGCACCACCTGTTTCATTTCTTCCATATTCAATGCCCGGTTAAACCGGATACTGTGATGACATGCCATAGTGGCGATCTTCTTCTTTTCCATCTTCGCATAGACGGATTTTGTCTCATTGCGGAAGTTTTCAATCACATCCTGAAGAAACCGTTCTTCATCCAGATCCTTCATCCAGGAAGGAACACTTCGAACGATCAGGGTGTCATGACCAAATGCCTCAAAGGTAATATGAAGCTCTTCCGCCGCTTCATTCAGTTCTTCTACTCTGCGCACAAGATCATCTCCAGCCGCCAATGTGATCGGAACCAGCAGGTCCATCATGGCCGGATTCTTATTCAGCGCATTACAGTACTGCTCATAATGAACCCGTTCCTGTGCCGCATGTTGGTCAATTACCGCAAGTCCTGCCTCACAGGCACATAGAATGAACTTTTCATGAAGCTGGCCAATCACCTGCATATCCGGAAGCCGCTGGATTACCGGTTCCGGTACTGGGTTTGGTTCAATCACTTCATTTGAATTAACCGGCGTATCCTGCGGTTGTGTATTGGATAACTGCGCTGCGCTTGTTTCAACCGGTGCAGGTGCTGGGATCGACTCTGGCGTTACAGGCGCAGAAGGTGCAGATA
This sequence comes from Solobacterium sp., assembly GCA_017469355.1. Lineage (GTDB taxonomy): Bacteria > Bacillota_I > Bacilli_A > Erysipelotrichales > Erysipelotrichaceae > Bulleidia. The sequence continues at coordinate 17,138 of JAFUGM010000001.1, read as the reverse complement.
CATATGGTGTACGGAAAGACACATTGGTTTCAAGCGGAATCTGCTCATAATACGTTGTCTCTTTTACGGGACGAATATTCGGTGCCAACATTGTATTCTTCAGCGCTTCTCTGACCTGATCACGTATCAGATATTCCAGTTGATTCTCTTTGGAGATACGGACTTCCCACTTGGAAGGATGCACATTGACATCCAGCAGATGCGGATCCATTTCAATATTCAGTACACAAAGTGGTTTTCTTCCCTTGACGATGAAATCTTCATAGCCATCCATCACTGCCTGGTAAAGGCGGAAGGTTCTTACCATTCGTCCATTTAAAAATATATGCATGAAGTTTCTGGAAGAACGGGTAATAGAAGGCTTTACCAGATACCCGGAACATTTGTAATCATAGTCGGAAAACGATACGGGAATCGCAAGTTCTGCCGGTTCTCTGCCCCAGCACTGAAATATCACTTCCTGCAGATTTCCATTTCCTGATGTGCGGAAGGCTTCCTTGCCAGAGGAAATGAACCGGAAGGCAATCTCCGGATGAGACATCGCAAACTTCATAATGACATCCTGCACCAGCGAATTCTCATAGGCTCCGCTTCTTAAATGTTTGAGGCGTGCCGGTGTACGGTAAAACAGATTCTCTACGGTAATCTCTGTTCCCTGATTACATGGCCAGGAAGAAACCGATACGGTCTTCCCGTATTCAATCACAACTCTGGTATTATCTGTGCCATCCGAAGTAATCAGTGTCAGCTTCGAGACAGAAGCGATGGAAGGAAGCGCTTCTCCACGGAACCCCAGGGTGCCGATATCCCACAGGTCTTCCGAAGAGCGAATCTTTGAGGTCGCGTGACGAAGAAATGCGTTAGCCGCATCCTGGCTGTCCATTCCGCATCCATTATCACTGACGGTCAGCGAGGTAATTCCTCCCTCTTCCACCGATACAGTAATCCGATCCGCACCCGCATCAATCGAGTTTTCAACCAGCTCCTTCACGACTCCCATTGGCCGTTCCACAACTTCTCCTGCCGCTATCATATTGGCAGTCTGCTCATCCAATTGTCTGATTCTTCCCATAATTAAAAGTATACAACAGTGCTTCTTTCCTACCGAAACAGAAAAATACAGCAGAGAGATCACTCTCCCTGCTGTAATTCAGATTTCCACAGTCTGGTTTTTTCCGTTTTTCTTTGCGTTATAGAGGCCGTTATCCACTCTTGAACAGATGCGGTCTGCGTTATCTTCTGGCCTTGATTCCGTAATACTTGCGGATAAGGTATGCGTTCCCGATACCGGGAAGTGATGTTCCGCATAAGTTGTACGTATCTTTTCCGCAAGCCGATGTGCAGATTCATGATCTGCACCGGGTAAGAGTATCATGAACTCCTCACCACCCCATCGCCCAGTATAGGCAGACAAGCCACTGTCCTTAATGCATTCGGTGAAGATGTCAGACAGCACCACCAGCACCTCATCTCCTTCTTCGTGGCCATAAGTATCGTTTACCATCTTGAAGTCATCCAGGTCGATCATCATCAGAATCACCGGTGCTGTTTCATCTGTAGACTCCATGGCATTGCGAATCTGGCGCTCGATTTCTCCCCGGTTCAATAACCCGGTTAATGAATCGGTTATCGCCATATGCGACAGTTTCTGATTCGCTTCAATCAGCTGTTCGGTAGCGGTATTGATGAAGGTTGTGAGGCAGTGGTTAATCATGATCTGACGGGAGAATCCCGGTTCAATCTCCGGAACTGTTAATTCCATGGAATGTTCCGCTTCTCCTTCACGAAGCGCACCTACAACAAGCGTGACATTATGCAGGATGACCTTGCCATCCTGACGAAGGAACTCACCACTGGTATAGAAGCCACTGGTGGAAGCTGCCTCCTGAAACGGAGTCGTCTCGACATCAATTTCATTCTGCCAGTAGAACTGCCTGGAAGAGCAGGAGTATAACCGCAATGCCTGAGGAGAGAATTCCTTTACCCGCTCCACACTGGCCTTGACACTCTCAATGATATAAGCCGGATCGCCATACGCGATGTTTCCCTTGACACCTTCATCGATTACACTCGCAAGACCCAGCGATCCATCCGAAAGATGATACATGGATACCCGCATACATTCCCCATCCCTTGAATCAAACGCAAATGGGAATACGACTGCCATATCAAAGAAGTATTCTTCCGAAGGAATGTTCAGATATTTCTGATATACCTCAAAGGCCGGTTTATGATCCAGCTCATGAACAATATTACCTTCTACGGAAGTAACCTCAAAGGGAAGACCGAGTCTTCTCCATCCGGTCACCTTCCCGGCTTTGACATGAAGGTGGTCTCCGCCATACAGGATAAACACTGCACTGTAAGAAGCGATTTCCCCAGAGGAGGAAAGTACATAGGTATCGGAAGAAGTCCCGTCATGAGTATCTGTCGCAAGGGCACCACCTCCGAAGAATTCAATATTTTCCGGAAGCAGAGAAATATCACGGCAGAACTGCGGGATGTCGCAGTTTCCAATGGTACCCATCATTTCGACTGCCTTCACCCAGCCAAGTGTTTCCACTTCATGAAGAAGATAGGCAGCCGTTTCCTTCTGGGTTTCCGTGGTAAGCGGAGCCTGAAGGATACGAATCTTCGTATCGGAATATTCAAAGAATGTCGCGGCGATCGCAATACTGTCCGCATTGTATGTTCCGGAGGTAATGGAGCCGCTTCCGCTGGAGCCGGCATAGAGTGCCTTTGGGAAGACTTTCTTAATCGCATCCAATACCGGATAAAGTCCGCTGTAGTCTACGGTATAACTGCAGAGATAGAACAAAGGTGAATCACTTCCAGGGTGTGTATTCTGTAATGACGTGAGCCAGCCAGTCAGATCTTCGTTCCCGGAATAAGTCATCTGATACTGTTTCATCAGATCATCCCCTTTCAACGAGTATTTAACGTACTCTTCAGAAAAGTTTATCACGTTTCTTTTACTCAGAGTTCAAAGAATTGATAACCCGCCATAAATCAACAACATTTCAAAACAATTGTGCAGAGAAAAAGTCATACCCTGCGATATGACTTTTCTGAATTCATCAGCTGATAATGGTTCCCGGCTCCAGTCCATTGACCTCCGCAACCACAATCTCGCTTCCGTTCTGTCCTGCCAGTAACATTCCCTGGCTCTCTACTCCACGGATTGTACTGTGGGCCAGGTTGGTGATGACAATGACATTCTTTCCGATCATCTGACCCGGAGTATAGCTTCCGGCAATTCCGGAGACAATCTGCCGGGTATCCCCGTCACCGAGATCCACTGCCATGACAAGCAGTTTTTCCGCATCCGGATGTTTCTCACAACGGAGTACCTTTCCGGCTTTCAGTTCCACCTTCTGGAAATCTGTAATGGAGATTTCTTCCTTTTTCTCTTCCTTCTTCTTCTGCGCAAGGAAGCGAGCTTCCTGTTCCTTCTGAATCTCTTCTACCTTCGCCATGACTTCCTTTTCATCGAGGCGCTTAAAGAGAATTTCCGGCGCGTTGGTCACACGAATTCTGGTTTCCAGTCCACCGAATTCCTGAATGGAATCATAATCCCGTTTTTCTGTCTCAAGCTGATCGAGGATCTTCTTGGAGGTATCGGGAAGGAATGGTGTAAGCAGAACCGCACCGATGCGGATGCTTTCAAGAAGGTTATAAAGTACAGTCGCAAGACGGGAAATCTTATCCGGATCCTTCGCGAGTGCCCATGGCATGGTTTCATCGATGTATTTGTTACAACGATCAAACAGATCAAGAATATTCTGAATCGCATCTGCGACGCGGAGTTCATCCATATTCTGGTTGACGAGCTGTACGGTTTCCATTGCCTTTTCCTTAAGCTTGTCATCCACATCCTCATGAATGTTGGGGTTCGCTACAGTACCGTTAAAATACTTATTCTGCATGGAGATGGTACGGTTCACCAGATTTCCAAGATTATTCGCGAGATCACTGTTGATCCGTTCAATCATGATTTCGTAAGTGATATGTCCATCCTGCGCAAACGGCATTTCATGAAGCATAAGGAAACGCACCGCATCAACCCCGAAGAGGTTGACCAGATCATCTGAATAGATGACATTGCCCTTGGACTTAGACATCTTGTCACTGCCAGTGAGCAGCCAAGGATGACCAAAGACCTGCTTTGGCAGAGGTACATCCAGCGCCATCAACATGATCGGCCAATAGATGGTATGGAAACGGACGATATCCTTACCGATCAAATGAAGATCGGCAGGCCAGTACTTCTTATACAGTTCATCGTGATTCCCATCCGCGTCATAACCAAGACCGGTAATATAGTTGCTTAAGGCATCGATCCAGACATAGATGACATGTTTCTCATCAAACGGAACCGGAATACCCCACTTGAAGCTGGTACGGCTGACCGAGAGATCCTGCAGTCCCGGCTTCAGGAAGTTATTCAACATCTCATTCTTCCGGCTTTCCGGCTGAATGAATTCAGGATGATCTTCGATATACCGAATCAGGCGATCCGCATATTTGGACATCCGGAAGAAGTAGGTTTCTTCCCGCATCGGTTTCACTTCCCCACCGCATACCGGGCATCTGCCCTCTTCCGTCAGCTGGCTGGGTGTATAGAACGCTTCACACTCCTGGCAATAGCTTCCTTCATAGCTTCCCTTGTAGATGTCACCCTTATCGTAGAGCTTCTTGAAGATCTTCTGTACCTGTTTTTCATGATCTTCATCCGTTGTACGGATGAACTTGTCATAGGAAACATTCATGATGTCAAACTGCTCACGAATTTCCTTCGACACATTATCCACAAACTGTTTCGGTGTTAAGCCGGCCGCCTTGGCGCGTTCTTCCACCTTCTGCCCATGTTCATCCGTTCCGGTCTGGAAACGAACATCATAGCCGGACAGACGCTTGTGTCGGACAATCGCGTCCGCCAGTACGATCTCATACACATTTCCGATGTGCGGTTTCCCGGCAGCGTAGGCAATCGCTGTTGTCAGATAATACGGTCCCTTGTTTTCCATATCCCTTTCTCCTTCCAAGAAAATAAAACGTCCTGCGAAAGGACGTCTTGCACGCGGTACCACCTTTGTCTTGCCTGCGGATCCGCAGGCCACTCAAAAGCTGTAACGGGCCACTCCCGCACGGCACTCTTCGCACCGTGGGCTCCAAGTCCATGTTCATCGCCCCGCAATACAGACTCCCATCATCCGTCTGCTTTCTGAAATTGGCTGTTCGATTACTCTTCTCTTCTTCGCCTATAGCGAAATTATATAAAGAATCCGGTGGTTTGGGAAGGCATATTTCGTTTTAAAACCGCAGAATAAAGCCCTTTCTTTAATTAGGTAAGAGCAGCGAAGAACGACGACAAAATTCTTTTTGTGAAACCATTGACAAGGCGGCGGGGCGTGCTATATTGAGGTCAATGAGGGAGTAGCAGCGTACGGAAACGTACGGAACAGATCGTCATCCCGACTGATCATCCGGTCTGTTCATAATCATGCAAGACTCATTTATGGCTCAAGCCGTAGATGAGGAAGGAATTCATTCCGGGTACGGCAGAAGCCATACCCGTTTTTCGTATCACGAAACGTTCCGGTGTCTTCCTGATGATCTGCGAATTACAGCGTACGCGGCAGTTTACTGGAAGATGACACGGCACAACCTGGAGGAGATTATGAACATGTTAATGAAAGCTGTACCGTTTCTTCTGATCGCTGCGGTGGTCATCACGATTCTTCTTACCGGCTATGTCAAGGCGTCGCCTGATGTGGCGGTCATCATTTCCGGTCTTAAGAAAACCCCAAGGGTTCTGATTGGGCGTGCTGGTGTAAAGCTTCCCTTTCTTGAGAAAGTGGATTACCTGCATCTCAGTCAGATTTCTGTCGACATCAAAACAGATTCCTACATTCCTACCAATGACTTCATCAACGTCAAGGTAGATGCGATCGCAAAAGTTCGCATCGACACCAGCCCGGAGGGAATGTTGAAGGCAGAGCGCAACTTTCTGAACAAGAAGCCGGAGGAAATCGCCATTGATCTGCAGGATTCTCTGCAGGGAAACATGCGTGAAATCATCGGTACCCTGGATCTTAAAACAATCAACACCGACCGCGATTCCTTCTCGGATCAGGTCATGGCGAAAGCATCCAAGGATATGGAAAAGCTCGGCATCGAAATTCTTTCCTGCAACATTCAGAATGTAAATGACGAGAATGGCCTGATTAATGACCTTGGTATGGACAACACCGCCAAGATCAAAAAGGATGCGGCAATCGCCAAGGCTGAAGCAGATCGTGATGTGGCTATTGCCAGAGCGGATGCGGATAAGGCAGCCAATGACGCCAGAGTCGCATCCCAGACAGAGATCGCCAAAAAGAACAACGAGCTCTCCATCAAGCAGGCAGAGCTCAAGAGTCAGTCTGATACCGCAAGAGCCCAGGCTGACGCGGCTTATGAAATTCAGAATCAGGAACAGCAGCGCCTGATTCAGACGGCGACCGTCAATGCGATGATTGCCAAGGCAGAGCGGGAAGCGGAACTGAAACAGAAAGAAGTTACCGTAAGAGAACAGGAACTTGCGGCAGAAATCATGAAAAAGGCAGATGCGGATAAATACGCTGCGGAAAAGGCAGCAGAAGCGAAACTCATTCAGCGCCAGAGGGACGCTGATGCCGCAAAATATGCGGCAGAACGTGAAGCTGCAGGAATCCGCGCAAAGTATGAAGCAGAAGCTTCCGGAATCGAGGCAAGAGGTAAAGCTGAGGCTGAAGCAGCCCGTCTCAAAGGGCTTGCGGAAGCAGAGGCCATGGAAAAGAAAGCTGAAGCATATAAGAAATACAATGGCGCTGCCATGGCAGAGATGATGATTAAGATCATGCCGCAGATGGCTGCGGAAATCGCGAAGCCCCTTTCCTCTATCGATAAGATCAACATCTACGACACAGGATCTGAAGGAAGCGGAGCTTCTCAGATCTCAGGAAACATGCCGGTGATCATGAAGCAGGTATTTGACACCATGAGTGAAGCGACGGGTGTCGACTTTGCGGAAATCATGAAGGCAAATACCTATGATGCCAAGGTCAATCGGAATGTACGTCTGGAAACAGAGGGAGTTAACCTGGAGGTAAAGTAAATGAGATATCAAGGTGTTTGTCCAAAATGCAATGGGACCGATATTCTGCGGATCGAAGGGCAATCAAGAGCCTATGGGGCAGGAAACAACATCCCGGTAGGACTGTCCATCTTCTCGGCAGTACTGGTCCCAAGATATGTATGCATGTCATGCGGTTACTCAGAAGAGTGGATTGACCCATCCGATCTCCCCACTCTGGAAAAGAAATATCGCTGACATCAGGAAAAGACGCGCATTGCGTCTTTTCTCTTACATATATATCTTTCTGAAAAATACAGCCATTTGATGATTCTTGTCATAGGAATTATTAGTGCACAAACTGCCCCATACAACCCTGGCAACTCGCTTTCCTACCCTTACAAAATCCCTTGTATGTTTGCGCATGGGGTGATAAATTAATACGTGTATTCAAGATGAAGTTCGGTCCACTTGGGATCAGACAGAAGGATTTGTTTATAAATCTTGGGGTACATAGAATAGGAGATTCAATAGGGAATGGCAACAGGTAAAGTCAAATGGTTCAACGCGGAGAAGGGATACGGATTCATCACAACAGATGATGGAAAAGACGTATTCGTTCACTATTCCGCAATTCAGGGAGAAGGCTTCAAGACTCTCGATGAAGGACAGGCCGTTGAATTCGATGTCACACAGAGTGATCGCGGACCTCAGGCGTCCGGTGTCGTTAAGCTTTAATTCAATACAAAGATAACGATCAAAGGGACATGCGTCGCATGTCCCTTTTTCATTCTCTACTTCTGTTCTGCGTCCAGTTTTGCCAGCTCTTCCCGGATTTCCCGGATGCTTTTTCCACAGTTCTGCGAAGCCTTTACCACATCTTCGTATTCATATTTGGATTTGGTTACCCCAAACCCTTCCGCATCTTTACGGCGGATGACTCCGTATGGAGTTTCAACTTCTGTAATATGGCGGCGCATCACATACCGGTCATAGTGGGTTTTCCGAATTCCAAGGGTTGTAGTGAACCGGAAGATTACTCCCGCAAGACGTTCCGCATCCTCCTCATCACAAATCAGCGTCATTAAGGTGCCCGGGCGGTTCTTCTTCATCTGTACCGCAGTGGTATAGACCTCCCTTGCGCCTTCCTTCAGTAATTCACTTGTCGCAAAGCCGATCTCTTCACCAGTCATATCATCCACATTGAAGTTCAGCTCACATACCTTGTCTTCAAAGCCTTCGCTTTCCCCAAGAATGGTTCGCACACAATTAAGAATCGGGAACTCCTTCTTTCCCATTCCATAACCAATGGATTTTCCGCGTATCACCGGCAGCGGGCCATACTCCGACACAAATGTAGTTAGAAGTGCTGCCCCAGTCGGGGTACACAATTCCCCATTGATCTCTTCCCGGCTGTAAATCGGCACATCCTCAAGAAGTAATGCGGTTGCGGGGGCAGGCACCGGAAGGATGCCATGAGCGCATTTCACCGTTCCCCGTCCCACATGAACCGGTGAGGCAATCACCCGATCCGGATGAAGCAGATCCATGAGATAACAGACTGCAGTAATATCCGCCAATGCGTCCATATCCCCTACTTCATGAAAGTGAATCTCATTGACCGGAACTCCATGAACTCTGCTTTCCGCATCCGCAAGCTTTGCGTATACGGAACGGATAGACTCCTTCAAGGATTCCTTCAGTTCCATATGATCGTTAATGATGTGTTCAATGCCAGGCAGGGTCCGATGGGAATGGGTTGTCCCATCCGCATGGGTATGGGTATGTTCTCCCTCTTCTTCTCCCAGCACCTCCACATGCATGCGGGTGCCGCGGATACCGTTTTTTACGACGGATTCCGCCTGATATACTACGCCAGGTATTCCAATCGCATTCAGCTGTTGTATCACAGATTCCGGGTGGTCAGTCAGCTCCAGTAAAGATGCGGTTAACATATCACCGGCAGCGCCCATTCCACAGTCAATATAAAGTGTTCTCATAACTCCTCCGAACATGCGTTTTCATTATAGCAGTCACATTCTTATTTCATGGCTCAGATGAACTACAAGAAAACCCCATGGAAATCCACAGGGTTATTCGAAGTTATATACATGTTGGAAGCCAGCGCGTTCTTCTTCCGTCCGATATAACAGCAGAGTATCTAACGACACCTCCGTAGAGTCAAGATACTGACACCCATCCTCAAGAGAACAGAGCGGCCCATAGGCGAAGAACACCGCTTCGAGCAGTTCGCGGGCGGAGATTCCATCCACTTCAAGAATCCGCTTCAGTTTCTTCGAACATGAGATCCATGCGTTGAGCAGTTCTTCGGCCCGGGCAACCATGGCGATATACGCCCCTTCCTGCTGTTCCGGCAGACGCTCTGTTTCCATTTTGATGGACTTCAGTCTCGCCGCAAGAATTTCTACCTTCAGATTCAGATTACTGACCATCGTATTACCGCCGTCCAGTTCCCCCTGAACCTGTTCTAAGCGCTCCCTGGATTTCCCCAGTGTCTCCAAGACTTCATCTTCCTGGGGGCGGGACCGGTCTTCTTCCTTCAACGCCTCAATCCGCTGTTCAATCTGTTTCAGCTGTGCTGTATTGTCTTCAATTCGGCTGATCAGATTATCATGTTCTCCTGTCAGACGCTGTTCTTCCTGTTCCTGCAGACGGAATGTTGTTGGCGTCAGTGCCTGATCAATCAGTTCCTGTTCCTTCCGCAGTTCTTCAATTCGTATCGCCAGCTCATTGAGACGCACGGTATCTTCATCGATCTCCAATTTCAACGGACGTGTTTCTTCCACCGCCTCTTCAATCCGGCTGGTATTATCTTCTTCACTCCGCAGATGTTCCAGAATGGTCTCATATCGTTCAATCTCTGTCTCAAGACTACGAATTCGTTCCATTCGTCCGGTATTCTCTTTCTCCAGCCAGGCACGTTGAGTGGACGCGTGTTTCACTTCGCTCTCCAGCCGCTGCTGCTCGCGCTTTGTGTTTGCGGGATGGGAAATCATATACCGGTAATGGCTTCTTACCTGAAGATATGCCTGCCGCTTTTCTTCAAAGAATTCATCACGAACCGCAGGGTAATTCTGAAGTTTCGTAATCAAACGCTCCAGGCAATCCAGATCATCACATCGCTCCCCCTGCGGGCTGAAGCGTTCCAGGTCTTCCTGGTCCCTGAACAATACAAGAACCCCGAAGGGTTGGTCTGTAAGAATCGTGTAATTATGAAACAGATGGTCAGGATCGGGAAAGGCTGAAATCAGATCCGCTTTGCGAACCAGATCTGCCTCCAGGGAACGGCGATATAACTCGTTCAGTTCTCCCCGTTTACGCTTGATGTACGTAACTGCCATACCGGTATTTTACTCCATTTATGATTGCGCCAGCCACACAAAACCAACGGGTTTTAATGTGTACCCTTTTGAATATTGTGGACGCGGTTCGCATTCCTTGATTCCTATCGTTTCCAAGGGTAAACTTAGCCATATGGATTTCAAATCACCGGAGCTCAAAACCGCATTTCATGACTCCATTCCCGTTATGACCGGGTATGTATTTCTTGGTATGGCCTATGGCGTTTATATGAATGTGAATGGGTTTTCATGGGTGTATCCAGTCTCTATGGCAATGATCATCTTCGGGGGATCTCTGGAGTTTGTGGCTGTAACGATGTTAATGAGTCGGTTCGCCCCGCTTCAGACCTTTCTCATGGCCTTTATGATTCAGGCCCGTCATCTGTTTTATGGCCTGGCGATGCTGGAGAAATACAAAGGACTGCGTCGGCGTCCCTACCTGATCTTTGCGTTATCCGATGAAACCTTTGCGGTAGGCGGCAGTAAGACGCTTCCAGAACACCTGGATCCTTCCAGCTACTATTTCTATCTTTCCGCCATGGATCAGTTTTACTGGATCTTCGGTGCCTTCTGCGGCGGAATGTTCGGATCATTTATCCCCTTTAATACAGAAGGTCTCGACTTTGTCATGACGACCATGTTTGTGGTGATTTTCCTTGATGCGGTATTAAAAGAGAAAACGCATCTTCCATCCCTCATTGGATTACTCGCTTCTCTTGGATGTCTGATGGTATTTGGGGCAGATAACTTCATCATCCCTTCCATGTGCGTCATTCTGGTATTTCTGATTCTCTTACGTTCGAAGATCAGTGCTTCAGGAGGGTTCCAATGAGTCCCCAGACACTGCCCCAGCAGGTAATTACTATTCTGTTATGTGCCATTGCGACAATGTGCACGCGGTTTCTGCCATTTCTGCTGTTCGGTGGAAAAAAAGAAGTGCCTCCCATCATTCTTTATCTTGGAAAAGCACTTCCTTCTGCCGTATTCGCAATGTTAGTGGTGTATTGTCTCAAAAGTGTTTCCGTCACTTCCTTCCCCTTCGGCATACCTGAACTGATCGGAATTACGGTGACAGTTGTCATGCATTTATGGAAGAAGAATACGCTTCTGTCCATGTTTGCGGGAACACTGGTTTATATGTTGTTGGTACAGCTGGTATTCTGATTCCTACTGTTCCTGCACATTATGACTGTCCACATACTGAACAAGCGCATTGAAGTTGGAATCACGCATCTTCTGTACTTCCTGTGACCAGCCGTAAATCACTCCGGGATACTGATCCCCGATCGCCTCGCGAACCTGATTGATCGCCTGTGGTCCGGGATCTTTTTTACTGACCGCCATGACACTGGTTGTCATCAGGGTATAGGAAATGCCGTCTCTTGCGACAAGGTAAATCGTATAGTCCTTAGACGTTGGAATGAAGTTAACCGAATGTTTCAGCGCATATTCATAGACCCAGATCACATCCCGCAGCGGTATTGCGGTAAAGTGAGGCTGAGTAACGATCACCGCGTCCCTTGTAATAAAACTGGGGGACGCGCATTTAAATCCATCTGCCTGAATGAATTCCACATTCTGGCAGTCTTCATTGATTCGCTGTAATTCCTCTTCTGTGAAGATTTCCCAGTTCTGTACGCATTTCTGCCACGTATCTTTTCCAATCAGAGGTGCCTTGTCCTTCAGCCTCCCCTTCATCTGCCTGCGTCTCGCCTCCAGATTCGGATACCTTGTAAAATCAATCATGTCTTATTTCTCCCCTCTCTTACTCAGAACTTTGTATATGCCATAACAATTCCGATGATTCCACCGATGACTGCGCCAAAAAAATCATATGCATAAGCGCCATAGAAGGATGCGCCGCTGACCATACCCGCACCCACAAGACTTGGGACAAAGGTGAAGCAGTCGATATAGGATGCCTGCGGATAAAGCTTATGAAGTTCGGATGCCCAGGTGGACGTCTCACCAATCAGAATACAAAGCAGAATCATGACAACACAGATGATGACTCCCTTTTTTGTCAGGCTTCTGCCCAGCAGTTTATACATGAATGGAAGTTCCGCCGCAGCTGCGATCGACGCGAAGAATGTGTCCCCATCCAACCGATAGAATAGTTGGAAGACCAATACGCCGATCACGATGCCAAGCAGCCCACTGAGTATCCCGGCAAGCGGCCGCTCCAGCTGTTTCCGCTCTTCCTGTTCCTTCTTTGCGATATCGATCCCCTTTGGCATCTCCGGATGCTGGGCAACGCAGTTTCTGCATAACAGTTTCGGAGTACCGGTAGCGTAATTAAATACCGTAACTTCTTCTCTTCCGCATTCTTCACAAACATTACGAAACCCAAGGGAAGAAAGGTAAGCAGGCAGTTCATCAAGAATGGTTCTTACCTGATGCGCTGATACGTCGGAATCAAGCTCCCGGATATGCATGACGAGCGAATTCCCCCGCCCTTCCAGATCCTTTAAAAACGGAAACTTTCCCGAAAGTGGTGCTACCTCTGCTTCACTCAATGGCTGTCCATTTCTTAACACTGTACAGCGAAGCTCCACTTCATCTGCTTCTCCTGTACCATTGACCAGAAAGGAATATCCATGTCGGATTCCGTTAAATGTTTCAGAATGCACATCATACACCAGTCCGGTTTCCCGGGTGATCGCTTTTATCAATTCGTTTTTCATCCTGTTCATCATATCATCTTGCGTTGGCGTACGAAGAAAAACTGATGAAAAAGGAACACCCGCTATGGGTGAACCTGCTGTTCCTGTTGAATCAGCTGTTCAAGAAGCCTGATTGAATGAACTAATTGACGCTGTGTTTCCTTTAATTGGGATAACCGCTGTTCCAGCAGTTCCACTGGAATTGAGTCCTCCTGTTCCAGAAGGACGCTGATTACCTGTAATTCAAGGCCTGCCCGTTTCCAGGTCAGAATCTTTCGTAAGCGAAAGAGATCACAGGAAGAATAATATTTGCTGGACTGGGGTCCTTTTCGTTCCGTTGGTTTCAGCAAACCCTTATGGTCATAGTAAAACAGGGTCTTGCGGGTAACCCCCGTAAGACGACAGAGATCCCGTACGGAATATACTGCGCCCTCCTGTTTCTGTTCCACAGGCAAAGCGTAAAAGGATCATTCAGTTTGTTATATACCCGAATTTCCGGCAGACTTTTTCACATTGGCAATCACTTCCATTAACTGTTCTGGTTCCTGCCGATGGATGCCATGACGGAAATCCTCTTCTGAGTCATAGACCTCCTCTGGATCAATTCGGTTCATCGTACCGCAGCAAAGGCACTTCCATTCACTCAGATGATCGTCGAAGCCTTCCTGAAGATCCAGTCGGTCTCCACACTGATCGCAATACCACTTAATATCCGGCATCCGCTCTCCAGTATCCTCGCCATAATAAACCGGCTCATACGCTTCGGGATGAACCAGGTAGTTCATCTTATCAAGAAGTGTTCCGGTTTCACTCGGATTACGGAACAGCGGCACAAACGAGCTGTCATAAATCCGCGCAAGCCTTCCGCATTCATTCCGCAAGAGACTCCCCAATAACAGCCACGCATATGCGTTCACAAGACCCGTTTCTTCATACCGGCACAGCTGATAGAACGCATTGTACAGCACCTGTTCATTCACTTCTTCATCCATTGGAAATAGTTCTTCTTCCCGCTCATATTCACTTTTGGTTTCATAGCTGACGGCGCATTCCACACAATATTCCACCAGCACTTCATAGAACTGTTCCTGCTCGGCTTCGTTCAGCGAAACTACTCTTTTCTCCACCTCAGAAAGGAAATGATCCAGCGGTTCCCGCTCCTTACAAAGGCGGCTGGATACCCGCTTTTGAATCAGCTCGGCACTTACCCGCTCCTTATCCCGATTACTGTCAGAAGTTCCACATAACCGACCAATGAGATGTGTCACCCGTGGGGACCCAGTGCCATATAAACTTCCCTTATACTCTTTTGCGTAGATACGGCGCTCCACATCGGAATACTCCGGAGGAGTCTTACCCTGCCCCTCACTGGGAGATGCTGTGATGAATAATTCCCCAAACCAGAAGTAAAGCATATCCAACTGGTTCTTCGGTCGGATTCCCGCAATCGATGTATAAAGATCACTGACATATCCAACCCGCAGGCTGGATGGTATGGGGGTTTTGTTGGTCATATCATTCATGATACCTTTGGTCATTATCTTATACAAATGATTCCGGGCAGGGTATTCTGAGTACAGATTGGAGACAGTACTGTTATGAGTTTTCTTGAACTTTCAGAGGAGCGCTATTCCTGTCGCTCTCTGACCAACAAGCCGATTGAAGAGGAAAAGATTCAGGCGATTATCCGCACTGCGGTGAATGCGCCAACAGCGGTTAACTACCAGCCGTTCAAAGTCTGGGTAATCGAGAGTCCAGAAGCCCTCGCCCTGGCGAAATCCACCTGTACTCAGCCATTTATCCAGCCTGCACCGGTGATATTTGTGATTGGCGGAGACCCTTCCAAGGCCTGGGTGCGCCGCTATGACGGGAAGAATTTCGTCGATGTGGACGCAGGAATCATCGCAACTCAGATGATGTTGGAAATCCAGGATCTTGGCTTAGGAACCACATGGGTCGGAGGGTTTGACCCCGCCCAGATGAAAGCACACTTTCCTGAGATGGAAGGCTATGAATTAATTGCGATGTTTCCGGTGGGTGTTCCATCGGAAGATGCGCAGCCCGGCTCTGCTCACACCCGGTATAAACCGGAAGAAGAACTGGTTGTCAGAATCTGAAAGAACGGCGGGAATCCCCCGCCGTTTTCAATTACCTGTTTGTTATACCTGACCTTTAAAGCAGAAGGCTTCGAAATCCTTCACCGGAATCGGTTTTGAGAAATAGTAGCCCTGGAAGTACTTACAGCCCATGTTGGATAACATCTGGTACTGAACCTGTTCTTCCACCCCTTCGGTTAATGAGGTGATACCAAGCTGCTCGGACATATGAATGATGTTATGGACGATAGTCTGTGCACGATTTTCATCCTTCGACTTATACAGGAAGCCCATATCAATCTTCAGCACATCCACCGGCATGTCCTTCAGAAGATTCAGAGAAGAATATCCGCTTCCGAAGTCATCCATCTCCACAATGAATCCGGATTCTCTGAGATCAGAGAGAATCTTCATACGGTTTTCAATATCCGTCATCATTACGGTTTCCGTAATTTCAATACGAAGCCTTGCGGGGTCAACATCAAGCTCACTGACAATCCGTTTCAGCTCTTCTGCCACATCAATGAAGTAGAAGTCTTTCGGAGAGATGTTAACAGAGATGAAGATATCATTCCGGCCTTCCTGTTTCCACTTCGCAAGTATTTCACAAGCCGACCGCCACATATATTTATCCACTTCCGCAATCATTCCATTCCATTCGAATACCGGAATAAATAATGCGGGAGACAGGAATCCTTCGGTTGGATGAATCCAGCGCACCAGTGCCTCGGCACCTACCACCTTGCCTGTCGCATCCACGACCGGCTGAAGGTAAGGCCGAATCTGACGAGTCTCCAGAGCCTCATTCACCTGGGTTGAGATCTTCTGTTCCCAGACCACTTTATTGCGCATGTCTTCGTCATAATGTGCCACATGAATCTGATAATCGTTCTTGATTGTGGAGAGTGCCATATGAGCACGGTCGATCATGACTGAGACATCAATTCCCGATTCCAACACTTCATAAACACCAACATGAATCAATACCTGATATTCCGCATTCCCATCATTGACGATATAGTGTGCCAGCTGATATTCCAGGTACTTCTCATTAAACTGCACCTTGGGAATACATACCCCAAAGGTATCTCCAGACAGTCGTCCAAATACACAGTTTTCAGCGAACACCTTGCGAATCCAGTCCGCAATGGACTTCAGCACATAATCCCCAAACGCATTTCCGAAGATATCGTTGATGATCTTAAAATCATTGACATCGATAAACAGAATCAGATATTCGGTATCTGGCGAAGCAGTAAGCACTTCCTGAATCCTCTCATACAGATGTTCTCTGGTATAAAGATCCGTCAGTTTATCATGGGTTGCGTTATACTTTTCAACTTTCAGCGCCAGCTGATCTTCTGTATTATCACGGATACTGAGGAAGGAACCCGCAGGGTTTCCCCGGTTATCCGTAACCGTATGATTTTCCAGCTGATAGTATTTCACGGAAGTTTTGTCTTCAATCACTTCCTGAACTTCCCAGTCACTTCGGTAATCCTTCAGGTTCTCAAACAGTTCACCTAACCGCTTTGAGGCAGACTCAAAATCTTCATTGGTGATCTCGGCCAGCTGAATTCCGGGTTCATTTGCCCAGATACAGCGCCCGATCGCATCGAAGAAGAACAGTGCCTCCGGCATTTCCGAAGCGATGTTCGCCAACATTCGATCAAGCAGCCGCATCGGCCGATAGAATAACGCAAAGTAGAACACTAATAAACCAAATCCCGCAAAGCCAACCATGGATTGATCAATCGGCGTTCTCGAGAAAATATAGAACGCTGAAGTGGAAAAGTAAATTCCACTTCAGGGCAGGCGAAGTTGAATTTAGTCTTCAGGAACTTCCAGTTGCGTTTACTCCTTCAGAATCTGATACTAATCCCGCCGATGGGTGGGTTTTTATTAGAAAGGAGTAAATTCA
>JAFUGM010000020.1 GCA_017469355.1 Solobacterium sp. | reverse complement strand
TGCTGGAAGAATTCAAGACAAGCTCATGTGCAGTGAATCCATCAGTCGATTACAGAGATGAAGATTTACCGAAGATGGCCGAAGTGAGCAGAACTATCCTTGTCGTCGGTGGTGGTGTTGCCGGCATGGAGTTTGCGAGAACAGTAGCGAAACGCGGGCATCATGTCAGTCTGTACGAAAAGACAGATAAGCTCGGTGGGAATCTGTTGCCTGCGGGAAATCATTCTTTCAAGAAAGACCTTCATAGACTTGCGGAATGGTATGAAAGAGAATTATCTGATGTTGGCGTGGAAATTCATAAAAACACCGAAGTAAATCCATCCTGCATCGCTGAGGTGAATCCGGACGTTGTCGTTTTAGCCACAGGATCCGTACCGGTTGTTCCGCGTGTAAATGGTGTTGAAAAAGCAGTTGGATGCCTCGACGTACTGAATGATCAGAAAGAACTCGGTCAATCTGTTGTTGTAGTTGGCGGTGGTCTTGTTGGATGTGAAATCGCATATGATCTTGCGGTAAAGGGGAAGAATGTGACCATTGTCGAAGGATTGGATCAGGTTCTTACCGGAAATGTTCCATATCCTAACAAGATGTTCCTGCTGGACAGCTTCGAAAAATTTGGTACGAAGATCATTACCGGCGCAATGCTGAAAGAAGTCACTGACCAGGGTGCGGTTGTCGAAAAGGGTGGAGAATCCATCGAAATACCTGCCGATGATGTTGTGATTTCCATTGGTTTCAAGCCGGGGCCATCTATGGCAGAAGAGATTTCTGCACTTGGATATGAAGTTGTAGAAGTTGGCGATGGCGCATCCGTTGGAAATGTCATGACTTCCATCTGGTCCGCCTTCGATGCGGCTAAAGTCATCTGAAAATGAAGTCCCGCGATCAGCGGGATTTCATTTGCCTAAGATTCCGATATAGGATGAGTTCTTCGCTCAGATATTCCTTTCCTGGAATGAGAAGTTGACTGTGCTTATCATATTAAGGGCTTTCTCAATTGACCCTCATATATACTTTTCTTCTTGCAAAGTTAATTTAACGGAGTACGCTTTATCTGCAGTCATGAAAGGAGAAACCTATGAGCCTGAACAGTCCTTATATGCCTTCAAAAAAAGAGAATGCGGCGATGAACACATTGATGCTTGTGATTCATATCGGTTTTGTGTTCTGGTATCTGCATCATGACATGAGGATACTCTCGTATTACAACATCGTCAGTATACTTGTGTTTTCCGCAAACTATATTCTTCTTTCACGCGGTCATAATTTCCTGTATATGATACTTTGCTTTACGGAAATTATTCTGTTCATGATCATCAACGTCGTGTGCCTTGGCTGGTCCTATGGGTTTCAATTGTACTGTTTCGGTTTTTTGACCTCATCACTGCTGGCGGATTCCTATATTCACGGGCAGGGGAAACCCCATCGCACGGTACTCCTGTTTATTGCGTTTGATTTCCTTCTCTTCATTGTCATGCGTATATGGACGTATGGCCATTCTCCGATTTATGATGCGGGAAACCGTATGGTTGAATCGGTCATGTATCTGGTAAATGCGGGGACGACATTACTGACGATTGTATGGTTTGTTGTGATGCATCTAAATAAGTCCTATCTTCTGGAACAGAAGCTGAATTATATGGCTTCGCATGATGAACTGACTGGATTATTCAACCGGCGCTATATAACATCGTACCTGGATTCCTGCAGTGAACTCCCGGAAAATATTGCGATTCTGGACATTGACTATTTCAAGCAGATCAATGACACCTATGGACATCCTGCAGGGGATGCGGTGTTGCGTGAACTGGCAGAGGTGCTTCTCTCCAAAGAAGAACTGATCACTGCCCGTTGGGGTGGAGAAGAGTTCCTTCTGTTAAGTGAGCGGGATCTGTTTGAAGAACTGCGGCAGGAGCTTGAAGCACATGTTTCTATATATAACGAAATGACAATTCCCTGGACAGTAACGATTGGTGTTAGTAGAGCAGAGCCAAATCGTTCTGTATCAGAACGAATCAGTAAGGCAGATGAACATCTGTATCTTGGGAAGCAGAACGGAAGAAATCAGGTTGTTTCTGATGACAGGACTGCCAATGCTTCCTCGGCTCACTGAAACAGGTGACACAGTTTGTCTTGCGTATCGAACTTCTCTTATATATTCTGAAGTCATCCGTGAATGTGCGGATGATTTTTACAAGGAGGATATATGGCAGGCACAGCAGAAAAGATGCATACTGGGGAACTCTATGATCCGATGGATGAAACTCTGTTCAAAGAGCAGAGTGAACGGATGGAACAGCTGTATGAATTCAACCGACTGCCACCTTCAAAACAGGATCGTCGAAATGAACTGATGAAGGAGCTGTTTGCGGAGATTGGAGAAGGGTGTTATATCGAACCTCCCCTGCATGCCAACTGGGCGGGAAAGTTTCTTCATCTTGGGGATGGAGTCTATGCGAATTTCAACCTGACGCTCGTAGATGATACGCATATCTATATTGGAGACCATACTCTGATCGGGCCCAATGTAACGATTGCGACTGCGAATCATCCGTTGAATCCAACGCTTCGTTCCACTGGCTGGCAATATAATCTGCCGATCCACATCGGAAAAAACTGCTGGCTTGGGGCAGGAGTCATTGTGCTTCCGGGAGTGACGATTCATGACAATAGTGTGATCGGTGCGGGAAGTGTTGTGACCCATGATATTCCTGCAGACTCCCTTGCGGTGGGGAATCCCTGTCGGGTGATACGTACAATTGGAGAAAATGAGCGGCAGTACTACAGAAAGGGAGTTCTGATTCCGGAAGAAATCCGGAATCGCTTCGGACTATAAGAAAACAAGGCGGAGGAATAATCCTTCGCCATTATTGACTGTCGGGAATTTCGTTTTGATATTGCACGAAATAGGAATGAAAGAGAAGATCAAAGAAATAGGACATACCATATCTGGTATAAACATTTCGCATCTTTCGAATCGTGCGGTCACTGGTACGTAGTTTTTCGCTTAGGTAGAAGATCGTATCGTAGTTATCTTCATATAATGCGGTATGGTTGAGTGTGACCAGTGCCCGATATGCTTTAACATCCTTGATCTCATCATTAATCGCTATCGCATAATTTCCGCTGACCGAGCAGGTCATCATGAAATCGCGGTCAGTCAGACGACTGAGCTTTTCTTCGGTGGAATTCGCGCTTGTCACAAGCTGAACCAGGCGTCCCATCGATAACATGTGCTGCTGGAAGATACGGGCAGAGGAAGAGGAGTCTTCAGCGTTGACAATGACGAAGTTATCGCAGTCATGAATCCGCTCTGCGATACGGGAGATCTTCTGCCGGTCAGCCATTGTGCTGATATCATTCATCATATCTTCTACAGAAGTCATGATATATTCTGCGAAGTCCGTATGATCGGTATAGGTGATAAAGGATTTCTGATGCTGCTTCACTTCAGAGACATCTTCTTTGAATGCGGTATAGGAGTCATATCCGATCGTCTTGAAGAACCGCTGTACCGAACTTCTTGAGGTATAGCAGTCATCCGCAATCTGATAAATACTCATGTCAGGCACAGAAGAAAAATGTTCCAGGAGATACTTGGCAAGAATGTAACTGATGTCTTTTTCGTCATTGCGGTTCAGAATGGCCAGAAGAGAGGTCTGAGGATTGAACCGTACTGCACTGTATCTGTTTTCGGATCCTTCACTCATTTCCTTATTACAATAGCACAAACTTCCCTTCATAAGATCACATGCATTTTCCTGGCGGTATCAAATGATGACACATTTGTTTTCTCAGTGTTCGATATGATGAAGATATATTAAAGGAGGATGACAGTCATGACATCAGCAGAACAACGGTTTCCAGAGGGGTTTCTCTGGGGTGCGTCCACTGCCGCAAGTCAGTGTGAAGGTGCCTGGGATAAAGATGGGAAAGGAGAAACCATTCTTGACCATATGACAAATGGGGACCACGATAATCCCCGGCGGATCACCATGAACATTGAACCGGAGCTTACATATCCCAGCCAACGTGGCTGTCATCAGTATGAACGGTTTGAAGAGGATATAGCGCTGTTTGCGGAGCTTGGATTGAAGACGTACCGTCTTTCGTTGAACTGGGCACGGATTTTTCCTAATGGCGATGATGAAGAACCGAATCAGGCAGGCATCGAGCATTATCGCAGGCTCTTTCAATGCATGAAGGATCATGGCATTGAACCCACGGTTACGATGACGCATTACGATATTCCATGGAACCTGTGTGTGAAGTATGGGGGATGGAAGAATCGTGAACTGATTCCGTTGTTTCTCAACTATGCCAGAACGATCTTTACCGAATATAAAGGACTTGTAAAACGGTGGCTGACATTCAACGAGATCAATTTCGGGATTGTCTCCTATGGAGAATGTGTCACATCCGGAATCATTCCCCGTTCGGGAAAAGTTGTGATGGATGATCCTGACGCGACTAATGAAGAGATTAATGACCGTTTCCTTGCGCTCCATCATGAATATCTCGCAAGTGCACTGGCTGTAAAACTTGCGCATGAAATTGATCCGGAGATTCAGGTTGGGTGTATGCAGACGGGATTCTCATTCTACCCATTAACGTCCAAACCGGAAGATGCTGCGGCGCAGCAGAGAGACATGGAACTGTGGATGTATTACAGTCTCGATGTCATGTGTAAAGGGCATTATCCATACTGGGCACCGCGTTATTTTAAAGACCGGGGAATTACATTAACGGTATCTGATGAGGATCAGGCGATTCTGAAGGAAGGCACCGTGGATTTTATTTCCTTCAGTTATTACAAGACAGACTGCTCCAGCGCAACTATTAAGGGTGACCCCAATGACTGGGCCTATGGGGCAGATAACCCGGAACTCGAAAAGAGCGACTGGGGATGGGCCATTGACCCAGCGGGACTGCGCTGGTTATGTAATGACCTGTATGCCCGCTATGAGATGCCGCTGATGATCGTTGAAAACGGACTAGGCGAATATGACAAATTGGAAGAAGACGGCAGCTGCCATGATGAAGGTCATATTGTTTATCTCAGAAAGCATATTGAAGCACTTGCGCAGGCAATCCGTGATGGAGTAGATGTGATTGGATACTGCCCCTGGTCAGCGATCGATATCGTTTCTGCTGGAACTGGGGAAATGAAAAAGCGGTATGGCTTTATCTATGTGGATGCGGATGACTATGGAAACGGAAGCTATGACCGCTATCGGAAGGACAGCTTCTTCTGGTATCAGCGCGTAATTGAAAGTAACGGAAGCGAATTATAAACAAAAACATGCGGGCACTCCGCATGTTTTAAGAACCAATCGCCGCACGGTCACGATACTCACCGGGAAGACAATGATAGCGTTCCTTGAATTTCCGGTAGAAGTAACTCATGTTCTGATAGCCGACATAATTAATGATGTCTGAGACGCTCATATCAGAGTTGATCAGGAGTTTTTCGGCTGCGGAAAGCTTTTCCTGTACTACCAGTTCATTGAATGTCATCCCCAGCTGAGTTTTTAACAGGGAAGACAAATAGTTTGGATTTAATCCGAACTCTTCTGCCGCATCATTCAAGGTACAGGTCCGATAATTGTGCTCAATGTATCGTAACAGGGGAAGCGTATAGCCGCCTCTGTTGCGGGAGTGTTCAAAGGTTTTATCCATGACATTTACTAATTCTGAAACAATCAGAGAGAACAGACTGTTCAGAATATCCAGAGACGCAAGTGAAGGATCATACCATTCGCACATGAATTCCTCCACAAACAGACGAAGGCGTTCATCCTCTTCCGAGTGGAACAGGAAGAAATTGTTTTTCTTGCGGGATTCATTGAATGCGTCAATGAAGAAGTTGGATACCATGCTGGAAGAAGACAGACGGTTGAAGAAGTTATTTGTCAGATACTTCTGGCCCAGACTGATCTGAACCAGAATATCCTCTTCTCCTAATGGCGCAATCGTGTGAATGGTATTTGGGGCCATGAGCAACATCTGCCCAGTTTTCATGGAATACTCTTTCGTGCCGATGATCTGGGTACAGGTTCCTGAATAGCAGTAGCTGAGTTCAATCCAGTCATGAATATGGAGAGGATAATCACGGAAACGGGAATGTTTCCGTACCTGAAAGGGATTCCCATCACTCTCTGCAGAGATCTTCGCATAGGAAAACTGCATGACTTCAATTCCGTCAATCATGATTCTCGGAAACGCGTCCGCTCTTGGATCGTAATAGCCTTTTCGGTACTGTTCTTCGTGAGCAGTAATGCGGTGAAGCTCATTTCGCAATCTCTCTGGTTTCATGACAAAATTGTAGGTTAAAATCTGTGATTTGGTCAATAAACATATTGGAATATGTCATTTAACACCCCATAAAAACCGCATAAACTATGGTTGTAATCAATCAAAAAGGGGTTTTGAAAAACACTCGAAATGGTTAAGAAAGGAGTCCATTATGGCAACTAAGATTGATGCGGGAAGAATTCTCGAACTTGTTGGAGGAAAAGATAATGTCTCCAGCGTCACACATTGTGCAACCAGATTAAGAATTCGTCTTAAAGAGGAAGACAAGGCGGACAGTGAGGCGATTAAGGCGCTCAGCGGAGTTCTTGGCATTCAGAAGAATGTCGGCGAACTTCAGGTCATCATCGGCCCGGCGGTAGATGATGTCTATCAGGAATTTGTAAGTCTTGGAGGTTTCACTCCTTCTGCGAAGATTGATGAAAATCTTGATGCGAAGCCCAAAGGATTTAAGGGAATCGTGAATACATTCTTTGAAGCGATGACCGGATGTATTTCTCCGATTGTATATGCCTTCATCGTTATGGGTATGTTCAAGTCTGTTTCCGCGATCTTTGGACCGTCGTTACTCAATATCATTCCGGCGGAAAGTGATCTCTATATCCTTCTTGAAGGAATCGGCGATGCGATCACATACTTCATTCCGTTCCTGCTTGCGTACAGCTCCTCTCAGAAGCTTGGCGCAAACACCATCGTCTCTATCGTATTAGCAGCGATTCTGTTATCCCCTGCGATCAGCGGAGTTGTGGCTGCGGGCGAGCCATTCAAGGTATTTGGCTTATTCCCGATGACACTGGTAGACTACAGTTCTTCCTTCCTGCCGATCATTCTGATTGTGGCGGTACAGGCATATGTAGAAAAGTTCCTGAACAAGGTGATTCCGTCTGTTCTTAAGACAATCCTGGTTCCAACACTTACCGTAGCAGTCATGACAGTTCTTGGATTATGTGTTCTCGGTCCGATCGGTCAGTGGATTGGTACAGGACTGGCGAATGTGGTCATGTGGCTCAGCACACATGCTGGATGGCTTGAAGGCGCTCTTGTTTGCGGACTGTATGTATTCATGGTTGCGTTTGGACTTGGCGGACCGGTATTCCTGGCTACGTTTGCGGTATATATGCAGACAGGGACAGACTATCTCTACTTCCCATACATGGTAATCTATGGCATGGCATTAGTCGGAATCGGGCTTGGATACATTATTAAGAGTAAGTCTGCGGATGAAAAGCAGACTGGTGTAGTAGCACTTACATCTCAGCTTCTTGGGTCAGTTTCTGAACCTACCATCTATGGTATTCTGTTCCGTAACAAAACCTGCCTGATTGTTGAAGTCATTGCCTGCGCGATTGCTGGATTCTATTGCGGACTCACACATACTGCGGTCGTTGGATTGACCTTCGGTCTTCCGGTGGTAGGTTCCTTCATCTGCTTCTCTGGTCTTACAACCGCAAATCTGATCAATGGATCGATTTCCGTGGTCGCTGGCTTCGTTCTGGCATTCCTTGGTACACTGTTCTTCTTCAAGGGAGAAACCGAATAAACTACATTCTATGACCTGACCGGCAGACGCCGGTCAGGATTCATACTTAGTGCAGCTGACAGTAATGGAGGGCTTTATGAAACAGTTTCCGGAATACTTTCTCTGGGGCGGTGCGACCAGTGCAATGCAGATTGAAGGAGGATATGGATCTTCTTCCCGCGGTCTGAATATTAATGATGTGAATACTGCCGGAGGTCATGGGAAGCCACGTATGACAACTGTGGTCACGGCGGATG
>JAFUGM010000081.1 GCA_017469355.1 Solobacterium sp. | reverse complement strand
CCAGGTATTCCTGGAAGGATAATAAAAGCCATACTACCTCATGGAGACAATATGGCTGTTATATCTATTCTTTGATGTTTTAGAGAATTATTTCCGGCGGGTGATGTCTGCTTCGTCGTTGATCTGGAGGAGTTTCTGATTGAGCTGTCCTTCAATACGAACGAGTTCGGCTTCTGCCGCCTGACGCTTTTCGTGACCTTCCTTCTGGATTGCGATCACTTCATCGAGCGTTGCGATCAGTTCCTCATTGGTATGCTGGAGAGTTTCGATATCGACGATACCGCGTTCACTTTCCCTGGCAGTTTCTACCGCAGCCTGGTGGAGTGTCTCCGCATTCTTCTTAAGCAGGTCATTGGTCATGTTGGTGACTTCACGCTCTGCTTCGAGGGCTTCCTTGGAATGACTGATACCAAGTGCCAGAACAATCTGGTTCTTCCAGAGCGGAATGGTATTAACCAGTGTACTCTGGATCTTCTGTGTCATCAGGGTGTCATTGTTCTGGATCAGGCGAATCTGCGGAGCCATCTGAACGGAAATCTGACGTGTGAGTTCCAGATCATAGAGTTTCTTTTCAAACCGGTCACATGCCTGAGACAGGTCGTTTGCGGCCTGGGCATCTTCCGGAAGACCGGATTCCTGTGCCTTCTTTACCAGAGCAGGAACTTCAGTTTCACGAACTTCCTGGAGTTTCTTCTTACCGGCGATGATATACATCGACAGTTCTTTGGTATTCTGCGCATTGCGTTCATATAACTGATCCAGCAGCGCGATATCCTTTAACAATGTAATCTGATGGTCTTCCAGTACTGCGGCGATCTTATCGACATTAGCTTCTGCCTTGTCATATTTCGCCTTATACTTCACAACGGAGTCTCCGCCTTTTTTGAACAGGTTGCCGAAGAAGCCCTTGTCTTCCTTTTCATCGGTTGTCTTCAGTTCAACCACAAGATCACTTAACAGGTTTCCAATTTCACCCAGGTCCTTTGTGCGGACATTCTTGAGCGCGGAATCCGAGAAGTCACTGATCTTCTTCTGGGCAGCGCTTCCATATTCCAGAATGGTGCTTGATTCGGTGATATCAATCTTCTTGGAGAAATCATCGACGGTCTTGCGCTCTGCTTCACTCAGCTTGGCATCCACATACATTTCATCAATGGTCTTGGCTTTAGGTGCTTCCTGCTGAAGTTCGTCAAGCTGGGCTGCCACTTCTTCCTGAGGATTCAGGGTAAGTGTAATTTCCTGTGCCTGAGCCTGTGTGTTATTGTTTTCGCTCATGATAGTCCTCCGTTACAACAATGCGTTTTTCTGAAATTCAGTATAGCACACGGGTTTCTCTCTTGGCAGAGCAGATCCTGTGTGAAATGTTAATCTTTTCTTTTTCCGCTTAGATAGCGGATATATTCTTCGTAGCTCATCTTTGGCTGAAAAGAATCCTTGATTCGAGCTACGGTATCCGGTTCAGACAATAAGGTTTCTACCGCATCTGCCACAATCCTGGCCTGAGTAACGTATACCTGTTCTTTGTTTACGATCGCAAGGTCTGCCCCATGAATCGCTCCGGTGAATCCGTTATATCCGTACTGGATGATCGGTTTGAACATACAGATGTCTCCGACATCGCCTGCCGCAGCACTGATCTCGCCATATAGAATATCTTCTTCTCGGGCATACTTCAGAATACTGCGGTGAATCACCTCATTTAATTCCTTACTCTGATGTAAGGGAAGATACCCTGGCGTATCTTCGATCCGTACTTCCCCTCCCAGGGCATTTGCGCAATGAATTGCCGCGCGGTTTACCTTATCATTGACTTCCTGAATTACTTCAGGATTCACTGATCTTACATAGCATTCATATACCACTTCCTCGGGAATCGAGTTTACTGTAGTACCACCCTTGGTAATCATCCCATGAAGGCGTACCACATCCTCTTCCTGAAAGGTCTCTCTCAACATGTTCAGCGCATTGAGAAACAGCGTACATTCATTCAATGCGTTAATACCAAGATGAGGAAGTGCCGCCGCATGGCTCGCCTTTCCAAGGAATGTAATCTTCTTATACACAAAGCCGCTTAATACCGAACCGATACTGTACTGGTATACCGGATTTGTCATCGCATGAAGATGAATCAGGAGATCTTCTTCCTCAAAGATCCGCTCCGCCAGCATATTCTGTTTCCCGGAACAGTATCTGACCTTCCCTTCCTTCACTAAGGAGTTTCGATATTCCATATCTGTAAACTCTTCAGCCGGAGTAAAGTAGAGTGTTACTGTTCCCTGCTCTGATTTCAGGCTGTCTTTTAAAGCTGCTAACGCACCTAACATGATGGCGCATTGGGTGGAATGCCCACAGGCATGAGCTGCGTTTGTCTCCGGATTGGCACAGGGGTGCCCCGCCACAGGAATCGCATCCAGCTCTGCGATCAGCCCAATATGCGGTTCTCCTGAGCCGATTCGTACAGAAAACCCGGTTAAGGCATATTCCTGATGAATCGGAAGTTCATGGGCCTTACAGAAGGCACGGATGATTCTTCCGGTTTCCCATTCCTTAAAGCCAAGTTCCGGATGAAGAAATAACTGATCGCCAAGATCATATAATTCCTGTTCGTGTGTTGTCAGATAGGTGTCCGTTGCGTTGCTCATAGTTTCCTCCATTACGGCGCGCTGCGCCGTCACAAATAAGTTATGAATAAAATGACTTCACCCACTCGCGATCTATCTGCTACCCTTTAAATAGAGGAGGGCTTTGTCTAGAGCACGTGGAGGTGAGTGGCTAATTT
>JAFUGM010000019.1 GCA_017469355.1 Solobacterium sp. | reverse complement strand
TGTTAACTTCCAGCGATTTTGACACTCAAATCGTCTGATTCAATTCCGATCAGCTTCTAAAGTCTCTTCTTTATCTTGTTTGCTTTATCCACTACGCTGCTCGCATTCATGTTGAACGCCTTAAGAATCTTTTTCTGTGTTGCACTTACCGCGTGATCCAATCTGTAGATATCATCACTTCCCTTGATCATCTCGATCTTCTCCAATTCTTTCAACGCCGCAGGCACATCCATATAGTTCGGTTTAGATGAATACTTCATTCCTTCTTCGGATAAATAAGTGAATATCCTGTTTCTGATGATCAATGCGATAAACGCAATGAATGTCTTCGATTTAACAGAAGAAACCGACTGCACTCTATACGCCCGATTGCCAAGGTACGATTTATCTGCTCGAAACAGTTTCTCTGATACATCCCGCGACTTGTATAACATCAACGCTTTATTCGCATTTTCAATATTTGAAGAGATCAGCACAAAGTACCCACAATATGATTTCTCTTTTTCGATGATCTTATATCTTGGCGTATAGTCTGTGAATATTCCGTCTGTATCGTAGTGGACGTTATAGAATTTCTTGAATGAAGAATAGTCTTTCTTCGTGCCTAACCCTTTATCCATGACCATTTCCATACGAGACAGATCATTTTCAAAGTTCTCTCTGTCAATGGCAGCTTTCAGATCGTTATAGAACACATGAACATATCGGTCTTTATCATCGGAGAATACCGGCATCTTTACCGTCTTCCCATATACCTGATATCGGCGATTCCTTGTTTTATGTTCTGATTCAAATCCGCCTTTCGCTTCATCAATAAACTTCCGGATGAATTTCGCAGTTCCTTTCGCAGCGATCAAGAAGTCATAATTCAATTCATCGAGATGACGTATATTCGCTTTTGAGAAGTATCCTCGATCCAATATAAAGCCAATATCTTTATATCCATATCCCACTGCCTTTTCTATCATCGTATCCAATTCCGAGATATCCACGATACTTCCGGGATACTCTTCATAGAACAGTGGTATCTTATTATCCACGTCATAAGATACTGCTGTATTAATAATCGGTTTATTCGCATCGTCCTTACTATGCCCGTATTCGCATAATTCAATATCCATCGCCTGGCAGTTCTTATTCGTGGAATCATAAGAGATATAGATTTTCTCTGATCTATGGATCGTGTTCCACGCATTAAGGAATCCGATCCTCTGGTCATCATCCATATCATTGAGAAAGTCGGATATTTTTGAATCGGAATAGATCGTCATATCTTTTGAAAACAACGGATGATTATATGCATAATCCGGATAATACTGCCCGGCATTATCTTCTGTAATAAGAGAGTAAGCCACAAGATCCAGAAGGAGCCCTGTATCCTCATCGAAGTTAGCCTTTAATAGTTCATCCAACTGGTATTCTCTTACGATCTTATCAATGATCAGATAATCACCGATCCTAAGGCAGGAGCTTCTTTTCGAGTCACGCACTTCATCCAGCTGCACATCAGGAAAGTGGATCCGAAAGGTCTCATTAGGTTTCATCTTTGTATCATCGTCTTCTTTTAGGATACCTATACATACCCGTTCGGGTCTGTTGTATTTCTTTTCAGGAAGATAAATTCTTCCGATCTCAAACATGACATATTTCTTCATTTTGACGGTAATCTTACCTGGAACATTCGGTACATCTACATAAGTGTCAAAATACATAAAACGAGGCCCTCCGCTAAGATTCATTGACACTCAAATTATATCCTATCCCCAAATCAAAAACAACCACCAAACCCCATGAATCGCTAGTATTCATGGGAGTTTAGCGGTTGTTTGTTTTCTTTTGTCTGTTTGAGTGTCAATTCTTTAGGAAGTTAACAAATATCCCATAACCGGCAATTCAAATCCAAGAGTCTGACCAATAATGCTTCCGATGTGTGCGCCGAACAGATAACCACCTGAAATAACAACGGTATCCGCAAAAGCATCACCCATCTGCTGCGCACTCATCTTTCCGGCAGCAACAAGTATGCTATTCTTTACAGTCTGCATAATCAAAGCAACCACCGTACCGAGTACGGTAGGATTGATACCTTTGAACGCCTCACCAAGGACTCCTTTTTCGCACATTATCAACAGAGAAGAAGAGATTGAACCGCGAAGAAAACCTTCTGCTCCTGCGGAGATCCCTTTAATTCCCATCTTTTTAATCTGTTGAATGTCGATTTCACCGTGTTTGATAAGAAAATCTATCGCTTTATAGATTTCGGGAGCAAGCTGAAATGTAACAGTAACTGCCGCAGTAGTGTAACCTGCTTTCAGTGCCTGCTTTAGCATATATTCCGTATTGATTGCGCTAGCTGTGGTAACGCCATGCTCCTCAGCCTTAAATTTCTGATCTTTGCTTTCGCGAGCAATGTCCTCTAATTCTTTTCTTGACACACGTTTAGAACTAACCCCTTCCTCGTTCCCTATTGTGTCTGTCAGATTGGATTCGGTTTCAGCATAGGCATCGGAAACATTGGAACGAATCGGCTGATTTCTCAATGCCTCACGATGAGCAATCGCCTTGGCATCAGAAAGCTGATCGGAAGGAACGAGTCTTCCCTGATTATGATAACTTGCATGACCGGATTCTGGGCTGAATCTCGCCTGCGCCTTTGCGGTTTTCTCTGCCGTAACATAGGACTTCGCACTATAAGCCTCACCAGAGTCCAATTGAATATCTACAGAATCCTTCAAAGTGCTGTGAAGAACAGCGGCGCGATCTGCCGAATCAATAGCAACCGCATTCACATTGAATGTTCCGGCTCCCCATTCTTCAAGCATATAACCTTGGAGCTGTCCGATTCCGAGATTTCTGTACTGGTGGTTATTTATGTTTTCTTCAAGCTGTTTAATCGCTTCCTCAACTGCGCTCACATATTCCTGCCCCATACGAGCAGCAATCTCAGAACCCATTATCTGTGCAGCAAATTCCCATCCTTGTTGTATCTCAGTTTTAGATTGCATAGGCTACACCTTAATTATTCATGAATTTTTCAAGCCAATCATTATAGAGGCTAACCACTCCATAGAAAAGCATTTGCCGCTTCATCAACGACTTGTTTCTGAAGACCTCTTCGGTTTTTGAAGCTAAATGTGTGCCAACTTTTCCAATAGCATCTGCACCTGTTAAGAACGCCTTTTTTGCGCCTATAAGGATATCGACTTTTTTATGTTTTTTCTCATATACTCCAACAGGGTCAGAGTTTGCATTTTCAAGAACATCTTCTGTAGGCTGCTCGAATGCAACTTCAGTTTCCTGATCTGTAACTAGGCTAGCGATATTTTCCTTCATAGCCTTAAGGAAATTCGGAACAGGCAACGCAGAGAGCTTTTCCAAGAATGCATCGTAGTCCTCACGGGTAGTCAGAACTTTTGGATCAGCATATACGACCGCCTGATTACCAGCCCAGCCAAACTTGACGCCACATTCAGCAAATTTCACGTCTAAAACGGGAATCAGTTTATCTGTGCCTTTTATTTCATCCAAGAAAAGGATTTTGCCCTGAATATTTCCAGCTTTCTTATTCTCAAGCCACACTTTTTCCGTCCAATACACGATATTAATGGAATCATCCCTGGTGCCGATAATGCCATCTTCGCTATCATCGTGCGTTTCAACCATCTTTTTCAGCTGATTCATCAGCATCTCATCTTTGTAAACAACAATGAGGGTTTTCTTTGTTTCAAACATAAGCATTCTCCTTGGTATTATGTGTTGCTGTTTGTAACCGTATGTTCCTATAGAATTAAACTCCCAGTCACTTTCAGATGTCGTTCAGCCAACCACCATTGTATTAGAAATATCTTGGACCCCAGACTAACCATTTGCTCTTCGTGGGCACTAAGGCAAATGCGGACAACAATCACTTCTTTCCTTGAAGTTCAGGAGTATGATCAACCACCACGATAACGTTCAATTCCAGATTTCTAATCAGCGCAATTATAGTTTTCGTTGTCCCCTCACGCGTATGTGTAACAGGATGCACATCTCATTTATTACCCGTTAATATCAGGGAATCAATTGCCAAGTTTATCTCTAACCATCATCAGGGCATATCCAAGCAGATTCTGTCCATTCCAAGTTTCTATATTCAGTCGATTCGGGTCTTTCATTGCCAAGCCAATTCCCCAGATTCGATCATGGACAGCACACTCTGCTAAGAGCGCATCTCCCGTTTCCAGCAATTGAGCTTTAAGTTCTTTGTTCTGTGAGAACTTGGCTAATAACCCCTCGTACACAATAACCTGGCGTATTCCGCTCCATATATGATCGTTGTAATTTGCCACCTGTCGACCAAGGGCCTTGATTTCTGCGACATTATCTGTAGCCATGATCTTCTCAGAAATCATCGCATCATGAAAACAGGCGGCTTTCTGATACATCATATATTGCTCCATTGAGGAGAAGACTTTGCCGTTAATAACGAATGTTGAAGGGTACCAGTTGCTGAAAATACCATTCTCCTCATCAGGATTATGAAAACATATCACTTTCATCTAACTTCACCTACTTTTTTTACCGCAAGTTCCAGATCCAGATCATGTAATCCGAAGTACGCTTTCTTAAGAAATTTCACAGGAACCGTTTCAATGATTTCAGAACTTGGCAGGTTGTAATACCACTGATAGTATGAATAAAACTCACCAATCCAGTCAGGAATAAATCCCTTAATGCCCTCTCCGGGCTTCAGAGAATAATTCTCTGTTTTCAAAAAATACTGCCAAAGCTCCCTCGCATCCATAGTAGCTACATATGCCTGCGCATTATCGATACACTTCCGAGTTTTACTGTGCATATATGCATTGATAAAATCTTCAGTATCTTTATCAGGGTAGCTCTGTGCGATATAATCAAACAGTTTCCCTTGATTCTCTACCACATCAGATAGATATGCTTCAGGATATGCCCGCATAATCATTACCTCTCAAACAGTGTACTGAATACCTTGACAACCTTGTTTTGATCGGAATTCGCAAGATCCAGGTTATTGTCCCAGCGAAACCGTCACATCGATCCATTGGCAGGAACCGGAAAAACGTTCCAACTCTTCAATCGTCACTTTAATCGCAGAATCTATACTGCCGCATGCAGGATAAACATCATGATATTTCTTCAGCGACTCATCAAGATAGATCTCTACACCATCCTTTGTCCCAAACGGACATACGCCGCCAGCCGGATGTCCGGTTCTCTCAAGCACTTCATCCCCTTTTAACATCTTTGCTTTCTTGTGGAAAAATGCTTTGTATTTATGGTTATCGACACGACCTGCGCCAGCCATACAAATGAGAACGGTTCTTCCCTCCACATCAAACGCCATGGTCTTACAGATCTCGTCAGGATCACAGCCAATGTCTTTCGCCGCAAGGTCCACCGTAGCGCTGGACTGCTCAAAAATCATGATACGATCTTCCGCGTTGAATTGACTCAGATGTGTTCTTACAGATTCCAGTGACATACGATATCCTCCTAATGCACAAACAGCAGTTCACTGATTAATACAGTCAGACAACAGAACACTGCTGTCTTAGGAAGACTCGCATTGTTCCAGGTAAGAATAACTCCTACAGCGAAAGAAAGGATTCCGCTGTAAATGGAGTTGGTTGCGTAGATCATCGTCGGGAATGTCATTACCGCAAGGCTTACATACGGCACATAATACAGAAAGGAACGGATAAACCGGCTTTTAATCGGCTTACGGATCAGCGTCAAAGGAATGATTCTAACCACATAAGTCATAAGCGTCATGATGATAATCTGAATGACAGTACGACTCATAAATCTTCCTCCTTTACCGGTGAAACATAAGCCGCTATCGCAGCGATCACCACCGTAAGAAGAATGGTGCGGACACCTTCCGACAATTGATTCAGTCCCGGAACTACGGTAAACAGGAAACTGCCGATAAAACCGGCAATCACTACCGCGCGGATTGCTTTATTCACCCGGGCCGAAGGAATAATCACGGAAAGAAACATACCAAATAACGCAACAGAAAGCGCACTGACAAGACGGGCTGGAAGAATGGAGCCGAAGATCACCCCAAGCATCGTTCCAACTGCCCATCCCGGCATCGCGATTGCCATCATGCCGTAATAATACTTCGGGTCAAGACTCCCCTTCTGACGGACTCCCAGTGCGAACAGTTCATCGGTCAGCACAAAACCGACAATCCATCGATGGATCATCGGTGTTTTTTCATCAAACTTCTGAGAAAATGCCGTACTCATCAACAGGTATCTGGCATTCGCTGCTAGAACCATCAATGCGGTTTCAATGTAGGTTGCCTGCGCCGCAATCATCGTGACACCGGCATATTCTCCGGCACTGGCATTATTCAGAAAACTGATAATCAATCCCTGAATTGCCGAAAGACCGGCATTTTTCATCGTGATTCCAAGCGCGAAGGAAACGGCGAAGTATCCCAGTCCCACCGGGATGGAATCTTTCACACCGCGCTTGAATGCATTTGTCTGCTCTATCGCTTCACTCATTGATTCAGATATTCCTTCATGGCAGAAGATGCGTCTTTAGCATCGTTGTACCCAAGCCAGTATAATGCACCAAGCTCCTCTACGTCACCTTCAAACCTCGAAATCGTTACGGGACGGCTCGGTGCCAGCACAAAGATGCGGCCGACCTGCTCCAATTGATCGATTCGATTGATCAGGATATTGTAATGCTCACTCTCCTCATAAAGATCATACATAAGATCGGGATGGGTTTTGCCATACTCGATCTTTGCGACACGATGAACAGAGCGAAGCGGTTTTCGGTAGTCTCTGTCACGTGTTCGAATCAATACGATCTTTTCTTCCGGCTGTTCCAGGGCCCAGTCAATCGGAATCTTCTGCTCAATTCCCCCATCCAGGTAATAGGAACCATCGATTTCCACCGGTTCCGATACATATGGAACGGTTGCGCTGGCCTGGATTGCCTTGAATATATCCGTGCATTTTCCCTTTTCAAAGTATTCCGCCTTGCCAGTTTCGATATTAGTCGCAACTGCCACAAACCGACGGGAAGGATCATAAAACCGTTCTTCATCAAGAGGAATCTCTTTGGACAGTTCATGAAACAGGTAGGTAAATCCGGTTGGCCCGTGATCCTTAATCACCGCCCCGGCACCGGTATAGTTACGATCATGACGATACCGCAGGTTCAATCGGGCACTGCGTCCGATCTGCCCTGCCACATAGCTGAATCCACTCATCGCGCCGGCCGAGACTCCAATCGTTGCGCTCAGGTTGATGTCCTCTTCCATCATCGCGTCCAGAGCTCCCTGCGTATACATTCCTCTCCAGGCACCGCCTTCTAATACAAGTAATCCATTCGTGAGATGATCACTCGCTCTGCCATCAGGAAGGGTGTCAATACCGCTGTAAACTTTCATCATTCGCCTCTGAAAGAATCATTCTTTCTCTGTTGAAAACAACACGATTATCATATCAAATGCGTTTTAGTGTAAGACAGACAAACCGGGGAAAGCGTCTAAAAACAAATATCCGCGAACTTAATCAAATTCCCGGGTCAGATCCTTGATCCAGGATCCTTTCACATAGTGGGTCAAGGAGAACGGAAGCTTCACAAATTCATCCGTACACATGAACACATAAACCAGTAATGGCGGCAGTTTCCATACAAATGCCGCAAGTAGTGCCAACGGCACACTCACAAACCACATACTGAAAAAATCCAGTTTCAGCCCATAGCCCGAATCCCCGCCGCAGCGGAAAAACGATGCGATCAACAGCGTATTGATAATCTGCCCCACCTGATAAAAACAGCTGATCACCAACATGGTTCTCAGATACCCTGCCGCAGTTTCGGAAATACGTACAGTTCCTGGAATCAATGGACTGACCGCAAATAACACCAGTCCCTGAATTAATGACGTAATGAATGCGACACGGAAGATCGCCGTGGCATCCTGCCTTGCGGGGCCGATACGGCCAGCGCCGATCTGCTTTCCAAGCAGAATGGATGCGGCAGAAGAGATTCCAAAACCGACCGTAGTAATAACATCTCTTGCGACGGTAACGACGGAGTTGGCAGCTACGATATCACTGCCTAGATGACCCATGATTACACTGTTCATATTGTACGCAAAGGCCCATAACATATCATTCACCAGGGCAGGGAGTGAGTAGTGCACAAAGTCTTTCACAAGATCCTTCGGAATGGAAAAGATATCACGGATGCCAACTGGGAAACAATCCTGATGCGATGCGTCATAGAGGCATATCAACAACTCAATTCCCCGTGAAATCGTTGTCGCAAGTGCTGCCCCGCGTATGCCAAGGGCAGGAAATCCAAACAATCCGAAAATCAGAATCGCATTAAGTATCACATTACATCCAAGCGCAATAATCGATACCCGCATGGACAATTTCACCCGTTCACAGCTTTTCATCGCCGCAAGATACGGCTGCGTTATCCCAAGAAAACAATAAGATAAAGCGGCGGAGCGAAGATAGATTGCCCCTTCTGCCTGAAGTTCTGGAACATCGGTCCAGATGGACATCACCGCCCTTGGTGTCACAAACGCAAAGAATGCGGTCAGAAAGGAAACAGATACCGAAATCAATAGTCCGATTCCAAAGATATGAGAAATGGTACGCCGATCCTGCTTTCCCCAGTATTGACTGGAGAGAATGGTAATGGCGGACGTCAGTCCGAAATATAACATGGTCAGAAGAAACATCACCTGCCCCGCTAGTGATGAGGCGGACAATGCGGTCTGATTTACCCTTCCCATCATCAAAACATCCGCCATGGTTACAGCGGATGTAATGAGATTCTGAATCACAATCGGCACTACCAGAACGTACAGTTCCCGATAGAAGCCGCTTCTTACACGTCCGATGGTCACGCGATACAGTTTAGCACCATCGATTCAAATCTTACAGAACTTCGCCATTGGATTGAATACACTGCTTATACCAGTGATAGGAATCCTTCAGGGAGCGCTGGAACGTGCCCTTTCCATAATTGTCCGCATCGACATAGATCTGGCCATAACGCTTTGCCATCTCACCTTCGCCATTGGATACCATATCCACACATCCCCAATAGAGATATCCCATTAAGGGAATGCCATCCAGTTCTACCGCATCCTTCATTGACTGAATATTGGCTTTCATATAATCCACACGATAGGTGTCATGAACGGTTTCGTCTTCAACTACATCATTCCAGCCGATTCCGTTTTCCACACAGAACAGGTCACACTGATAGCGGTCATATAACGTATTCAACGTGACCCGAAGACATTGCGGGTCAATGGCCCAGCCCCATGCATTGGTATTGAGATAAGGGTTTTTCACCATATGCGCCTTTGTGCCGCCATTACCTTCTCCTGCCTGCTCTCCTTCTTCATGAACGGTGACGGCATGCGAACTGTAAACACTGAAGCTCAAAAAATCACAGGGGTACTTACGAATCGTTTCGAGATCCCCCTCCTGTGCGGGAATCACAATGCCTTCCCGCTCATATTCAGCTAATTTGAATCGAGGATAATAGCCGCGCATCTGCACATCAGAATAGAACAGTGTCTTATTCATCTCCTGCTGCGCAATGACCTGATCCTGCGGGTCTGCGGTTTTGGCATATACCGGGCCATAAGCCAACATCATCCCGATCTTCAGATCAGGATAGTTTTCATGCGCTTCCTTCACGGTCAAAGCAGACGCAAGAAACTGATGGAATGCCGCATTGGCAATATTCTGTGGATCCGCATTAATCAACCCTGCCGTCACATAAGGTGCCGCATCAATACAATTAATTTCATTAAAGGTCAGATAATAACGCACCAGTCCGTCAAAGGCCTTGAAACAGGTCTTCGCATACTTCACATATGCCATTGCGGTATGACGGCTGTCAAAGCCGTTATATCGTGCAGAAAGAGAAAGCGGAGTTTCGTAGTGCAGTAAGGTCACAACCGGTTCGATATCATACTTCCGGCATTCCCGGAATACGTCCTGATAAAAGCGGATTCCGTCTTCATTTACCGTTTCATCATCCCCATTTGGAAATAATCGTGACCACTTTACGGAAAATCGCAGACAGTTAAATCCCTCTTCCGCGCATAGACGAATATCTTCTTTATAGTGATGGTAAAAATCCGATGCCACATGGGAAGGATAGTAATACGCATCATCTTCCAGAAGACACGGTACTGCCCCCTCCGGGAGATGACGTTCTGCACTTCCAAAACATAACGGTGTTGCGCCAGTTTCCCCATTCTCCTTTTTCCAGGTAACCCGCCGCCGTACGGTATGAGAACCATTGGTCATGACATCCGCGGTGGAAAGTCCGGCGCCACCCTCAAAGACTCCACCTTCATACTGATTGGCAGCCGTCGCACCGCCCCAGAAAAATGTATTTGAAAATCCCATGATACTCTCCTTTTTATCTGACTCATCGTAACATAAAAGGAGTCCGCAGACTCCTTCAGGGGTTTGGTTTATTCCTTGTCCATCGGTCCATCGATCACTTCTTTGATCGCAGGAACCTCCGGAAACTGTTTTTTGAGAAGCTTATTGATATTGGAAAGCTGACGGGAATATGGATTCAGAATACCAGAGAAGTAGACTGCCGTCGCAATGATCATATAGATTCCCGCAAACGGAAGCAGCTGTCGGTTGTCCGAAGCGGTCATGACCAGAAATACCAGAATTCCGCTGAACACCATCAGTTCTGCCGGACGATTACCCTTCTGTTTTTCCTCTTTGGGGAGCCTGCGGTAATCTTCCCGCAGTAGCAGAAGATACATGTGATTTGCCTTAAGATCATTGGCGCTGCGATAGTCTTCAATCCGTTTACGCACTTCCTTGGAAGCCGTTTTATACGTATTGGTACTCCGATAATCTCCCGTTAATTCCGCCATAGATTTCCTTTACTCACCAAGATCCTCACCGTTGGAAGCGGTGACTTTCTGATACCAGAAGTAGCTGTCCTTCAGACTGCGCTTTCCGGTGCCCTTTCCATAGTTATCATAGTCCACATAAATGAACCCGTAACGTTTTTCAATCTCCGAAGAGGAGCAGCTGATGATATCCAGCGGTCCCCAGGGATAATATCCCCGTAAATCCACGCCATCCTTCACTGCTTCGATCATCTGCTTGATATGTTCCCGCAGATAATCAATACGGTATTCATCGTGAATTGAGCCGTCTTCTTCGACCTTGTCATATGCCCCAAGTCCGTTTTCCGTAATGTAGAGCGGTTTCTGATAGCGGTCCCAGTACTCGTTCAGCGCAATGCGCAGACCGATCGGGTCAATGGACCAGCCCCAGTCACTGGCAGGGATATCGGGATTAGAAACCTGTCCCAGTTCTGTATGAAGGAACGGTTCTTCGCCAGAAAGACGAGTGTAATAGTAACTCAGTGAAACAAAGTCCACAGTCCCTTCCTTCAATGCCTCTTCATCTCCAGGATAGAATTCGATATGAATATTGTGGTCATCGTAATACCGCAGCGCATAGCCCGGATAAGTACCTCTCACCATGATGTCACCATAGAGGTATTCCATCTGATTATGGCGCATATTCCAGAAAACATCCTCCGGACGATGAGAGCACGGATACGTGAGATTAGAACAGAACATCATACCGATCTGGTTATCCGGATCTATTTCATGGCCAAGCTTTGTGGCTTTGGCACAGGCAACCATTTCATTATGAACGCCCTGATACTTGGCTTCCAGAAGATTGTCTACCTTGTCTGCCGCAATACCTAAGTGGTTGAAACTTTCATGGACGATCAGGTTGATCTGATTGACGATGATCCACTTATGTACTTTACCCTTATACCGACGGAATACGACTTCGCAATACCGGACAAACAGATCCACCAGTTCCCGGCTGGCCCAGCCATTATATTTAATCGCAAGGTTCAGCGGCATCTCATAATGAGAGATCGTGATCATCGGATCAAGTCCGTTGGCAATCATACAGTCGAAGAGATCATCATAGAACTTCAGACCTTCTTCATTCGGTTCTGCGTCATCCCCATTCGGGAAAATGCGGGCCCAGTTAATACTGGTGCGCATCCCATTCATACCGGAGCCTGCCAGAAGCTTTACATCTTCCGGATAGGTATGATAGAAATCAATTCCCCGGCGCTTGGGATACATCAGATCATCTTCAGACATCGCTTTATTGATATAAGCGGTGTCAATTTCCATGTTATAGCGTTCACTTGGTGCTAGATCATACTGTGCACGGTTGATGTCCGCAAGACACCATCCTTTTCCGCCTTCCTTCCAGGCGCCTTCCATCTGGTTGGCTGCGAATGCGCCGCCCCAGATAAAGTCCTTCGGAAGACCAGTCACCTTACTCATCTTCGCCATACTCAGGCACCGACTTTTTCTTCCAGCGCCTTGATGCGGGCATCCAGCGCTTTAGCGTATTTCAGCATGTTTTTGGTCATGTTGATTTCTACCTGAATGGTCATCAGGGTATCCTGCGCATGGGCGAACAGGACGGAGTA
This sequence comes from Solobacterium sp., assembly GCA_017469355.1. Lineage (GTDB taxonomy): Bacteria > Bacillota_I > Bacilli_A > Erysipelotrichales > Erysipelotrichaceae > Bulleidia. The sequence continues at coordinate 47,928 of JAFUGM010000019.1, read as the reverse complement.
TTCCATCGCCTCGTCTCCACCGCGGATATCTCCCTGAATCATTTCTGTCTGTGTTACATGAGCAGCGGTCTGTACCTTATCTGCTTCCTTCAGAAGCTGTTTTGCCTCATCAAAGTTTCCCTTTGTGATAGCAGTCATTGCCTGCGCCGCAAAGTTGCGGGCATCGCCGGAATTCATGATGATTTCCATCGCCTTTCCGACGATATATTCTCTTTTATCTTCAGACATGATGTTTCCTTCCTTTCAGTGAGAAACGGTGCGGCCGCATAAATTGTGCCGCACCGTAAGTTGTTTAACAGCAGTTGATATTAAGCCTTTTCCGCTTCTTCCTTTACCTTCTGGTTTTCATAGGCCTTGAAGAACGGATACCAGATCAGTCCGGATACGATGAACGTAACGACTGCGAACAGAATTCCCATGATCGATCCCTGGGTGGAGATGAAGGTGGAAATCGGATACGGGCAGTACCAGAGCTCGAACTGAATCCGAGGAATCGGAGCGAGCGGAATTACCTTTGTGAAGATCCATGTCATGAGCGGGAGGATAATTCCCTGGAGCCACATCGGAACCATCAGGAGCGGGTTCCATGCGATGGCACCGAATACAACCGGTTCATTGATATTGAAGATACCCGGAACCAGGCAGGCTCTTCCAAGGGCCTTGAGCTCGGTGGACTTCGACAGGTTCATCAGAATGACGAGCGATAATGTTGCGCCGATTCCGCCGATCCAGAGATAGCAGGTATACATTGTGGTCTCGGTGAAGATCGACAGATTCGCTGCTGTAGCGGTTCCAGCTGCCACAAGAGCGAGGTTGTTTGCGATGTTCTGGAGCTTGATCGGCTGTGCCATAGGTGTCAGAACCCAGGTGGAGATACCCATGGAATAGATGAAGCAGTAGAAGAAGCAGATAATGGTCATTCCATACCATGTATTTGCGAGCTTTCCGAGCGGTGTGAAGATGGACTGAATTGTTCCCGCAACGTCGAAGCCAATGATTCCGGAGATAATCCAGCCAAGGCATACAACGATGATGATAGGAAGCAGAGCGTCAAACCACTGACGGACGAAATCGGGGATCGCGGAGTCTTCCTTGAAGAAGGAGAACTTGGCGAATGCGCCGAAGATCAGACCGGAGATGATGCCGGCGAACATAGCGACGAACATACCGTTGGCACCATAGAGTGCCTGACCCTGTCCAACCGAGCCTTCTGCCTGAATATTCGGTTCGATGAAGATCATGAAGAGAATCAGACCGGAGATACCGGCGAGAATTCTCTGCTTACGGAAGCGCTTCTTTTCACAGTAGTTGAACGGAATGAGGAATGCGACCATAAGGGAAATCTTAGACATGGTCCATCCAAACGGTGTCCAGAAGCTGGGCAGCCCCGGAATATAGTCATTAAGAATTGCTAAGCAGCAGAAGATGGAACCTGCGAGAATAAACGGCAGGATCTGCATCAGTGAATCTTTGATTACAACAATCCAGGTAAGGTTAGTTACCTTTTGAAGTTTCGGCGCGAATGAATTTTCGAGCCATTCCATGAATTTTTTCATTCAATTTATCCCTTTCTCTCTTTTATGCTGTTCGGAGTTCCCTTATTCTCCGAATAAAGCCAGAATCTGATCGAGTGCCTTCTCTCCATTGAGGTGGGCATACGCGTCACGGTCGACAATACCAATCTTGATGTCGTGTCCCTCACAGATCTCTTCCATATCCTCGAGGATGGATGCGAGATGCGGCCCAATCATCAGGCAGTCGATTTCTTCTACGTAGTCTTCGACGGTTGCCTCAGAACGGGCATTGACGGTAATCGCCAGCCCTCTGGCAGAAGCTGCCTTACGGATATTGGCGGCCATGAATCCACTGGATGCGCCGGATCCGCATACGAGTAATACATTGTGTTTTGTCATGATTATCTTCTCCTTTGTTTAACTTCTTCTTCATTATTCGCTGTTTCTCTGACAGCGCTCCACCTGGCGTTTGCACCGTAAGTGTGCAATTCACTCCCATCCCGTTTCGGAAAGAAGATGGTCCAGGGCCTTATGTCCATCCATGGTGCTGTAATAATCCGACCGCATCAGAATGACAGGAACCTGATCCAGGTAGCGCTCCTTCAGCGTGTCATAGTAGACACTCAGATGAGGTCCGACCATCACTGCGTCAATTTCATCCACATAGTTCTCGATATCCGCTTCACTGCGCGCCCGAACCTCAATCCGAAGACCACGCTCCGCAATTGCCTTTCGTAATGCGATTGCCATGAAGGCGGAAGACGCACCGGATCCGCAGACAACCAGTACACGATATCTGTCCATAGCCGATCCCTCCTATGTGCATTATCAATTTTTGCGTGATCTCCCTTCCACCCGGCTTTTTCCCATCCAACGTGCAAACACCAAATTGCACCGAAACGGTGAAAATGTATGACCGAGGCGGGAAATGATTTGATTCATAATTAATCTGTATGAAAGCGCAACTCGCACAACTGGTCCGGATTCTCAAAAACTCAACCTCTCCGGTCACATCATCCGCCCTCGCAAACACTCTGAATGTTTCACCGCGAAGCGTAAAAACCTATATCCAGGAAATTAATGGCATCAGCCCGGAAACCATTCATTCTTCCCGGCGCGGTTATACCATTGATCCGAATAAGGCAGCTGACCTTCTTCTGAGCTCCGAGTCGACCATTCCTCAGACCAGCAATGAACGTATCAACTACATCCTCAAACAGATTATTTCTCATGGGCCGATTGATTCATTTGATCTCTGTGATGAGATGTATATTTCCTATTCCACATTGAAAAGTGAACTGGTAAAAGTCCGAAGGAAACTGGCAGATTCCGATCTTCAGTTAGTAATACAGAATGATCAGATGTTTGTGATGGGGTTAGAGAAAAACAAGCGCAAGCTGTTAAGTACCATCATGTATGAGGAATCACGGAATAACTTCGTCAACTACGGAATCATGGTTTCCACCTTTGAAAGTATCGATATCGATTTCATCAAGGAAACCATCCTTCAGACCTTTAACGAATTTCATTACTTTGTGAATGATTATTCTCTGGAGAACCTGATTCTTCACGTGACGATTACGATTGACCGGATTCGCAATGGCTACGCAACCACGGAGGTCGGCACCCTGCTTCCTGTCATCCGTTCTCACGAACACGAGCTCGCCTCCGCAATCATTCATAAATTGGAGGAGCGGTTCAGTATTCAGTTCAACGAAACCGAAACGGCGGAATTTACCCTGTTAATACTTTCCCGGGCATCGAATCTTGATTATGAGGAAATCAACCCGAAGAATCTGAAACAGTATATCGGAGAAGAAGTCTACGCCCTGGCTCAGGCCATCATTGATGACTTCAGTTCCTATTTCTATATTGATCTCTCGCAGCCGGAGTTCTTTGTCCGATTTGCCCTGCATATTAAAAACCTGCTCGTGCGCGCAAGCAGTGATTACTTTTCCAAGAATCCTTTGACAGAATCCATCAAACAGAATTGCCCGTTGATTTATGATGCCTCGGTCAGCGCCGCGAAGATCATTCATGAGCAGACCGGCATCTATCTGAATGATGATGAAATCGCCTATATCGCATTCCATATCGGCGGAGCACTGGAACTGCAGAATACCATTATGACCAAGATCAATGTCTGTATTTTCTGTCCCAACTACTACAATCTGAATACCCAGATTTCCGATAAGCTGAACTCTCGCTTTTCCAGTCAGATTGTCATCAACAACGTTATAACCGTAGAAGAGAATCTGAACAAGGTCACCGCAGACTTCATGATTTCCACCATGAATACCAATGTGGCGGTATCGATGCCTACCCTTGTGATCAGTCCGTTTATTACCGAGCAGGATTTCAATAATATTGAACGCATGATCAAGGATATCCAGCGCAGAAAGCGCCAGAACATCTTCCGTGAACATCTCTCCTATCTGATTCGTCCAGAACTGTTCGAAGTGCGTCAGGCCGCTTCTGACAAGAACACTTTGATTCATGATATGGCAGAGAAGCTGAAGCAATTGGATTACGTGTCAGATACCTTTGAAGAGGAAGTCCTGGAGCGGGATCGGATGTCTTCCACCGCCTTTGGGCCGTTTGCGATACCGCATGCGATGAAAATGCATGAGAAAAAGACCGGTATGAATATCATGATTCTGCGCAGCCCGGTGAACTGGGATGAGAAACCGGTGCAGTTAGTCATGATGTTATGTTTTAACCGGAATGAACGTTATATCTTCAATGAAGTATTTGAGCCGATCTCAATGATTCTCTCAGACCGGGATATACTGAAAACTGCTCTTTCCACCGAAAGCTGTGAGCAGTTTATCGATCTTCTGGTTAACTGCCTGGACTAATAGCCAGTACAAATCAAATAAAGCTCCTGAACTGGTGAATATACATCACTGATCAGGAGCTTTTTCATAGTAATTGTCACTGTAATTCATTGATCATCGCCGTAAACCGTTCCGGCTGTAATAACACCAGCCCGGCATGTCCTAGATCTGGAAGCACGGTGAATTCTGTCTTTGGAAAGAACTTCTTCATATATGCAATATCCGCCTTCCGTTCCTGTTCTTCCCCATCCGCATACCAGTAATGAATGTGGGGCGAAAGTGATGGAATTGGGGAAGGAATCTTATAGTTATTGCAGGAATCAAAGGTCCGCCATAACGTTTTTCTGCTGCTGTGCTTCAGAACCTCAGCCACATATTGGAGATCTTCACTGGAATAGTCATCTGTCGCAAATGCCTTCTCCAAAAGACGCACACCGCCAGCTCTTCCAATCATCATCATAAGATAATCCTTCAACGCAATCATACGTGTCACAATCCAGGGTAATTGATATGGAGTAATACCACCATCCATAATGCAGTGCTTGATCGGCACAGATTGTCCCAGCGCAACCAGCAAGGCAACCGACCCTCCCATCGAACAACCATATACCGCATCTACTTCCTTAATATCATTGTCTTTTAGCCAGCAATTCAACTCCCTGGCAATCTCTTCCACACTGGTAAAGTCACTGTCTGTTTCAAAATCATATCCAGGAAGTGATGGGACGACCACATGATATGACTTCTCCAATAATGGAATCACACGCTCAAAGTAATCCCACTTCACTACCGAGGGATGAATCAAAAGAATTGTTCTTGTATTTCCCTTCCCAAACTAATGAATATTCACGTTTGAATCGCCTCCTCAGCTGTCGAATTCCTTTTCATCCTACTCGTTTCGTCAATTCATTTCCAACTGAAACTGGATGTCATTCCACATCATTTCAAGCATATATCAGTTACTCCTATATGGAAAAATGTGTGCTGTTTCTCGGTTTTTTCTATATAGAGATACGTTTTTTCCATTGACCTTAGAACTGTTCCAATGTATATGTTAAAACTATCACAAAGCAAAAGGAGGAACAAATGAAACGTTTATTACCCGTACTCCTCAGCAGTGTCATGATTCTTTCTGCCGGATGTGCAACCGGCAGCACGGAAGAAGCAGCACCTGCGGCTGAGGACAAGTACACTGCCGGCACGTATACCGGAACTTCGACGGGATTTGGCGGAACAGTTTCCGTAACGATCACAGTTGATGGAAACTCCATCACCGATGTCACTGCGGAAGGCGCTGATGAAACCCCGACCGTCGGAGGTGCCGCACTTGAAACACTGGCAGAACAGATTAAGGAAGCACAGTCCTTCGAGATCGACGGTGTCTCCGGAGCTACGTTCACTTCCACCGGAATCAAGGAAGCAGCGGAACAGGCAATCAACGCCGCAATGGGCATCGAAACATCCAGTGATGACAAGGATGCGGTTGCGGATGGCACCTATACTGGCAAAGCACCTGGATTTGGTGTCATGAAAGAAATGGAACTGGCAGTCACCTTCAAGGACAATGCGATCACAAAGATCGAAACCCTGTGTGCCGGTTCAGCAACTCAGGCAGATGAAGATGAATACAGCACCATCTACGAAACCGTAGAAAAGTATCTTTATCCTCGTATTATCGAAAGCCAGAGTATTGCGGTAGACTCCATCTCTGGTGCGACGGTTTCCAGTAATGCGGCGAAGACAATTCTCGCTAACATCATTGATGAAAACGGCGGTAATTCCTCGCAATGGAAAACCCAGATCGATAAGAAGAGCGATACCGTTACGCTCGATGGTTATGATGTCATCGTTGTAGGTCTAGGCGGATCGGGACTTGCGTCCTACCTCAGTGCCGCTGAAAACGGCGCAACCGTATTCGGTATTGAAACTGCCGCAAAGATCGGCGGTAACGGAACCAATACTGCCGGACCGATGGCAGTCAACCCTGCAAGCAAAGTAGAAGAAAACAATGGAGAACTTCTGGTAAACCCGGATGACCTCAAAGACGCATGGATTGAATATACCGATGGTGATGCGAAGGATGAGATTGTTGACCTGTTCATCACTGAGTCTGGTGAAACTCTGGATTGGCTGCAGGACAACTATGACTTTGCATTCCCGATGCCGATGTTAGCATTCTATGATGCGCATCAGTGGCCGTTATGGACGTTCTACTATGATAAGACCATGACAAACAAAGACATTGCCTACAACAATTCCATTGAACAGGCAAAGGCTCTGAACGCAAAGAATGACTACATGACCGAGCTTACTGCCAAGGAACTGATTCTCGATGGGGATGATGTCGTTGGTGTACGCTGCGAATACTATGATGGAACCACTTATGAAATCTATGGCGATTCCATTATTCTCTCGACTGGCGGATATATCGGTAATGCGGAAATGACCCAGAAATATACCGGTTACAGCTGGCACACCAAGGGTATGACACAGTGTGACGGCTTTGCGATCTCTGAGGCGCTCAAGCTCGGCGGTGCGCTATATAACGAAGATGTAGGTGTAGAAGACCACATTGCGGCACTTGACACCATCATCCGTTCCGATGATTACAGCAATGACGATAAGAGCCTTCTCACTTCTCTGGTACTGGATCTGAACTACCAGATCATCGACAGCAACGGCAACGACTTCGATGGCAACTATAACGGACTTGGAATTGCGTTCAATGCCTGGGAAGCCGGATCCAATTACTACGTACTGATCAATGAAGACGAAATTAACTCCATTAAGGAAAACGGGCTCATTGAATACAACTATCCGATGTTCTTCAACCAGGGCGGAACCTATGAAGAAGGAACACCGGTTGAAAACCTCGATGATATTCTGGCTATGGGTGAAGCGTTCAATGATGTCATTATCGCTGACTCCAAGGAAGACCTCGAAAAGGAACTTGGCTTCACTATCAACCTGGATGACATTCACGGTCAGACCGAAGGAAAGATCGTCTGCATTAAGGGTGCCGCATATGTCTACAGCACCTGCGGTGGTCTCGACATCGATACCAACATGAACCTTCTGAAGGAAGACGGGACACCGATCGAAAACGTTTATATCGTCGGCAACGATTCCCTTGGAACACTGAATGAATCCAACAAGGCATATGTCACCTACGGTGGTGCCGCTCAGGGATGGGCGCTTACCTCCGGACGTCTGGCTGGTGCCAACGCAGCCGCGAAATACGCAGACTGAGTGATTCAGCGATCATGATTGGAAAAGCCATGGAGAAATTCATGGCTTTTCTTCATAATGGAAGTTAGGAGTCATTTATGAATATCAAACAGGCAAGTGAATATACCGGCATCTCAAGAGATATGATCCGGTTTTACGAGAAGAAAGGCATCATTCATCCCACTCGCAGAGAAAACGGCTATCGGGACTATACGACGCATGATCTGTTACTTCTGGTCACCGCAAGACAATACAGTTGTCTTGGCATTGAACTTAATACCATCGCAGAACTTGCGGCGAAACAGGACCCCGTCTTTCTGCTGGATGAACTGCATCATTCCGTAATGCGGTTGGAAGAAGAAACCAACTGGCTTTCTCAGCGCCTGTTTTCTGCCTCCTATATGGAACAGACGTTTCGTATGATTCAGGAAGGAAGCGAATATCAGCTTGTCCCCCATGGACCGTTTATCTATTATCCCCGTTCAGATTTTCATCACTTCGCAAGTCTGTATGCTTATCACAGCGCGCGTCCGGTATTCCGGATTCAGAATCAGTCGCTGCAGATGAATGAATACCCAAATGAACAGGGAATGGTATTTCAAAAGCCAGTCAAGACGGACCTTCCCGCCTACTCTTATGCGGAAGGAACCTTTCTTCGCTTCCTGATCTCCCTTCCACCGGATACAGAGATCACTTCCAGTGTCATAAATCCTTTTATTCAGCGGGCTGAGGCACTTGGTCACACGATTTGCGGGGATGCGTTTGTCTCAATGATCATGGGAGACCCCGAACACATCAGGGAAGATGTGGTCGTAGTAGAGTTTGAAGTTGAATCATAACGACACAAAAGATGATCATCGCGTAGAAAAAGCGGGGCCCATACGGAGTCCCGCTCATTTTTTAACCTGTGATTAACTCAGCTTAGTCGATCACGCCGCCTTCGACGATCAGATCATAAGCGTTGGATTCTTCACCATAGACCTCTCGCAGTGTTGCTTCATAGTCATTGAGGAAGAATTCTTCATCTGCCAGAGAAACGATTTCATCATTGATCCACTCAAGCAGCGTGGTGTTGCCCTTAGATACAGCCGGAGCGATGGTATCCACATCACCAAGTGCCGCAACATTTACGACAAATCCAGGATTTACTGCAGCCCATGCGAGAACTTCTGTGTTATCGGTAGAAAGGCCTGCGCCGCGTCCGTCAAGAAGTGCATTGTATGCGTCTGCGTATGCGTCATACTTCTGGAGAACGACATCCGGATGATTGTTTTCAAAGTATGTCTCAGCGGTGGTTCCCTTTGCGATAATCAGTTCTTTTCCTGTTCCTTCAAGGTCGCTGACATCATTGATCGGATCTGCTTCAGAAGAAACGATGCCGAGCTGAACCTTCATGTAAGGAAGTGCGAAGTCAACCTTTTCAGCACGCTCTGCGGTAACTGTGAAGTTCGCAAGAACGATATCAACCTTACCGGTTTCAGCGAATTCTACACGGTTTGCCGGATCGAGAGATACATACTCGATATCAACGCCGAGATCCTGTCCAATACGCTCTGCGAAATAGACATCATATCCGTCATATTCGCCGTTTTCATTGACATAGCCAAACGGTGCCTTATCGGAGAATACGCCGATACGGATTGTGCCGGAATCCTTGATTTCATCCAGTGTGCGGTAAACAACTGTTTCTGTAGTTGTTTCGGTAGCCGGTTCGGATACGTCCGGGGTATCCGGTGTGACCGGTTCTGATGCTGCAGAACCGCATCCAGCAAGAAGTGAAAGTGCTGTAAGTGCTGCTAATGTGTTCAGTTTTTTCATGATAATTTCTCTCCTTATCCCTTAGTTCGTTTTGATTCAAAGGTGAATGTTTTCAGGAAACGCGCAGCCCGATCGGTTTTAGGATGATCGAAGAATTCATCCGGAGATGCCTCCTCAACAATCGTTCCCTGATCGATGAATACCACGCGATCCGCTGCTGCCCGAGCGAAGTTCATCTCGTGTGTCACGATGACCATGGTCATACCCTGCTCGGCCAGACCGAGCATGACATCAAGAACCTCCCTTACCATTTCCGGGTCCAGCGCCGCCGTCACCTCGTCAAACAGCATCACTTCCGGATGCATGGCGAGGGCACGAACGATTGCGACCCGCTGTTTCTGCCCGCCGGATAACTGGCGGGGGTAAACATCTTTCTTATCCAGAAGACCTACCCGTTCCAGAAGTTCGCGTGCCTCTTTGGAGGCTTCTTCTTTCGATCGCTTCTGAACCCGGATCGGAGCCAGAGTGACATTTTCCTCAATCGTCAGATGAGGAAACAGATCATAACTCTGAAACACCATTCCGATCTTCTGACGCAGTGCCGTCATGTTTTTTCCGTCTTTTGTCACGAGCTCCCCATTCAGGGTGATGGAACCTCCCTGATAGGCTTCCAGCCCGTTCATACATCGAAGCAGCGTGGATTTCCCGCAGCCGGATGGTCCGAGAATCACCACAACTTCACCTTTGTGAACATCCAGCGAAACGCCATTGAGAACTTCACTTGTTCCTTCATAGCTCTTTACCAGATCTTTCACAGAAAGCTGAATTTCATTGCTCATCACTTACCTCCGTTTTTCCTCCAGTTTTCTGGCCAGACTCGAGATTGGCCAACAAACCAGAAAATATAGCAGGAACACCGCTCCGTACACCCACAGCGCGCCAGTGGGGAACTTCATGCGGTTTGCGTCTATAATCTGCTGCCCTGTTTTCAGGACCTCTACCATACCGATGATCTCGACCAGAGATGTGGTTTTGATCATACGCGTAATCAGATTGATCGACGGTGCGATCAGTCTGCGAATCGTCTGCGGAAGAATGACATACCGGAAGGTCTGCTTCCTGTCCATGCCAAGTGCCGCTGCACTTTCATACTGATGAACCGGAATGGAAGTCAATGCGCCGCGTACCAGATCTCCCATCTCAGCCGTGCCCCAGAGCGTAAATACGAGAATCGCACTGGTCCAGGCAGAGAGGTTAATCCGCCATTGTCTGGTGACACCAAAGTAGACCAGAAACAGAAGCACCAGCTGCGGCATGATTCGAATGAAGTTCAGATACAGCCAGCAGAAGGCTTTCACCACCCGGTTTTTCACCGTCATCAATAATCCGAATAACGTTCCGAATACAAATGAGAGTCCCACGGAAATCAAGGAAATCTGGATGGTGACCCATAACCCCTGAAGTAATCGCCAGAAGTTACTTCCCGTGAAGAGGATGCTAATACCCGAATCCGGCATAGCGTATCCTCCTTTCCGCAACAGAAGACAGAATCGATACCGGAAGCAGGATGATGAGGTAGAACATTACCAACATGAACAATGCCTCCTGGGTATTGTAGTCATTCCCAATCAGATCCTTGGCCACATACATGAGATCTGCCAATGCGATCGCGGAAACCACTGAGGTCTCCTTGATCAGAAACACAATATTTGCGACAACTGCCGGAAAGGATACGGCCATTGCCTGGGGAATTACCACGAAGCGCATTACCTGAAACGGGCTCATGCCAAGGCTTACCGCAGATTCGGTCTGAACCGGCTCCACTGCCTCAAGGCCAGATCGAATGGCCTCCGACATATAACTGCCTCCGAGAAATACCAGTGCGACAACCGCACAGGTTTCCCGACTCCAGGAAATACCGATCTTGGGAAGTCCGAAATAGATGAAGAACAACTGCACCAGCATCGGCGTATTCCGGCTGAGCTCGATATATACCTGTACAATCTGAGACAGGACAGGAATCCTGAAATACTGAATATAACTGCATAACAGTCCGACAAGCAGAGATACCGCGATCCCGGCCAGACTGATCTTAAGTGTCACGACCGCTGCTTTGGCAAATAACGGCAGATATTCTATTAATATGGCTGTATTCATTACGGCTCTCTCCTTTCCTTTCAGTTCAAACAAAAACGGGCACACATGCGCCCGTCACTTTCCTTCTTTTCTGACTATGTCTCAGAAGTTTCCGACCGCATGAGAAAACAATGTGCACTTACACATACGACAGCAGAGACAGATACAGACTGCAGAGCTTCTCACTAACATACGGTCTTCCTTTCTTCATCGACAGTTTTACCACCCCGAAATTGACATGTCAAGAAATATGTTTCAGAAACAGTTTTCAAAAAGATGATCAATTTCTCAGAGTCCAAGCCAGTTCCTAAGCTCGTTCCAAGAGCCATGAGGAACGCTCAGTTCCCCTTCCGGGGCGTTTTCCAGACAATCCGTAATCAGGAAGGTGCGGATTCCTGCGGCTTCTGCGGCAGTATCTTCTACCGCATCATTTCCAACCATTCGGCAATGGCTCGGGTCAAGGTCAAGCTTACGGCAGATCTCCCGGTAATACTCCGGATTCGGTTTACAGGTATTCATCATTTCATAGGTGGTAATCATGCGGAAATCAGTCGGAGAAAGATCTGCCCATCCAATCCGGTTCAGGGTTGCGATACGGGGAAACAATGGATTTGTCGCAAGAACCAGCTCATATCCCTTCGCTTTCAACTCCGCAATGAGTTCCTTCACCCCTTCTACCGGAGCAGTCACATCCTTAGCTATGCAGAAATCAGTTTTATAAAACTCCAGGAAGCTTTCCTGATCCTCTGGGTTCCCGCGCCCGGTAAGACCGGTAAATACCTGCCAGAAACGCGCTTCGTTGGTCATGGATCCGTCGTTTTTCACCATCGCATATGTGCCCTTCCAGACATCTTTCATTAGTTGTTCCGGCTCAAATCCATAGGGAATCATATACTGTCCAAGCAGGTAGAAATACCGGTTGGTAAATTCGGTCTGATCCAGTTTCAACAAAGTCCCATCCAGGTCAAAGAAAATCGTTTCCTTCATCATGTCACTTCCTTTATTCCCAAGAAGTTTAACATTCTCCTTCCATGAATCCAACTTACAGATCCTCTCACCTGAACCAAAGATAAGAAACCATCGAAACGATACATTAGTTGAGTGCTACAATACCCTCATGCGCAAAACACATCAGGACTGGATCGGAGCTCTTCTTACACTGGCAGGAGGAACCTGCTGGGGAATCTCCGGATCCATCGGACAATATCTGTTTACCGTACAGGGAATGGACAGCCGCTGGCTGGTTCCGGTACGCCTTGGACTTGCGGGAATTCTGTTATTAGGAGTCTGTGCCATCCGAACGCCAAAAGACGTCCTTCGGCCATGGAAGAATCGAATCGATGCCCGGGATCTATTGATTTATGGTCTTGCGGGAGTATCCATGTGTCAGTTCCTGTATTTTCGAACCATTCAAAGTTCTTCTGCGGCAATCGCTACCATTCTTCAGGATCTGTCACCGGTCATGATTCTCGGGGTAACCTGTCTGTTGGAACATAAATCTCCTACCGCAAAAGACATTCTCTGCATTGTTCTGGCATTAGCTGGTGTATTCTTCATCAGTACCCATGGAGATCCTTCCCATCTGACGATCCCATCAAATGCGCTAGTTACCGGCGTGCTTTCCGCAGTATGCGTAACGATATACAACGTGCAGCCAAAGCGTCTGCTTTCCCGTTATCCCCTGTCCATTCTTCAGGGATGGGCATTCCTGATGGGCTCGGTATTCTTTTCATTCGTATTTCGAATCTGGACGATTCCTACCGTCATCACCCTGCCGGGCGCAGCCGGAATTCTGTTTGTGGTACTCATCGGGAATATCTTCGCGTTTCTCTGCTATATGTCTGGCGTCAAGCGCATCGGCCCAAAGAAAGCCATTCTATATGGTTTCTCGGAGCCGGTAACCGCCGCCATACTTACCGTACTGGTATTCCATCAACCTATGGGGTTCTATGATCTGCTGGGATTTATACTGATTTTCTTCATGATTGTCATTCTCAGTATGGAAGAAGCGCCAGAATAATTGATCCATGTCGGGGATAGCCCGGCATTTTATTTCGTTCTTTTCTGATGCCTGGAGTTCGTGGAAACCTTATGAGACTGATGTTTTCAAACAAAAACCTCCCTGATATTGTTCATCTTGTCACAGGCAAACATCATACAAGGAGGAACAGACAATCACTGTCTATAAGCAGGTTATCACAATTATGTTTCCTCTGCGTGATGGATCTTTGAGATTTACAGTTGCGTCTAAACCACACGATAAAACCATTCAGGAATGCATAAACAATGTATCTCCTGCTGATTGATTTGAAATTACAATCGGTCAATAACTCTCCGCATGATCATATTCTCCATACCCACAGCCAATATGAGTAGCTTCAATCTCATCTACCAGAACAAATCCATTATCCTGACGGTCATACAGTTTCACAGTACCCCGGCCATTCCCGCCATTCCATAAGCGGTTATGGTGTCGGGAGCCATCGGGAGCTTCATAGTTGATCAACAACATGTCTTTCTTCCGACAATGTACTTCTGTCTCCATTGCCGCATGAATATTCTCCTGCCGTACATGCCAGATCACTTCCTCCTCCTGTTCTTCAAAAGAGAATCTGGTTTTTACACGGAGATGAAGCTTAGAGAAATTGAAGTCATATTCCTTCCCTTCGTAAAAGAATACGCCCAGTAACCGACGGTCCAACGGCAGAAAGTAAATCTTCGGTCGCCCGCCGCCGATATCAAACACGCTGTTATGAAGCTGCTTGCCTGTTTTTCTGCTGGTCAGGCAGTTGGAAGACAGCCAGACCCATGGGGTAGTAAAATCCCGTCCCCAGTTCTTATCCGCATAGCCATAGCTCTGTTCGGGAGTCACAATATAGCGCCTGCCATTAAACGTAACTGTTCCGCTGTAGGTGCTCTTCATTCCTTCCGCATGCCAATACATCGCAAAAGCTTCCGCTTCCCGCAGAGGTTTGCTTGCGCCATAGCCAACATTAAACGCAATCTCTTTGTTTACACTCAGATCCCATTGAAGCTGACCTGCATCGCACATCCACTCTGGATGGTCATCGGTGTCCTGTGGGGTAACGATCACACTGCCTTTCAGGGCAGTTTCACACGCAAGACAATCTCCAGCTTCAATTCGATATGGCGCTTCGCCATGAAGATTGACATCCTTCCAGGAAAAGAAACGATGTAACTGGCAGGCATCCTCTCCCCAGGTACCGACCTTCATCATAAGATAGGATGGTTTTGTTCCTGTGGCCTGATTCTCAGGGAGTTGTCCTAGAACGGGCTGCTCTTGGGAACAGGCAGGATTACAAAGAAAAAACTCAATGAAGAACGGTTTATCTTCTCCGGTGAGTTCATCCTGGGCTGTGAAAGAATGCCACCACCAATCGTAGCCGTGGCGGGCAAGGGGACCATGCAGCATGCATGCATCCCGGCTGATGTCGTGATGATTGAACATGTGTTTCTCCTTATTTCAGGCAGATATCATCAATCTGCCATACTGTCCTGCAGATTATAACGGACGAATCAGATGAATCTGTTTCTGCTTTACGGAAATGTCCGCATATGTGGTTTCTCCGCCGAATTCTCCATCCAGTGTCCACTCCACATTCTCTTCAAACGTAAAGGAGACATGTGTGGTATGGAAGATGCGGACAAACCGGTTCTGTTTACTGTTAAGTTCCCCAGTCACCAATACATGCGCAATGTCCATCAGTTCAGAAATATTCTTAGGGGCTTTAATCAATGCGACTTCAAACAACCCGTCATCAAGTTCCACGTCTTTCAGAAGCGGCGTCTGAATTCCCGCAATGGAATAGCAGTTGCTGACGGAGCCATATAGATACTCCCCTTCTTCATGGAAGTCATCTCCGTCAATAACAGCTTTGATTTTTGTGCTTAGACCAGACGGAAGCGAAGAGATGGAGTTCAAGGTATAGGCGGTATATCCCAGAACATTCTTTACGTCCTGGCTTGTACTGTAGCTGACTTCGGTCAAGGCACCAAACCCAGCCACATAAGTGAAGTATTCCTGGTTGAATAACCCTGCATCAAGATAAAGTTCATTGTCGCTCACCAGAGTCCTGGATGATTCCAGGCTCACTTCAATTCCCAGGGAGCGGGCAAAGTCATTGGTCGTACCGCAGGGAAGATAAAGGATCGGTGTCTTCCCTCCGACTCCGTTAATCACATGGTTAATCGTGTGGTGGAGAGTTCCATCTCCGCCAACACATACCACAACATCAATCGTCAACTCGTGATTCTTAAGAATCTCTTCCACATTCACATCATTCTTTGAGCCAACCGGCACCACAAGGGTCGCATAACCCTCTGCGTTGAGCTTTTCGATAATTCGAAATGCATTCCGCTTTCCATAATTGTTTCCGGCTTTCCCATTCAGCAATACTACCGCGCGTTTCATCTTCCTATCCCTTTACCTATTCATAACAATACAACACTCTGAAAATCTTCACACATACACTTCATCGATCATGTCTAAAAAGACCAAAGGCAGCGGAATTCCGCTGCCTGATCGCTCACATCAGTATACAAAGGTTCCTCGGAATACCTCGGAGGCACCGCCGGTTAATGTGCATATTCCATCTTCGATCCGCACCACCATATCCCCGCCGGGAAGTTTCACAGTGATGTCGGTGCTTTCCTTACAATATCCAAGGCGGATCGCAGCGGCTGCCGAAGCGCACGCACCCGTACCACAGGCCAGGGTCGCACCATTTCCGCGCTCCCATACCCGCACGCGAAGCGTACAGGGATCCACGACACGAACGAATTCTATATTCGCTCGATCGGGGAAGATCGCATCATATTCCATCTGTAACCCTTCCACCTCGAGGTTCACATTATCGAGTTCTTCCCGAAACATGACACAATGCGGATTGCCTACAGAAAGACACGTAATCGCATCCGTACGGCCATGGTGAGAATAAGAAACGTTGACGACATCGTTTCTTCCTTCAAGCTGTACCGGAACTGCCTCTGACGCATACTCGATACGCCCCATATTTACCGAGGCCGTGCCTACCTTTCCGTGGTTGGTATACACCCGTACCGACCGCATACCTTCGGCAGTCTCGATGGAGAGATCATCCGCGACCACAATTCCTCTGTCATAGAGATACTTCGCCGTACAACGCAGATTATTTCCGGCCATTCTTCCTTCCGTGCCATCTTTATTAAAGCTTCGCATTTTCGCATCTGCGATTTCCGAATGCTCAATCAGAACAATTCCATCCGCACCGATACCATAATGCGGGGCACAGAGCGTTACGCATAAGGATTCCGGGCTGGTAATCTTTCCATCAAAGTTCTCGATGAAGATATAATCATTCCCACAGTCATGCATTTTCGTAAAGGGAATGGTTTCTGCCTGCGCACGCATGTGATTGATATCCACCAGCTCAGTATTGAAGGCGTTATAATGACTCGCCAACATATCTGTCAACGCATTGGCAGTATCTACACTGGTAAGACACGGGATATTCAATAACATCGCTTTCTGATGAAGCGCAGTATAGTCTCCCATCGTCGCGTCTTTTACCGCACCAGTATAGATGATATAGCTGAGTTTCCCTTCCTCCATGAGAGAAATGATTTCATCACTTTCCGTCGCGTTGGCAACTGAAGTTACTTCAATTCCCATGGATTGAATGGTTTCAGCCGTACCGGTAGTTGCATACAGTTTCATTCCAAGATCATAAAGTTTCTTCGATACATCAAGAATCTCCTGATAATCATGGGTTTCTACAGAAATCAGAACCCCGCCTTTTTCACTCGTCTGAAGCGGCGGCACACGGAAGCCGGCAGCGGTCAATCCCTTAAACAGCGCCTCTGGAAGTGTTCGTCCGATCCCAAGTACTTCCCCGGTTGATTTCATTTCCGGACCAAGAATGGAATTGGCGTCACTCAGTTTTTCAAAGGAGAATACCGGAACCTTAACGCAACTGTATGGGGGCGTCTTATAAAGCTCGGAACCATATCCAAGATCCAGCAGGTTCTTCCCCAGCATTACATTCGCCGCAAGGTCTACCATCGGAACCCCAGTCACTTTGGAAATATACGGTACTGTCCGGCTGGCACGGGGATTCACTTCAATGACATAGAGCTCCCCACCGAACATCAGATACTGAATATTCACAAGCCCCCTGGTCTTCATGGCCAGCGTAAGCTGTTCCGATACCTCAATGACCCGGCTTAGATCCTTGTCATTGAGATTGTAGGGAGGATAAACCGCAATGGAATCACCAGAGTGCACTCCAGCCCGTTCAATATGTTCCATAATTCCGGGAATCAATACATTGGTTCCATCAGAAATCACATCCACTTCCAGTTCCGTGCCGGGGAGATAGCGGTCAATAAGCACCGGGTTTTCAATTCCCTGGGCAAGAATTCTGCCCATATATTCCACCGTATCCTCTTTCGCATGGGCAATTGTCATATTCTGACCACCAATGACATATGAGGGACGAAGCAGCACCGGATAGCCAATCTCTTCCGCTGCTGTGACAGCTTCTTCCATTGTCACTACCGCAGCCCCTTTGGGACGGCGGACATGAAGTTCTTCTAACAGCGCATCAAACCGCTCTCTGTCTTCCGCAAGATCAATACTTTCCGCGGAAGTTCCAAGAATCGGAATCCCCTGCGCATCCAGAAAGGAAGTCAGCTTGATTGCGGTCTGACCGCCAAATGCCACAACAACGCCAATCGGCTGTTCCACACGGATGATATGCATGACATCCTCTGGGCATAATGGTTCGAAATAAAGCCGATCCGCTGTATCAAAATCTGTGGAGACCGTTTCCGGATTGTTGTTTACAATAACCACGTCATAGCCAAGCTCACGCAGTGTCCATACACAATGAACCGACGAATAGTCAAATTCGATTCCCTGCCCGATTCGGATCGGACCGGAGCCCAACACCATGATGACTTCCCTCTCACTGCGCTTCAGGGAACGGGATTCACATTCATCATCTGCGCTGGAGTAGAAGTATGGTGTTTCCGCAGAAAACTCTGCGGCACAGGTGTCCACCATCTTATAGGAAAGCGGACGTCCTTCAATGTCAGAAACTCCCGCAATCCGCTTCAGTGCTTCATCGGTATAGCCGAGTCGTTTTCCTTCAAGATAGAGTTCCTCATTCCAGGAATGAGAGATACGTTCTTCATAACGGACAAGATTCTTCAAGCAGAAAAGAAACCATTCATCAATCTTTGTGATAGCATGAATTTCTTCTATGCTTACACCTGCCTTCAATGCCTCAAAGACAGTGAACAGGCGATGATCATCAATGTCATGAAGCCGTTCTCTCACTGAGCGGGGATCCTTAGACGCATAATTCAGCGTATCAAGGCCAATCTCCGCCCCACGGATCGCTTTCAGTAAGGCGGCCTCAAAACAGGAGGCGATAGCCATCACTTCTCCAGTTGCCTTCATTTGTGTGCCAAGGCTTCTGCTTGACCCGGCAAACTTATCAAACGGCCACTTGGGATACTTCACCACCACATAATCCAGTGCCGGTTCAAAGCAGGAACAGGTCTTCCCCGTCACCTCATTGCGTATTTCATCCAAGGTATAGCCAAGAGCGATCTTCGTCGTCACTTTGGCAATCGGATAACCGGTTGCCTTGGAGGCTAACGCACTGGAACGGGAAACACGGGGATTCACTTCAATCACCGCATATTCAAAGCTTTCCGGATCCAATGCCAGCTGCACATTACAGCCACCGACAATATTCAGTTCGGTAATGATATCCAGCGAGGCTTTTCGCAGCATCTGGAATTCTCTGTCCGCAAGTGTAAGACAGGGAGACACAACAATACTGTCACCGGTATGAATTCCCACCGGATCGACATTTTCCATCGAACATACCGCAATCACATTGCCGAGGCTGTCCCGCATGGTTTCAAATTCAATTTCCTTCCAACCGGCAATCGAGCGCTCGATCAATACCTGCGTGATCGGTGAAAGCCCAAGACCGGTATGGGCGATCTGGCGCAGTTCTTCTTCATTCGCCGCAATTCCTCCGCCACTTCCACCAAGGGTAAACGCAGGCCGGACGATCACCGGATATCCGATTTCTTTCGCACAGGAAAGTGCTTCTTCTTCCGTCGTCGCAATTCCAGATGCCACCACCGGCTGTCCGATTTTCCGCATTGCCTGACGGAACAGATCCCTATCTTCTGCCCGCTGAATCGCTTCGATATCTGATCCAAGCAGCCGTACACCATGGGCATCCAGCCAGCCATCTTCCGACAACATCATCGCAAGGGTCAAGCCCGTCTGCCCACCAAGTCCTGCCAGAAGACTGTCCGGATGTTCCTTTTCGATAATGCGCTTCAGGGTATCCACTGTCAGCGGTTCCAGGTATATCTCATCAGCCAGATGATGATCGGTCATGATCGTTGCGGGGTTGGAGTTTGCCAGAACCACATTGATTCCTTCCGCTTTCAAAACACCACATGCCTGCGCACCCGCATAGTCAAATTCTGCGGCCTGTCCGATGACGATCGGTCCAGACCCGATTACCAGTATTTTCTTGATTAAATTATCTCTTGGCATTGCGGTACTCCTCCATCAGGGAAATGAACCTTCCAAACAGAAATTCGGTATCCTTTGGACCGGCGCAGGCTTCCGGATGAAACTGCACGGTAAAACAGTATTTGCCCGGATAATCCAGTCCTTCACACGTTCCATCATTCGCATTGACCATACGAACGGTTCCCGTCCCCTTTACGGACTCCAGATCCACCGCATACCCATGGTTCTGAGTTGTGATGAACGTACGTCCGCTTTCAAGATCGGTCACCGGCTGGTTGACACCACGGTGGCCGTATTTCATTTTGTAGGTTGTCCCTCCTGCCGCAAGGGCGGTTAACTGATGCCCTAAGCAGATACCAAACATCGGCACCTTCCCAAGAAGCGCACGAATCTCCTGAATCGGACCAACAGCTTCAGAAGGGTCGCCAGGGCCATTCGATAGCATCACGCCATCCGGTTTCATCGCAAGAATGGTTTCCGCTGAAGTATCGTAAGGCACAATTGTCACATCACAGCCAGACTGGTTAAGCTCCCGGATGATATTTTCCTTCGCCCCAAAGTCCATTAATACCACGTGAAAACGCGGGTCCTTTCCAGGGCACTGTCTTATATCCTTACAGGAAGCTTCCGCTACGACACCACGCACGGCATACTCCTCAATTTCCTTGGGGTCAATATCAACATGATCCGTAATCATCGCATTCATTACCCCATGTTCACGGATCCTGCGTGTGATTGCCCGGGTATCGACGCCATAGATACCTGGAATACCATGGGCTTTCAGATAAGAATCCAGCGTTGTTTCGCATCGGAAGTTCGATGGTGTTTCACTGTACTCCCGCACCACATATCCACGGAGCCTGCTTTCTCCCTCAAAGTCTTCGGGAATGATGCCGTAGTTTCCGATCAGAGGGAACGTCTGAAGGACAATTTGTCCCGCATAACTGGGGTCGGTCAACGTTTCAATATAACCACACATTCCGGTCGTAAAGACAAGTTCACCAACCGCACTCTGTTCTGCGCCGAAGGCCTTCCCTTCCATCACCGTTCCATCGGAAAGGATCAGGAATCTCTTATCCCCATTCATAAGGTCGCAGCCATGACCGCCTTAATGGTATGCATGCGGTTTTCTGCTTCTGTAAATACCAGAGACTGCGGGCTTTCGAATACTTCATCTGTCACCTCCAACGCCTCAAGGCCGTATTTCTCACCAACCTTCTTTCCTACTTCCGTTTTCAGGTCATGATAGGAAGGCAGGCAATGCATGAAGCGGCACTGTTCCCCGGCAGCATGCATGAGTTCTGCGTTTACCTGGTATGGTAGCATCTTCGGAATACGTTCTTCCCAAACCGCCTCGGGTTCTCCCATGGAGACCCAGATATCCGTATAGATGACATCTGCCCCTTTGACGGCTTCCTTCGGCTCTCCACACAGTTCAATCACTGCACCGGTTTCTTCCGCAATCTTCCGGCATGTCTCCATGAGTGCTTCCTCTGGGTAATATCCTTCTGGTGCACAGGCGGTGAACTTCAGTCCAAGCTTGGCACAACCGATCATTAAAGAACGTCCCATGTTATAACGGGCATCTCCCATATAAACCAGATGAATTCCCTTCAGGCGGCCAAAGGCTTCCCGTATGGTCAACATATCTGCCAGAATCTGTGTCGGATGGAATTCATTGGTCAAGCCGTTATATACCGGTACATCCGAATAGGCCGCTAGTTCTTCCACGATTTCCTGCTCGAATCCCCGGTATTCAATCGCATCATACATACCGGAAAGAACCCTTGCGGTATCCGCAATCGTCTCCTTGATTCCGATCTGTGAACCCGTCGGTCCAAGATAGGTGCTTCCCATACCAAGATCACTGGCGGCGACCTCAAAGGCACACCGCGTTCTAGTGCTGGTTTTTTCAAATATCAACGCAACATTCTTTCCTTCACATAAGCGATGTGGAATATGCGCCTTCTTTTTCTGCTTTAATTCGGCCGCAAGATCGATGAGACCGAGAATCTCTTCCGGTGTAAAGTCCAGAAGGGTCAGAAAATCTCTTCCTTTTAAATCCATACGTTTATCCTTTCTGTGACGCAAAAGCCTGAAGTATCACATCAAGCGCTTCATCAAGAAGCTCATCGGGAATGTTCAGTGGCGGTAACAGGCGCACTTTATTTCCCCCGGCAGTTAATACCAGAACCCCACCTTCCAGAATTTTCTGGGCAAGGGAAGCAGCGGTTCCCTGTTCCGGTTCAATTCCGATCATCAGGCCCTTTCCACTGAGAGAGCGGATTCCTGGCTGATTGGAAAGACGTTCAAAGATATGAGCTGACTTCCGGTTAACCTCTTCCAGGAATGCCTCATCGAGACGGTTCAGATTCGCAAGCGCTCCGGCACAGACCGCCGGGTTCCCGCCAAAGGTAGATCCGTTATCTCCGGGATGAAAGATATCCTGAACCTTTCCCCCTAACATGCATGCGCCAATCGGAAGACCACCGCCCAGTCCTTTGGCAGTCGTCACAATATCCGGGACGACATCTGTATGCATATACGCAAACAGCTTTCCCGTACGGCCATTGCCGGTCTGCACTTCATCATCAATCAGAAGAAAGCCATAGGTTTCCGCAAGCTTTGTGATGCCTTCAATATAGGATGTCTCCAATACATTGACCCCGCCTTCTCCCTGCACACATTCAATCATGACAGCTGCTGTTGGATAGGCCTTCAATAATACTTCGAGCCCTTCCAGATCATTGGCATCCGCATGTACAAATCCCGGAGTTAACGGTTGAAACAGTTCATGAAACTTTGCCTGGCCTGTCGCCGCAAGGGTTGTAAGAGTTCGCCCATGGAAACTGTTGTTCAATGTGATGATAGTGGTATATTCCGGGCCAAGATTTATTTCCGCATATCGCCGTGCTGCTTTAATTGCGCATTCATTCGCTTCAGCACCAGAGTTGCAGAAAAAGACCTTTTTCAAACCCGTCCTCCGGCATAACTGTTCCGCCAGCTTTGCGCATGGGCCGGTGTAATAAAGATTGGAAGTATGCTGGAGCGCATTCAGCTGTTCGACAACTGCCTGTTTCCAGACCTCATCACTGTATCCGAAGAGATTGACACCGATTCCCGATCCCATATCGATGTATCGCTTTCCATCTTCATCAAATACTTCGCTTCCTTTTCCTTCCTTAAGTACAGCCGGAAATCGCCCATAGGTAGAAGCCACATAACACTGATCCAGTTCCTTGATTCCGCTCATGAAAATCTTACTTCTCCTTTATCATTGTGCCGGCACCCTCATTGGTCAGAATCTCCATTAAGGTTGCGTGCGGCACCCTTCCATCAATAATAACCGACGCCTTAACCCCTGCTTTCAGCGCATCAATACAACAGCGTACCTTTGGAATCATTCCACCCGATACAGTTCCATCCGCAATCATCTGTTCCGCTTCTTCCACGTTGAGCTCAGGAATCAGAGATCCCGTATCTTCACGATCCTTCATGATTCCTTCAATGTCCGTCATCATGATTAAGCGTTCCGCATGAACCGCAGGTGCGATCTTTCCGGCCGCGGTATCCCCATTGATATTGAAGATATTTCCATTGGCATCACAGCCAATCGTAGAAATCACAGGAATATAACCGTTATCAAGCAAAGCGAAGATCGGCTCCGCATTGACCTTTGTGACATTACCTACATAGCCAAGGCGTTCATCCTTGAACTCCGCCTCAATCATGCGGCCATCGATTCCCGAAAGCCCGGCTGCCTTTCCGCCTTTCATCTGAAGCAGATTTACGAGACTCTTATTGATCTTTCCCGCAAGAATCATCTCGGCGATTTCAATGGTCTCACTGTCTGTCACACGCAGTCCATCCACGAACTCAGGAACCTTTCCGAGTCGCTTCATAAGATCCGACATCTCCGGTCCCCCGCCGTGCACCAGAACCACTTTGATTCCGACCATGGAAAGCAGGACGATATCTTCCATCACCTGTTCCTTCAGCTCTTCACTGACCATGGCATTACCGCCATACTTTACGACGATGGTTTTGCCATAATAGCGTTCCAGGTAAGGAAGTGCCTGTACCAGAACCTGTGCTCTTGTGCTGTTATCCATATGTGCTGTATTCATGTCCGGTAATCTCCGTTGATCTTTACATAATCATAAGTCAGATCGCATCCCCAGCAGGTGACACTTTCCTCCCCTTCATTCATATCGACGAGAATTTCAACTTCATCTTCACTCAAAATCGCTTTGGCAAGCACTTCATCAAACTCCAGACCTTTTCCATTCTGGCAGACCATGATTTCTCCATAGGACGAACGGAAGGAAATCGTCACCTGATCCTGGTCGAACTCTTCTCCCGCATATCCAAGGGCACAGAGCACTCTTCCCCAGTTGGCATCGGTCCCAAAGATCGCTGCCTTGGTTAAGGGAGAGCGGATCACAGACTTGGCAAGAATCTCTGCCCGAGGTTCTCCAAGACAATGGAATACGGTACAGGTAATCAGATGTGACGCACCTTCCCCATCCGCAGCCATGCGGCGTGCCAGTTCTACGCACAGTGCTTCAAGTGCTTCTGTAAATCGAGCGAAAGCCTCAGATTCCTCCTTGATTTCAGGATTTCCTGCCAAGCCATTCGCAAGAATCAGCAGAGAATCATTGGTAGAAGTATCACCATCAACACTGATCCGGTTGAAGCTTCGATCACAAACAGTCTTCAAAGCCTTCTGAAGCAGTTCCTTCTTAATTGAAGCATCCGTTGTCAGATAACATAGCATCGTACCCATATTGGGATGAATCATCCCGGAGCCTTTGGAGATTCCACCGATATGAACCGTTGTTCCATCCAGCTCCACCTCCACGGCAAGTTCCTTTTTCCGTGTATCGGTTGTCATGATGGCTTTGGCTGCTTTATCCGACCCGCTTCCATCCGCTTTAAGCGCTTCGATCAAAGCAGGAAGTCCCGCTTCAATTTTTGAGACATCAAGATCTTTTCCAATGACGCCAGTCGAGCCAACCAGTACGGTTTCTGGTGCGATTCCAAGTGCCTTGGCCGCCGCGTTCTGCATTGCCACCGCATTTTCATAATCATGCGGAGCACATGCATTAGCAATGCCGGAGTTGGCGATAATCGCATGAAAGGAATCATTACGTATGGTCTTCTGGTCAAGTTTCACTGGAGCTGCCTTTACCCGGTTGCGGGTAAATAACCCGGCACCAACACAGGGTTCACTTGAATAAATCAGTGCGAGATCTTCTTTATCTTTTCCATTCCGAATCCCGCAATGTATTCCACCGGCTTTAAATCCGTTCGGTGCACACACACCACCTTCAATCCATTTCATCCTTTTTCTCCAATTCTGAGCCCGGTATCTTCGGGAAGCCCAAGCACAAGATTCATATTCTGAATTGCTGCACCACACGCCCCTTTCCCAAGGTTGTCAAAGCGCGCCGTCAGCAGGATGCGCTTCTCATTTCCATCCACGCTCACCTGCATATCATCCCGCCCCGCAAACGCTGCTGCAGAGAGGAATCCTGATTCATCGGTATTGGTTTCATAACGTATGAGACCTGTGTGATATACCGAACGATATACCTCTTTGATCGCTTCGATTCCACCGCATACTTCATCTTCAAACAAGGTGATGATCGTTTCCATTCCGGAATAGAAATCTGCGACGACCGGACAGAAGCCCGGTTCATGAACCAGTCCGCTGATCACCTGCATCTCCCGCAGATGTTTATGAGTCTGCGCAAGGCCATACATCCGCGGCGCATCGAGATATGGATCCCGTTCGGCTTGTTCATATTGGGCGATCATCTTCTTTCCGCCTCCGGAATATCCGGTCAATGAGGTGCAGTGAAGCTTCGCTTCCGGTGACAGCACGCCAGCTTTTACTAACGGTGCGCTCAACGCGATGAACCCACTGGCATGACATCCGGGATTGGCAATCCGCTTTGCGGCCGCAATACGTTCTTTCTGCCCATCCAGTTCTGGAAGACCATAGACCCATCCCGGGGCAGTACGATGCCCGGTAGAGGTATCGATCACTACGGTATGATCATTTTCTACCAGGGAGGCGGAGACATCTGCCGCATCGTCTGGCAGACACAGGAACACCACATCCGCCGCATTCAGCGCTTCCTTGCGGACCGCTTCCTCATGGCGCAGTTCATAGGGAACCTGTAACAATGTCAATTCACTTCGCTGTGACAGACGTTCATGAATCTGAAGTCCGGTCGTTCCCGAACTTCCGTCAATAAATACGGTTGTCATCTGTTCCCCCTCAAATTCACAAGCTGTTCCTTCACCCAGTCGATCTGCGCCTCCACAGAAGCGATACCGGTTCCGCCTTTGGAAATACGGGTATTTACCGCATGGCGAAGGTCAATCGCCTCATAGAGATCTTCTTCAAACAGATCCGAGAACTGCCGATATTCTTCTAACGGAAGGCGCTCCAACACCAGATCCTTCTGAATGCATAGTGCAACAAGAGAGCCGGAGATCTTATATGCCTGACGGAATGGCATTCCCTTTTTTACAAGATAGTCTGCGACATCCGTCGCATTGATGAATCCACGGCGTGCCGCTTCGGCCATGCGATCTTCATGAACCGTCATCTGATCTACCATCGGTGTCAGAACATCCAGGCAGATCTTCACGGTATCGACCGCGTCGAATACCGGTTCCTTATCTTCCTGCATGTCTTTGTTATAGGCAAGAGGAATTCCCTTCATGGTCGTAAGCAGCCCCATCAGGTCACCATACACCCGTCCGGTTTTTCCACGGATCAGTTCTGCCATATCCGGGTTCTTTTTCTGCGGCATGATGGAAGAGCCTGTGGTATAGGCATCTGACAGTTCAACAAATCCAAACTCCCAGCTTGACCAGAGAATCAATTCTTCGGAAAAGCGTGACAGATGCATCATCAGAATGGACAGCGCACTGAGTAATTCCAGACAATAGTCCCGGTCTGAAACACTATCGAGGCTGTTCTGACTCACTGAATCAAAGCCAAGCAGCGCTGCCTCATAATCCCGGTCCGTATCATATGTGGTTCCCGCCAGCGCACAGGCACCGATGGGAGACTCGTTCATTCTGGATTCACAATCCTGTAATCTGCCAACATCCCTCAAGAGCATCATGACATAAGCCAGAAGATGATGACCAAAGACAATGGGCTGTGCCCTCTGCATATGCGTATATCCAGGAAGAATCACATCCTTATAGCGCTCCGCTCCCTCATTCAATACCTCAATGAGATCCAGAATCTTTTCCCGGATCACTTCGGACTGCCCTCGCAGATACAATCTCGTATCGAGTGTTACCTGATCATTGCGGCTGCGGGCGGTATGTAACATCTTGCCTTCATCACCGATCCGTTCCGTCAGTACCTGTTCCACAAACATGTGGATGTCTTCACTTGCCGGGTCGGGTAATAAGCGTCCTTCCTCCATATCCGCAAGGATCCCTTCCAGTCCGGAAATGATATGATCCGCTGCTTCTACGGGAATGATATTCTGCTTTTTTAACATCTTCGCATGCGCGATCGATCCCGTTATATCTTCCTTATACATTCTCTGATCCACCCGGATCGAAGAATTGAAATCATCGGCGATCTGATCGGTCGCACCGTCTGTTCTTCCTGCCCACAGTTTTGCCATGGAAGCCTCCTGTTATTTGTTATGTTTCTGATCCGCAAGAGCCTGAACCTTGATCGGCAGGCCATAGAGGTTGATGAATCCAGCGCTGTCCTTCTGATCGTAGTCAGACTCACCGAAGGACGCAAGATCCTCACTGTAAAGAGAATACTCACTGAAGACACCTGCCTTGATGATATTCCCCTTATACAGCTTCAGTTTCACACTTCCGCTGACCCGTTCCTGAGTCTTATCCACAAATGCGGAGAGCGCTTCACGAAGCGGTGTATACCACTGTCCGTTATAGACAAGATCCGCAAATGTCAGAGCCAGTTCCGCCTTCTTATGTGCGGTCAGCTTATCGAGTGTAATGGTTTCAAGGTAGTCATGCGCCGCATAGAGAATGGTTCCGCCCGGCGTCTCATAGACACCTCTGCTCTTCATACCGACCAGCCGGTTTTCCACGATGTCAAGCAGGCCAATACCATTGCGCCCGCCGATTTCATTCAGCTTCAGCACAATCTCCTTGGGAGTCAGTTTCTCCTGATTCAGGCTGACAGGAATTCCCTGTTCAAACGCAAGTTCGATATATTCCGGTTCATCTTTAGCTTCTAACGGAGAAACACCCATTTCCAGAAATCCCGGCTTTTCATAAAGCGGTTCATTTCCCGGATCTTCAAGATCCAGTCCCTCATGGCTCAGATGCCAGAGGTTTTTATCCTTGGAGTAGTTGGTCTCACGGGAGATCTTCAGCGGAATGTTATGGGCTTCTGCGTAATCGATTTCCTCATCTCTGGATTTGATGGGCCACTCTCTCCAGGGTGCGATGACCGGCATGTTGGGAGCGAAATGCTTAATCGCAAGTTCGAATCTTACCTGGTCATTTCCTTTTCCCGTGCATCCATGGCAGATCGCATCTGCGCCTTCCTTGAGTGCGATCTCAACCAATCCCTTAGCGATGATCGGACGAGCATGACTGGTTCCCAGCAGATAGTCTTCATATTTGGCACCTGCCTTTACACAGGGAAGAATAAAGTCATTCACATATTCATCGGTAAGATCGAGGACATAGAGCTTGGAGGCACCAGTCTTCTTTGCTTTTTCTTCCAGTCCTTCCAGTTCATCAGCCTGTCCGACATTTCCTGAAACCGCAATCACTTCACAGTTGTTATAGTTTTCCTTCAGCCAGGGAATGATGATGGAGGTGTCAAGACCTCCGCTGTAAGCGAGCACTACTTTTTTGATATCTTCTTTTTTCATGTCAGTTTCCTTCCTTATCTATATAATTCGTATTGTTTCGTTATGTTCGTATCATGATCTATGGTTCGTCGTCGCTGTCTCATTGTCATTCCTCCGGAAAATAAAACGTCCTTTAAGCCATAAAGCCTAAAGGACGAATCATGCGCGTTGCCACCTTTCTTCCCGGAACCCCATGGTTTCCGGACTCTTTCTCCCTTAACGCGGTCTCTACGTCATTCACTCGGTTTCCTTCGTGAATGCACTCCATGGCACGTTCCTGCAGCTTTCCTTTACCCACTTTCACCATACTGGGCTCGCTTCAAAGCTGTTGCGGCAGTACTACTCCACTTCTTCGCTTTAGCGATATTATATAGAACAACGAGAAAGGATTTCAACACAAATCTGAAACTTTTTTCTTAAATGACAGTTTTTTACATTTCTTTCATTCTCGTATCTTTCCCGAATCCTTCATGAGGATCACACCCGTTGTTCAGATAATGTTCAAACTTGGCAGTTAGGATACAGGTACGCTGAATAAGAGCAGCGAAGGAGGTCAATTATGAAACCTGTAACTCGTATGATTACCGCGGGACTGCTTGCGGTGAGTCTGGCCGGATGCGGAACTGCAGCGGCAGAGGCACCTGCCGAAGAGGTCAGAACCGAAACCTATATCATTGAAACATCCGCATCAGATTCTTCTGAATCTACATCCACCACTGAGAACAGTCTGTTCACAGACCGTGATCTCAATCAGAGCGCAGATCTTACCGACGCGGTATATTTCACCGTCGCAGATGATGAAGATATCGCGATTACCGAAGAAGGTGTCTATGTCTTAAGCGGGATGGCAGAGAATGTCACGATCAGTGTAGATGTTGAAGACAATGAAAAGGTACAGCTGGTTCTGGATGGTCTTTCCATCACAAATGACAGTTCCCCTGTTATCTATGTCATCAATGCGGATAAGGTATTCGTCACGACCACAGACAGCGAAAACACTTTCTCCGTCACCGGATCCTTTTCCAAAACCGGCAACGATAATACCGATGCGGTCATCTACTCCAAAGATGATCTGGTATTAAATGGCGTCGGAACCCTGAACATCAACTCAACCGATAATGGAATCACCTCAAAAGATGATCTCAAAGTCACCGGAGGCACTTACAACATCACTGCTTCCTCCAAAGCCTTCGAGGCAAACGACTCCATTCTCATCTATGACGGCACATTCCATCTTACCTCCGGAAGTGATGGTCTCCATGCGGAGAACAATGATGATGCGACACTGGGATTGATTGTGATAGAAAACGGAACCTTTGATATTCAGGCAAACGATGATGCGATACACGCTTCCGCGACCATCACGATCAACGGCGGAACCTTCAACCTCAATGCGGGAGAAGGAATCGAATCGACTTATATCGAAATCAATGATGGTGAGCTAACCATCTCTGCAGGAGATGATGGAATCAATGCCGGAAGAAAGTCCAACGCGTACGATGTCGCAATTGTCATCAACGGCGGTGACATTTCCATCACCATGGCAAGCGGCGATACCGATGCGATCGATTCTAATGGCGATCTTACAATCAATGGCGGAACAATCAATATCACTGCACAGTCCGCATTCGATTATGACGGAACAGGAACCTATAATGGCGGAACACTGATCGTCAATGGTGAAACCGTCACTCAGCTGACCAATCAGATGATGGGCGGTATGGGCCAGGGCGCTCGTGGCCAGGGAGGCACACCTCAAGGTGGATTCCAGGGTCCTGGATTCCGTGGCTGAACCAGCAGAACCGGCTCAGATATGAGCCGTATAAATAGAACAGACAATCTGAAGTTCTGAGGTACTCCATTCCCTTCTCAGTTCTGAATGTATTGTCCAAGAAAAAACGGCTTCGGCCGTTTTTTCGCTGTTCACTTAAGTTAAAAGATTCTGCCTATCGAATGATATATGCGTCGACAATCTCCCCGATATACATGGTATGGAAATCCCGATTTGCCATAGGCCAGGTGCCATCCACATCCTGTGGATAGGTTGCTGCTCTGATATCCTCGGGAATCCGGCTGAGATCCTGATCCTGGGCATAGAGAATCCGACATTCCAGGGTAATGGGATACTGCTTGATTCCGGGAGTATGAATGGTTCGAGCTTCTTCCAGCTCGAGTCCAGCCTCCTTGACCTTATCGATTTCCCGGCCTGACTTCCAGCCGCAGAGTTTTGTGATGAGTGGATCTGCGTTATCTAATGGCACGCTGATCGTAAATTCACCGGTCTTATCCAACTGTGGCTTAGTATACCGCCCCTGGCGTACGTAAACATGGAAGGTTGGTTTATTCCATAGAATACCGAGATGGCCCCAGCCAATCACCATCGTATTGAACTTTTCGCCACTCGTATTCAACAGAATTCCCCCTTTGCCAAGGGCCTCGTTAATCCGTCCTGCATACTCTGTCACTTTAATGGTTTCCTTCATACTGGTCTCCTTTCCTTTTGATAACTGCAGTGTACCGCATTATCTCTGGTTCACCTATGCGCATGCCCTGGAAATAAGAAAGAGCCACCCTGAGGTGACTCAATCATCGTTATCTGACTGCTTCTGCGATTTCCTGTCCAGCAATTCTTCCGAAGGTAAACGAATCGCCAAGTCCCGATCCATCGACACGGAAGGTCCCGTGGAATCCACCGGTTACTTCCCCTGCCGCATAGAGACCATCAATCGGAGTCCCTTCGGCATCCAGCACCTGTGTTTTGTCATTGATCAGAACACCACCCATGAAATAATGAGCACCGACACCGAAGCGATAACCATACAGTGTTCCTTCGATCGGATCGAGATTCTGTTCTCTGCCAAACGCGTCATCTGTCCCATCTTCAATATCTTCATTGAACACATCTACCGTTTCACGCAATACGTTCGGGTCAAGACCCAGCTGTTCCGCAAGCTCTTCTGGAGAGTCACCGGAAACAACATATCCAAGATTCATCAGATTTTTCAGACCATCATTCATTCCGCTGTCATCGAAAACGGCGTATACTTCTCCTTTATCCTGCGCAAGAATCGCATCCGGGATCTCAAATGCTTCGGCGGTAAATCGCTCTGCGGAGTTATTCACATACAGCGCATCCGGCACAAATCCACCCGGAAGATTAAACGGAAGAATCATTCCATATCCCGGAATGACAGCCGGGAACGTCTGAATCGCATCCAGATCTGCCGTATCAGCTCCAACAGAAAGTGCCATCAGAAGACCTTCACCAGTGGTAGGAGCGATTTCATCGGTAACAGCGTTTGCCAGATGTTCATTATAGGTCCCAACAAGCTCACTGTTCTGGCCAAAGCCGCCTGTCGCAAGCAGAACTGCTTTGCCATGGAAGGTAATTTCCTCTCCCTGTTCATCTGTCGCGATAACACCAGTCACTGCGCCATTATCATCCTGAACCAGATCATGCGCATCCATATTGTAATAAACAGTAATTCCAGCCTTCTTAAGTTCCGCTGCGACACGATTGATTAACGTAACCGCTGTCGTACCGTCTGTCACATCCTTAACCATGTAATAGTTCTGCGTTTCATTCCGGTCATCTTCCTGAATGTCCACTTCGAAGTTCGCCCCAATACTGGTAAGCCAGTCCAGTGTCTCCCCGCTGTGTTCCGCAAACGCGTTGACAAGGTCACTTCTCGCATGATCATTATTCGACTGTAATTCTGCGAGTCCTTCTACAGACGCATTGGCATTCACATACTGTTCGGACGCAAGCTGCACTTCCGAATCGGCACCGTTGATGCCATTGGCAGCACATACGGTATTTCCGCCAAGCACGCTGGATTTCTCAAGCAAAATGACATCAGCGCCATTTTCCGATGCGGTAATTGCGGCAGTCATACCGGCAGCACCAGCTCCGACGATGATAATCTCCGCTTCCGTCTGATAGGCGGTGGCAGCCTCTTCCTTGACCGCACCGGTCAAGGATTCAGGATCTGCACCTGCCTGAGATACATCTTCCTTCAATGCGCTCAGGAATGCCTGGCTGCTTAGAGTAGCCCCACTGATCACATCCACATCCAGTGCCTGTGCGTCGAGGATCTGCTGTTTCAGCTCTTCCATCGCAGTAACACCGATATTTTCTGTTTCTTCCGATTCCACCTGAATATCTTCAATGGCATCTGACGAAAATGTGGCAGTAACTACAACCTCTCCATTTCTTCCGTCCGCAGTGGCGGTATAGGTGCCCGGTGTAAAGATACCTGAGGGTTCGGCGTCACCCTGCACAGCAGTGTCTTCTGGAGAAGAAGCAGACTGTCCGCAGCCGCTCAGCAGCACAAGCGCCATGAATAAAGCAGTAAGTTTTTTCATACAATTTCTTCCTTTCACTCCCATCTTATCGGCTTGTTAATTCCAGGGAAGTCTCTTATCATTACCTGTGTGGGAACCACAGGTTACCAAAGAGGTGTTATGAACAGTGAACATATGAAACTGTTAATTGATCTTATCGATCATGGAAGTTTCACGAAAACACAGGAACATTCCTTTCTTTCCAAACAGGCAATGTATAAGCAGGTCAAAAAGCTGGAAGATGAGACAGGATGTATTCTGCTGGAGCGCACGCGTACCGGAGTCCGGCCTACGGAAGCCGGAAAGATCTTCTATGACGGCGCAAAGCAATTATTGAAAGAGGAAGCAGATCTGATCAGCGCATGCCGAAAAGCGACAATGAGTGAAACCATACGTATCGGTAATGTGGAGCACCAGGTCATCCTGGACCCGGTAACTGACATGTATTCAACTGTTTATCCGGAAATCAATATCACACGCGTAGTTCATCCCAATCACAGCGGCGAATACCGGGTTCAGGAAAATATCATGGATGTTGGAGAAACGTTCCGTTTATCCGATATGAAACAGATGAACACCGGCTATACACCATTGGTGAAAACAAAGTTTCATATTGCGGTGCGTCGAAATCATCCCCTTTCCGAGAAACGCCTGCTTACGCTTTCCGAGCTTTCCTCCTTTCATATGTATATCTTCCCGATGATGCTGGAAAAACAGCAGGTTAAAGAACTGAAACAGGCATATTCTCTCCATCCCTCTTTACTCCATGAGCGCATGGATGTGGATCATCAGGTGGATATTGCCTTCTCCTGCCTGAACAATGATTATCTCTTTCTGACCGCAAATCCATTTATTCGAAAGATTCATGAGCTTGCGGTCATTCCTCTCGACACGTCCTGGCGAAGAGAATATGGCATCATTTACCAGGAACCGGTATCGGAGTCCATTCAGGCGTATATCGATACAGCAGTGCAGGTATATAAAACGCCAGAGGATCCCTTCTTTGAACCTCTGGCTGAACCTGTGTCATTCATCCCCAAAAAATAAAAAAGAGCGCCGAACGGGAATCGGACCCGCGTATTCAGCTTGGGAAGCTGACATTCTGCCATTGAATTACCGGCGCGTGTGAATTAAGGATACTCTAAAAGCGGGTTTTTGTGAAGACTGATACAATAATTCCATGGCAATCACCACCACACAGGCAGAACAGCTTTTAACCTGGTATGAGACCAACCATCGGGAGCTTCCATGGCGGGATACCGGGGATCCGTTTGATGTCTGGATCAGTGAAATCATGTTGCAACAGACAAGAGTGGAATTCGTAAAAGAGCGCTTTGTCCGCTTCAAGGAAGTCATACCGGATATTCCTTCCCTTTCCTGTATTCCTGAAGATACCTTAATGAAACTCTGGGAAGGCATGGGATATTACTCCCGCGCAAGAAATCTTAAGAAGTGTGCTGAGATTCTCATGGAACAACATGGAGGCGCACTGCCAAGTGACCCGGCACAGCTGCGTCGACTTCCCGGAATTGGTCCTTATACTGCCGGAGCGATTGCGTCCATTGCCTATGAGATTCCCGAGCCGGCAGTTGACGGAAATGTGCTTCGGGTATTAGCACGCCTGTTCCATGAAGAACGGGATATCCGCGCAGATATCGTGCGAAAGGAATTTGAGCAGGAGCTGCGTCAGTTCTTTACCCTTGCGGGGGATGGCCTGATTCAGCGAACCCCGAAGTTTGTCTCTCGGTTTACTCAAGCCCTTATGGAATTAGGGGCTCTTGTATGTCTCCCAAATGGAGAACCTCATTGTGAACTGTGCCCATGGAGCTCTACATGCATCGCATATCAGAACCACACGACCGATCGAATCCCCTACCGCAGTAAGTTGAAGGCACGCCGCATTCTTCCCCGTACCATTACCGTTATCAGGGATGGCGAACGCTTCCTTCTTCATAAGCGGAAGGAAGGCGGACTACTGGGTGGGCTGTATGAATTTCCTGGCTATGAGTCTCACTTATCCCGCAATGAAGTAATAAAACAGCTGGAAGCGGATGGGATTCCCGTCCTCAAACTCACTTCCCTTCCCGCCAGCCGGCATATCTTCTCCCATGTGGAGTGGGACATGATTGCATATGAGATTCGCACAGCGTCAATGGAAGAGGTGCCGGGAGAAGACTATGTGCTTCTTACAAAGAAAGAACTGCAGCACTTCGCAGTTCCTTCCGCATTTCATGCATATAAAGCGTATTATTCTCTGAATGATTAACTCTTCTTGCCAAACAGATTCTTGAAGAACCCACCCTGTGCCTTTGGCGCTTCCGGTTCTGCGGGCTTCTCCACTTCTTTGGGTGGTTCACTCTTCCGACTGTAATGACGGACTTCCGCATTGGAAGAAACCGTCTTTTTTTCTGTCTGCTTTGGTGGGCGCGGTTTCTGTACTTGCGCAGTCTGACGGCTCTCCGTCTCGTTCGGCCGTCGGTTGGTGTTGTTCTTCCGCTTCTTTCTTCTGGGCTGCCCGGAGGTATCCTTTTTCACCGGGGTATCCGATGGTTTTACCGGAGGTGTTGCGGGTTCCTTCTTCTGCAGGAACACCTGTCCATTTTCTCTGGTCCAAGCGGAGGTGTTATCCCCGCCCCGGTGCAGCAGGAACTGTGCCGCAGTATTCAGATCACTGAACCGGAAGTTCTTGTCAAACTGCACGGTCCCGTTTTCATCTTCAAAGAGAATACCCTTCTCAGTCATATCACGATAGAGACTGCGCATGGATTTCATTTCATTGGATCGGTATGACTTCATGGTTGATCCGGCAAGTATTTCAATACACTGCGGATTTACATAAAGGGCACGTACATTGACGCTTGGCGTATTGAGAAGAATGATGTCATCATCCCGCTCATCCGCTGCCGTATCGGTTCCGCCTTCATATGGGTAAATCTCAATGATTTCCCGGGCCAGACGATCGCATCGATTCAGAATATCCTGAACGGTCCAGGTCTCCCGTTTCAGCAGTTCTGTATTCATCCGGATGTGCAGTGTCTTACTTAATACACTCTTCTTGAACTTAAAGTCCTGATTGCCCATCCGGATATTGTCATACTCTGCGCATAGTGTGAGATTTCCGATGAGATTAGCATAGAACGTATATTCTTCATCATCTGCGGCGCCGCTGTTCCGTTTCCACCAGTCATTGGGATGCTGGGGCATGATATGTTCAATGTTCAGCTCCGATGTATCCACCTCCGCCGTTGCGCCATGGTGTTCAATCCGTTCCAGCACCGGACGGATGCACATGATGGAATACGCATTCACTTCCCGTAACCGGGTCCGCAGCTGACTGTCTGTCGGCATCGCCATGGATTTTCCACGGTTATAGTTGATCAGGAATACCTTGGTGATTTCATGAATATTGCGCTTCTTCTTTTTCCAGCTCTTCATGACCGACCGCAGTAACTGCGGGAAATAGCGGCTCAACGAGCCGTTATCCATACCGCAGAGCGCCCGCCGGGTAAGATACGTATCGATGAGGCGAATCTGCGAGCACAAGGTACGGCTGTCAATGATCTCATCATCATACATCCGGAACATTTCCATTAAGAATGGCGCCGGAATTCTCGACTCATTTCTGCGGAATTCCCGCAGAACCTTCTCCACCTGCTCATCTTCACATTCACCGTTATAAATCGTGTAGTAATACCGGCAATACCGATTGATTTCCTGAAGGCGTTCTTCATGCGAGGACTGCGAACTGTTCCAGAAGGATTTGAACCCTTCATAGATATCCCGTTTATTTAACAGGCTGTATGTTTTCGCGGCCAGAAACAGACGGAAAAACTCTTCCAGTTTCCGGCTCTGAGGGTAATAGCGTTCCAGCGGCTGCCAATAGAGACGATAGTTTCTCTCCTGCACATCGCTGGCATCATTCATAAGAATATAATTCCGGATCAGATCCGCAGAAGTTAAGGGTGCTCCGGTAGAATTAATTGACTCAAAGATCTGCTGGGAGTCATCTGACTCACTTAACGGAAATGCCAGAATATCCAGCCGGCTCAGAGTATCGAGAATCGCCAGTAAGGAATACTTCCGATTCATTTCCTCAATGCGCTCCGCAATATATTCGTAATTGCGGAAGACATTGCTTTCTTTATTCTTTTTTGTCAGATCCTTCCGGCTTCCATAGATCAGCCGCTCATAGGTATCATCATCCGACACGGTCGGTTTCAGCCGCAGTTTAATATCATCCGAGGCATGACGGTTATACAGATAGAAGTCATCAATCATTCCGGATGTTTCCCGATCCTTCTGTTCTGCGGCGGCCTTCTTCAATGCCACAAGAAACAGGTAGGAGGTCGTCAAGCGCTGCTGGCCATCCACAATTCGGATTTCCTTATGCATGGATCCGCGTTCAAATTCCTTGTAAATCAGAATTCCCAGAAAATGTGATGCAGTACGGTTCGTTAACAGATCTTCAATGTCATTCATGAAGCGGGCAGTCTCCGCTTCTGGATTCCATGTGTAATTCCGCTGATAGACCGGAATCACAAACTGTGATCCCATCGTTGATTTTATAAAGTCCGAAACATTCGTTCGAACAGGTTGTTTCATCATGAAAATATACTTCTCCTTAAATCCCGATTCATTGTATCATACGCCTCAAGTCTTATTCGGCGACCACCCCAAAAAAAAAACGTATGGTCCCTTCAGGAATTCCATACGTTTCGTTTTATATCTTGAGTTGTCTCAGTTTTGAAGCGGAGTTACCTTGTTTGGATTCAGTTCATTGTCAATCGCCATCCCTGCAATCTTCCAGGTTCCATTCACATTCAGGAAGGACATCTGATATCCGCCATTCCATGTGCGGGAAACTTCACCATTGGACGCATAGTAGTCAAATGTGACATATCCGACCATGGAGTCCTCACTCTGCTGGATGATGTTGAAGGCCTTCTGATTCGAGAAACTGCTGGTCCCATGCGCTGTAAACCACTGGTTCTGTACACCGGATACCCGGGAATACCAGTCACTGGTCGTTACAGATACCGCAGCCACCTGACCTAAGCTTGCCTCCTGGGCAGGCCACTTGGCGATGATTTCCGCATCATCAATCATGGTCTGGGAGAGTTCCGCATCATTTACCGTTTTTCCAACAAAGATCCGCCCGGTGAGCACATCCGTCAGGGTTCCGTATCCGCTTTGCCCTGTCACTTCAATCACCGGAGCCCCCAGCAGATTATCCAGCTGATAGACATTTACCTTCGGTGCAGAAGACGTATCATTGAGACCGGTGAAGTTGGAGGCAGTAACCTCTTCCTGAATCATATATTCCGGTCCGATCGCTACGCCATTTGCGGTAATAGTCACATCGGTAGGAACTTCGATGATATAGCTGAGATCTCCACTGAAGATGGTGGAAGCCATCCAGCTGCCATCAGCTGCTTTCATCAATTTCAGCGTCGCAAGAAACTGCTGGTCATAGTAGAGCTTATAATCACGGGAACCATCGGTATTGTCGAGACCGGCATATTCAATCTTTGAGGTATCCACGCCTTCATATATTTCTTCCAGACGCGCAATATAATCTTCCTTGGAATTGATATGAGGATTCACAATCATCGAATCTTCATAGATGCCGTCATAATCATGTTCGCGGATATGGGCGAAGTATGCGGAGATCGCGGATTCAGGAAGTGCTTCTTCCGCCGCCGCAAACTCTTCTTTCGCACTATCCACATAGCGTTTTCCGCCAAAGGCGAATCCTCCCGCAAGGAGTGCCACAATCAAGAGACCGAGCCATGTCTTAATCCGCATATCAGTTGTCTCCTTTCACAAGGAATACCGTCGGCAGGTTCCGGGAACCATACATGGATACCGGTGTATTCACATAGTCACCATCATAGATCATGGCGGAGGAGTTTCCTCCGTCCAGGTTGGCAGCCATGACGGCGTCATTTGCCTGGAAGATCTTGATGATATCTTCATATAATGCGCCAAAGCTGGTCGGACCACGTCCATCGACTACCAGCAGCATGAACGTTCCATCACTCCTCTGACCGATTGCGGTTCGCGGATTCAACATACCGAGATTATCGGTTCCTTCCTGGAAGACAACCTGATAGTTATTGATGAAGACCGGGCCGAAAGTAACCGCTTCTGTCATCCCCCATTCCAGGCATTCATTTCCCGTCGCATTGGCACAGAAGAGTTTTCCGTCACTGGTAATACCAACAATTCCAAGATAGGTATTCGGATTACCGTAAACCAGTTTCCCTTCATGAATCACG
The DNA here is from genome assembly GCA_017469355.1 of Solobacterium sp. Taxonomy (GTDB): domain Bacteria; phylum Bacillota_I; class Bacilli_A; order Erysipelotrichales; family Erysipelotrichaceae; genus Bulleidia. The sequence continues at coordinate 8,388 of JAFUGM010000019.1, read as the reverse complement.
ATGCCCTGAGGAATGGATCCGTTTCCGTGACCGCCGTCATCCTGGAAGCCGCCGCCATTGATTCCCGCAAGCGCATGATACATATTGACATACTCATCCAGCGAAGGTGCTGCCGAGCCGGTCCCAAGATACGGATTGACCGCAACCGAGATATCTTCCGGATTATGTACCAGCATCATATATCCCTCATAGGTTGTTCCATAAATCGGGACAATCTCCACGGGAGGAAGTTCCGTTCCTTCCCCAGTCACCGCAGTCTGGGCGGTTTCATTAATTGATACGGTGTTATCCCGGATATTGTTGATCTGTTCATCCGTATAGAACATACGGACAACTTTATACTCCAGGGAATCCAGATCCAGATCACGGATCTGTTCACGGCTGTAGGCAACAGCATCGCCGGCATATTTTTCCTTCAGATAAAAGTACTCTGTACCGACAACTCCGATCAAAGCGGTGAGCAGACATAAAAATATCAGCACCAGTATGTTCATCCCACCGCGTTTTTTCTTCTTTTTGGCCATGGAAAACCCCCTTGCTTAATCTCAGTCAATTATAACGGAGATGTGAGTTGAACTGAATACCTTAATCCTTCATCCGGCATTTCTTTAAGTAGAATTAAGATTTACGAGTATACGAAGCGCTGAAGAAATAAACATCGCTGAGATTTATGTGTTTTCAAGGAAAGGGCGCGAAACAATAACAGCCGGTGCAGTTCCGGCTGTCAGTGGTTCAGTTCCTGAGAAGAAGTCTTATAAGTTATACGCAATCTGATAAGCAGCGTGGGTTGCGTCTGCGATTCTTCTGCCTGCCTGTTTCGCCTCTCCGATGACGTAGATGTTTTCAAAACCGTTGAGTGCCTCTTCAAGCGGATTGACGGATCTAACGCCAAGGGATACAACAACGCTGTCACATTCAACTTCAATCTGGAAATCCGCATTATCCGCAACGATAATAGAATGATCTCTGATTTCTACCAGCCTGTGTCCTGGCATTGTGACAACACCAAGTTCAGCCAATGTGCCTCTTTCATCCATGATGACAGTCTGACCACCGCCTGCACCGCAGATATCCTGCATTTCCACAATCGTAACTTCATTGCCTGCGGTCTGCAGGGTGATGGCAGTTTCCATACCGGTCAGGCCAGAACCAATCACTGCAACTTTCTGATTTTCCAGCACAACATCCTTACGCAGGATTTCGACTGGGGTGTACACATTGTCGTTGTGGATGCCCGGGATCCTGCCTGGTTTAAGCGGTTCGGAACCGGTTGCGAGAATAACTGCATATGGATTGAGTGCTTTGATTTCCTCTGCGTCTGCCTCAGTGCCTAAGCGTAAATCAACGCCGAGATCTTTCAACTGTTTCTCAGCATACCGAATGAAGAAGCCCATCTTCTGCTTGTGCGGTGGCAGAGAAGCCAGGTACAGCTGCCCACCCAGATAGGTATTCTTTTCAAACAGCGTCACGTCAAATTCTCTTCTCGCCAATGTGATGGCCGCTTCCAGTCCGCCGGGACCTGCGCCAACCACAACAACCTTTCTGCGATTGCCATCTTTCTTAAGATTGTTGTAAATCGTTTCGTTGCCCATTTCCGGATTCACTGCACACTTAGCGTGACCGCCGCCGGTAACTAACGTCTCTCCTGCGGTATCAAAACAATAGACGCAACTCATGCATTGGCGGATATCATCCCCATGTCCTGAAATTGCCTTGTTTCCAAAATCAGGATCACATAGCCATGGTCTTCCCAATGCCGCAAAGTCAACGATATCATTGTCGATTAACTGTTCTGCGTAAGATGCTTCACGAATAACACCGGTTGCCGCAACAGGAATAGAGACGTGCTTACGGATCTCAGAGGCGAATGGAATCTTCCATCCCTGTTCGTAAGAGGTAGGCTCTACGATGGTTGCGCCAGTGAAGTAAGTGCCGGCAGAGATATTCAGCAGAGCGACACCTGCCTGTTCCAGTGCAACTGCTGTTTCAATTGTCTCTTCCACGGTAATACCGGATCTGATGCCTACGCCATCCAGGAATTCACTGCTCGAAAGACGGACGGAGATCGGATAATCACGGCCGCACTTTTCCTGTATGTCTGCGACAATTTCCATTAAGAATCTTCTTCGGTTCTCCCGACTGCCGCCATATTCGTCCGTTCTCTTATTGTCATTGGCGCTGAGAAACTGCTGAACAAGATAACCATGTGCACCATGGATTTCCACACCGTCAATGCCCGCCTTCTTAGCGCGTAATGCCGCATCACCAAACTGGCTCACCAGCTCCTTGATCTCTCCGATCGCAAGAGCTCGTGTAGGCTGCGGGAAAGCAACAGAAGGAATCGGAGAAGAGGATACCAGGGCATCCGTTCCTGTTAAAGCAAGATACGTTTCTCTTCCGGGATGCTGAAGTTGGACAAAGATTTTGGAGTCATACGAATGAATGGCGTCTGCCAGTCTGGCGAAGGATTCAATATTCTCATCCTTGGAAAGAGAGAGCTGGTCATATTCACCAATCCCATGACCTTCCGTGACTCTTGTGATCTCGGTGATGATCAGACCGCAGCCACCCTGTGCGCGTCTGGCGTAAAAGGCAATAAAGTCATCGGTTGCCTTTCCTTCGTGCTCACCCAGACCGACACCCATAGCGGTCATGATCAGTCTGTTTTTTACTTCAATAGTTCCAACCTTGCATGGACTGTTTAACGGCATATTATTCAACTCCTTTAACTAAAGCGGCTTTATCAAAACGTGTAGACATCAGTTTAGGCATGGTCTTTTCCGGATCCGGATTTGCAATAACATAAAGTTCCTTCATTTCCAGATCATTGTTGCTCAAAGCACCACCCATGTTGGAAAAGACAGGGAATGTTCCCCAGGCATCATTCTCACTGGAGTACAGGCGTACGGAAACTTTGCCTGGCTGCCATGATCTGTAAGTGTACTGCGCTTCGTTAGAGAATAGATTTACCTTTTTGTATACGGCTGTTCCGGTTTCATCCGGTTCCAGGATGGTGTGAAAGTAGAAACTTGTGCCACCGGTGACTTTGCCGGGCTCCGGATGATTGTAAATATTATCGGTGCCCGGATCGTTGTATTCTCCGAGTTTCAGCGAAACATCCATTAATAATGAACCCTTACGTTTAACCGTACCGCGCAGAACATCACCGTTTCTCTCAATGGAAATATCCTCCAGGTTCTCACACAGTTTCTTCGGCAAACCTGTTTTCTCTCTGCCAAGATATGTTGCCATTTCAGCACCCGGGCCACTGAGCAGGAATGTTAACGGATACATTCCAATGGTGCCGTTTACATTGACGTACACACCGAGCATCGCTTCACGGTAATATTCGCCAAAGGAAGGCTTTCTGATTTCAACAATGTAGCCTGAAACAAGCGGGAATGCCGGTTCCAGTGGTTCCGGCAGAACGCTTGAGATGACACCCAGGTCACTCATGAAGGTGAAGTAGATACCCTCTTCATCCCCCATGATCGCCGTAGGCTCAAGCAGTGCCTCTTCCGGATTGAGTACTAATTTTGCTTTCATATCCTCTTGTCCTTTCAGTCAGAATATCCTGACATATTACGTTGCAAGCTGTAACGTGTTACGATATTATCGTAGCCAGACATTTCAGGATAGACAATACGGCATCCCGTAGCAGATTCATCATTTCTGTAACGCATTGAATCAGAGAATGAACAGCAGAATACAGGAGGAAGAATGGATAAGAGAATTCTGGAAAATTTAAGAGTTAAGAAGGCAATCACAGATGGGTATTTCAACTTGCTGAAACAATATCAGAATGACCAGATTTCCATTTCGATGATCACCAAACAAGCAGGGGTTTCAAGAATGGCGTACTACCGTAACTTTGAAAGCAAGAATGATATCATTCAACACTTTCTGGAGATGGTGTTTGAAGAAATCAAAAGTCAGTTATCTGAAGAATGCCAGTTCTGGTCCAGAGAATATGGGAATGTTTTTCTGAATGTGATGAAGAAATATCGTGAGCAGTTTTTATTACTGGATGAGGCAGGCTTTATTGGAATGGTACAGACAATGTTCAATGATGCAAATATAGAACTCGCAGGAGATGTGAAGTTCGATGCGGTAGAACGATATCATCTCTATTTTGCGTCCGGTGCTACTCTCAACGGGACGATGGAGTGGTTCCGTAATGACTGTAAGGAATCCCTGGAAGAATTCTATCGCGTCATGCTTGACTTCCTGGCATCAAATATCACCTGAAAATCGGAAGAAAAATGTTTTGAATTCTTGTTGTTTTCCAAAAATGTTTATGCTAATATCAAAGGGCTGATGGCGCGTTGGTGAAGTGGCTTAACACACCGCCCTTTCACGGCGGCATTCACGGGTTCGAATCCCGTACGCGTCACCATTTTATTTAGGGGTGTCGTACAATGGCAGTACATCGGTCTCCAAAACCGCTGATGGGAGTTCGATTCTCTCCACCCCTGGATTCAGTATGAACCGCAGAAATGGCGGTTTTTTTCTGTCTATCGAAAAAGCGACAGGATACGTTTCCTGTCGCCACGTGTATACATAACTCAGATCACTTTTATCAGTGAAGCGATTCCTTGAAAAAACTCTCCAGCTTATCAAACGGAATTCGATCAATACGGTCATATAAGTCAATATGTTCCGCATCCTCTACAACATATAATTCCTTGGGTTCTGTTGCCATCTCATACGCCTTTTCAGAAAATGCTTTTGAATGTGCCCTGTCTCCAGTAATAAACAGAATCGGTCTTGGGGAGATCTCATGAATATACTGCAGACATGAAAACTGCATCATGGAAAGCATTGAGGTTGTGGTAAAGCCATAGCGGGCATTCACATGGTGTCCACGTTTCACCGCATAAAAGCGATTCCATTCATTTGTTAAGGGGTCAGTTTCAGGTAAGTCATCTGCTGTTTCAAAAGGCACCTCCGGATAGCCCGGAATAATCTCAGGCTGGCCTTGTTCAAAATCGGACCACCGCTTTCTTGCCAGTTTTGCTTTCTGCTGTTCAATGACTTCTGCAGGCAGTCCGAACATAATCCGACCGCCACTGATATCATACATCACGGAAGTTGCGACTGCTTTGATTCTTGGGTCCACGGATGCGGCGGAAAGCGCAAATCCGCCACTGCCACAGATACCAATCACGCCAATCTTTTCGCGGTCCACATAAGGGACTTTGACGCCAAGGTAATCGACTGCCGCACTGAAACTCTCCGCAAAGAGTTCTGGAGATGAGATGTTTCTGGGTTCACCGCCAGACTCACCCATGTATACCTGGTCAAACGTCAGAACTACGAACCCGCGCTGTGCCAGTTCATTGGCATATACACACGGGCCCTGCTCCTTCACGCCGCCATACGGCGCTCCCACGATTAATGCGGGATACGTTTTCGTTTCGTCCAGCTGTTTTGATTTGTATATGTCTGCCGCAATCGCAATACCATAGCGGTTGTTGTATCGAACGTGTTCTCTTACAACGTTCTCGTCCAGTTCAGTGATATATCCTGCCATGTCAAATTCCTCCTCAGATAACAATGTTCGTTCTATATCACCTTCATTATTGTTGTTCATCTTCCTATAATCAAATACCTATTATCCATACTTTGCTATAATGTTTCTGTATAGGAAGAGCACTGAGGATACCCCATGGAACTTCGTACAATGCAATACTATCTGGCAGTTGTCAGAGAAGGCACAATTTCAGCCGCAGCACAATCGCTTCACATCGCACAGCCTTCCCTTTCACGGTCAATGAAAGAGTTGGAGGAGGAGCTCGGTACTGCACTGTTTGTGCGGGGAAACCGCAGAATCACCCTTACCGAAGAAGGTATGATATTCCGGAAACGGGCAGAAGAGATGATCCGGTTGATGCGATTAACAGAAGAAGAAATCTCTCACGCCGAACGCAACATTTACGGATCCGTACGGATTGGGGCTGGAGAATCACTTTCCTTTCATTATCTTTCACGGGCTGCTGCGAGTCTTGCGAAAGAACATCCGGATATCCATTTCCATATCATCAGTGGTGATACGGAGGATCTGATGGATGAGCTGAACAATGGATTGATCGACTTTGCGGTTATCTTTACGGATGTGGATCATACGATTTATCAAGCCATTGAACTCCCCCTGGAAGATCACTTCGTTCTGTTAATGCCAAAGGATTGCCCATTATCAGACAAGAAAGAAATTCATATCTCCGATTTAACTGGATTGCCCGTCATTGTTTCCAGAGCTGCCGTGCCATACTTCTCAGGCTCTGAAGAACTATCCGCGCTCAATGTAGCAGCAACATATAATCTGATCTACAACGCTTCTCTTTTAGTAGAAGATGGTCTTGGCTATGCGATATGCTTTGATGGATTAATCAATACAACGGGTGACAGCCCGCTTTGTGTGCGGCCAATTGCCACACAGATAAAAGCTGCCGGAACTCTGATCTGGAAAAAGTATCAGGTATTCTCTCCGGCAGTGCAGATGTTTATTGACCGCATTCGTGATACGGTAAATCAATCCTTACAGCAGTAAGCGTACAGACTTCTATCGCATCCCTTCCAGCAGTTTATTTGTCATCGGCTTGACCAGTTCTGGATGGCATAGGTGGATCGATCAAGTGCGGACAACGGGTGTGAAAATACTATAACCTCGTTGGAGGAGTCATTCCATCATTTCATTCAAGTATCCCTACGCGCCCCAAAGAAAAGGAGCCTGAACACCATCCGTTCTGCTCCTCACTCATATCTTTACAACCTGTGTTAAATCAAATGTAATTTCACTAATGCTTTATAGATGCCATCATCATTGATATCATCTGTCACCATAGTCACCTTTTCTTTCAGCTGTTCAGAACCGTTACTTACGGCAACTGATATCCCTACTTGTGACAGGATCTCAATGTCGTTATTGTTATCGCCAAATCCCACACATTCATCTAAAGAAATATCATGCTTCGCCAACACTTCCTTTACACCAGTTAGCTTGCTTACACCATGCAGTACCAGATCCGATGATTGATCATCAATCTTGATTGCTACACAGCGTTTCGCAAATACGGCATTGAAGATATTAGCTTCTTTAGCGTTGGATCCAATGCATCCGCCATTCGGAAGTCTCTTATAGTGCTGGAGTTTATCATCAAAGACAACTTTCTTTCTTGAGTCTTTAGTCTTGTTATAAAACTGTTCGAAGATATCAGCATGTATATATTCATAAGTCAGATCCGGATACTTCCACAGTAAGCCAAGGCCATTCTTAAGACAGTAATCATACACATCTTGTACCAAGTCGAAAGAAAACGTTTTTTTGGTCGATGATTTTACCTTCTTTATCCAGTATTATATGGCCATTGGTACATACAATATTTGTGGGGTTTACCCCTTCTTCCCTGATGGCAGTTGCGGTCTGCGGAGGACGGCCGGTAGCAAGTATGACCAGAATGCCTTTTTCCTCTAACATCTTTAAAGCGGTGATAGCTGATGGGATGAAACGCTTACTTTTTAAATCAAATAGCGTATCATCGATATCAAATATTGCTGCTTTGATCATTAGCTCTCCTTTTAATTGAATAGGAGGGAGTGATTCGCTCCCTCTCATCTCATTTTGGAAAAGCCAACTATTCAGTTGGCTTTAATGTTATCGTCGTGCTGCTGTTATGAACTCTTTGGCATTATCGTAATCGATTGGATTATATAGATAATGATCTTTCTTTAATGCTGTGCCAACAATGACCATATCGCAATAATTCAACATTTCTTTGATATTCTGCGCATTAGCTCCGTTATTGAAGGAAATTGGAACATTAGGATTGTTTTTCTTGCAGCGGGCAATATTAGACTCTTCCAATTTCTGCCCTTTCTTCGGACCATTGAGAGAGTATCCAGCTACGGGCACATCCTTATATAGTGATCCGGCAATTTCATCAAAGGTTCTGCTGTCTAAAGCCGAGCCATTGTGTGGCTCAAAACTGGTATAAATACCAATATCATCAGCCGCAATGGTTTTGGCATAGCGGAAGATTTCACCCGGTGTCTTTACGATTGGACCATAGTTACCAACTTGTGATCCACAGAAGAAACCTCTGCAGAAGGTGGCGCCAACAGCTTTCGCTACAGAGATTGCAGATATCGGATCATTCATAACCCCAACGCCAAACGGAATATCTAAATCCCTGGAAACCGTTGAAACAATGTGTGTATAGGCGGCCAAGGCACCCGGTCCGATATTTTCAACATATGGATAATCCGCTTCATTAGCGAATACAACTCCATCAAATCCCAGTTCCATTAAGATCTGCGCTTCATTTTTTAAATCTGCGATATGCTGTTCAATCGTGTATTGACGATCCCACATGGGCGTTCCAGGCAATG
>JAFUGM010000018.1 GCA_017469355.1 Solobacterium sp. | reverse complement strand
AAATTCGATAACTGAAATCAACCCCTAATTTAATGAAATTTAAGCCTCTTCCTGAATATCGAAATAGGCGTTATGAAAACACAGGCTTTTGGATTCCTGTTTAAGAAAATAATCAGATTATGCTTTGGGTTGTCGAATCCTTACTTGGCTTTTCGCTTCGCCATATCTTCCCGTACTAAACGTTTTATGTATCCTTGTATCGAGCGCTCACCGCTTTTCCAATTCAGCCATTCGATAATATCCATATCTGTATGAAGATTCAGCTTCAAATGGTATTGTCTTGTATGCTCCGAATCATATTTCTTATTCGCTCTCAGCTTCGCTTCGCTCGTTTCTCCCCAGCCCCATTTAGACATCATTCCCTCCTACAGGTGTATACTTCCATGGTTCTTTAAACTTATTTTCAATTCCTGACCATCTTCATTCAGTTTGAGGTATGATGTGTTCAGGAGCGGTACAGCTCGCCGCTCTTGGAAAGCGCATAAATGATGATCAACAGCTTATGCGCCGCAGCGATATTGGCAGCTTTAGCCCGTAATGGTGATTGGGACTGCTGCCTTTTCTTTTGATTGAATTCATAGATCGGATCATGTTTCTTCAGGCGGTAATTGCACGAAGCTCCTAAGTACAAGAGACATCGCAGATGACGGTTTCCTTTCTTCGATATCCGTAAGTGTGTGCCGTCCACATCACCGGATTGAAGAATCTTGGGATTTAATCCTGCATATGCCGCAATTGCACGCCTGCTTGTAAATCTGCTCATATCTCCCAGTTCTGCTATGATTCTGGCCGCCAGATTCGCTCCGATCCCAGTGATTGAGACAATACTTTCGAAGTATGGCACATTCCGTGCTTCTTCAATCAGCTCGTCAAGAATAGCGTCGCATAGCTTCATCTGCCTCTGCAGCTCATCAATCATGCCTGGAAGTTTGATAACTTCTATGTCACTGATATCAGCTCCGGAATAGCAGTGCTGTGCGCATTCATACATCTTGTGCACTACTTCACTGACAAATGCGGGTTTATGGTCAGTCTTTTTTACAACCGCTTTGACGATCGTTTCTTCTTTATGCTTGAGCAGAAGTGATGGGTGAGGATACTTCTTCAGCACCTCCATGGGCACCGGATCGTATAAGCTGGCACGCCCTTTGAAGCACTTATCCATTCGGGGATAGATGATATCCAGAGAGTTTCTGAATGCGACTTTGCGCATCCGCAGATGGTTTAACTCCACTTCGTAATAGCGATTCATACGCTGAAGTTTGATGAATCGGTCCGACTGCTTCTGAAACGTATCCAGATGATCTTCATCGTAATAAGCTTTTGCGATGTGCGCGCAGTCAAGATCATCGGTCTTATTACCGTGAAGATTAGTCTTCCGATATGCGGCAGATAGCAGCGGAGAAATGATGTAATAAGGTATTTCATGGTCATCCAGGAACTTCTGAAGGCAACGATGATAAATACCTGTAGCTTCAAATATAATCGGTACAATATCACATCCGCTCTTTTCTTTCAGTTTCTCGACGGCTGCTATAAGTTCCGCAAACCCTTCATTAGTATCGTTTAATACCTTCGGCTTGCGGAGCGGTTTGCCTTTCTCGAAGAAAGGCTGATAGTGGCAGGTACCTTTGGATACATCCACCGTAATGACTGGTCCTCTCATAGGGACTCCTTTCCTACATAAATCCCGGTAAGTCTTCCCTGCACCCTGTATCAGACCATTTTTCTGGGTTATATCCGGCATCGCAATATGTTTCCTGTGCGTGCTCATTTCGATTAAACGGACTATGACACAAGAGGGAAGCAGAACGTTTTAAGTGACTGACTCGCGGTTATACCGGGTCTATAAAAAGCTACGTCCTTACTTTACCCGGGCCAATCATTCTGTATGCCTACAGAAGAAAGGCCAGGAACCACTGGTGATCCTGACCTCATAATCATATGCATTGTGAAGGTATTCCTTCTACTTTGATCAGGTCCAGTTCGTTCCTGATTTCATAATAGAAAAAAGCAGAATCGAATTGGTTCTGCTTTTTACATTTCAATGATTACAGCCTTCCTATCGCCAATCCGAAGACTCCTATTACTCATGTATGGACCGGTTTGTGTTTCGACCCGATCGTTATCAGGGACGGTCCCATCCTTCCAGAAACTCAAGTGCCTCTTTCATACTATCCGCACGAGCCTGATTACAGGCATCCTGATCTACATATTCCGCCTGAAGGATCTTCTTCATGGACTTCAGATAATCTGGGCTGGAAGAAAGATCCCCACACAACAGATGACTGCCTTTCTCATATACTGTCGCTTTATGTCTATAGGGATATCCTGCTTCCATTAAAATCTTCTCCATTCTTGGCACAGCCTCATCCGATGGCCAGCAGTCATCGTAGCCAGGGCATTGCATCAGGATATCCGCATGCATATGTTCTACCTTGATGCGCGCATTCTCAGTCTGTACATTTTCCTCATAACATCCCCGCAGCACACGCCGTATTCCATACTTTCTGGAACATGCGGTTCGAAGCAGAACACTGATGATATTCCGATGCAGGGTAACCGTCGGATCAAATGGCAATGGCTCCCCTCGAAATGAAAACGTTGACTCATTCAATGCCTTTGTCCCGTGAAATGCTTCGGTCGTATAGTCAAATGGGGAAGCGGCGATAACAAGACTGATATCCGGCAGTAATGATGCGGCTGTGATAGCGAATTTTGCGCCGGCAGAGATACCGTATACGCCAATTCTTTTAAATCCTGCTTCTTTCAATACCAGGATCGCCCTCTCCGCATATTCCACAGGAGCCAGAACCGGATCTTCCGGTAGTCCATCCCAGCCCGCAAATGCCACAAGCAGTCTGTTCCATCCAGCGTTGCCAAGAAACTCAGAACCTTTACGTGTAAGTTCGTAATCCGCCCCAGAGCCAGGAAATACGATCAATGCCATATCCTTATGCCCTTCTGATGGATGCCAATACCCCACAAATCCATCCTGTTCTATCGTGTATTTTTCTTTCATACTGTCTGCTGTCCTTCTTTCTGTTGTTATGTCATTCACTTCATTCTGATGATTTTGTTTCAAAGCTTTGCTTGATCGCATGAATCTGCCTGTCAAAGTCTCGCTTACTCTCCGGAAATACGGGAGCGCAGGCATAACAATGCATCATACCCGGTTCTTTATGCATATGAAGCACCGCCCCATCCCGTTCATAGGCATGTTGTATCGCATCCGCTACACAGGCGCAGGCTTCCTTGGCATAGAAGATATATGTCTCTGGCGCATGGCGAAAATCCATTTTTCGCGGATACAAGGCATATTCAGGCGTCAGAGGATCTGTCCGCATGATTCCATCCATCATCAATCGGAAGGTGCCTTCCGGTACCATAAGATCATCTGTTTCATACGCCTCAGCCAGCTTCCATTCTTCCGCAGTTTCCGGAAACGCAAAGGGAGAATTCATGATCAGCAGTCCCGGCATATCCACCTCAGTTCCATTCCGGTTGATCCACGTAATTAACTGCATTGCGAGAAAACCGCCATAGGAACCACCGACCACCGCAATATTTGCGGCACCATACTTCACCGCTATGGATTGATAAACCGCATAGATAAGATCTGCCGTTTCTTTAACAGGTCGCTCCGTAAATGGCGGATAAATGGGATAAAACACCTCTGTGCCGGTACGCATTCCATAATTTCGGGCAAAGGATACTTCCGGCTTCCAGGTATCCTGATTTCCTCCGCCATGGAGAAACAGGATGGCATGTTCTGGTGTTATACCAGGTTGTGTGATCGAAAGAACGGGATAACCACTGACATAGTCTGTTCGATACCGCGCCTTCTGATCATGGGGCTCACGGTAGGGATGCTTTCGGTTATATTCCCTTGCCTTAGCAAATTCACTGTCAAGATCCCCAGGATTAGGAATCAATCTCAGCCGCTTTGCCAGGTGAAGCACGGCTACTGCAGCTTTTGCGCTGACACTCATCGAATACCTCCTGTTGCACTTGTAAGTCATATTGCGTACACACGATTCTGCCTGGTTCTTCTATAACGCTGAACAGATCCAGGCGAGAAGTGCAGATATCGCAGGAAAAATGACCAGAAGTTTACATAACTGACTTTTGATGTTGAACCCATACTTCCTGCCCTTCATAACCTCTTTCGCCTCGGGATAGTAATATTGAAAGAAGCCAAATTTCAAAAGCAGAAAATAATCGATCAGAATCATGTCACATAGTTTATAAACCGTTGTGATGAACACGAAGCGTAGGAAGAACTGCAGAAACGTGAAGTTGTTTCTGACACCATCCCAGATGGAAAACACCATAACTCCAGACGCGATGAGTAAACTCAGGGTAAAGAGAACCCAGCCGATTGCCCTGGCACCCGGAAACAGTTCTTCCGGCCGCTTCTCAATCACTGCCTGTGCCTCCTTTGGGGCAGAAGAGTAAAATCTCTTATCCTGGATAAAAGCTACTGCGGAGAGCAACATCAAGGCGATTGCTGTACAGAATACAACGGTAAGAAACATGGTGAAAACGATGTTATACATGGTTTATTCCCTCCATTCAAATCAGATTCTCTTGATGACAACTGACATCTAAGCGATTCGCTGTGCAAACTCTTCTCTGTTCCCTTTCTTTAATCTCATCACTTAGTGAATGATGTTAGACATAACTAACTTATATCACAAAAACCTCGCCGACTTCCCACGAATTGTACGTCTAACAGTTTGACCTTGCCTTCAAGGCAGGTAAAATATTCCGAGCTGCGCTTCGTTGATATGTGCCACATTTTCAATATTCGCAGCTAGCCTGCCACAAAAGGCCGCAGCCGAAACTGCCGCTCGAAAATATAGAATTATACGTTCAACTTGTTTACCGTGATAGGGTTCTTTTAACAGGAAAGATGTAGCTTCTCCTAATATCTTCGCAAAAACAGTTCTCTCACTTCCCTAGCTTTGATCAATTTCGTGTACGCATCCACTCTGCTGCCAGAAAAGCCCATCGGGCAGTATGGATATTGATTTCTTTTTCACTATTTCCAGTTGTCTCATCAAACAGTGACCAGCCGTGTCTTCCGTATGGGAACAAATGCAGTTCACACGGCACATGATTTTTATAAAGCCGTTCGGCATATTGAATACTCTGCATAGGATTCACAAGATCATCCTGATATGTAGTCCAAATAAAGCACGGTGCGCTTGAGGAATGAATATGCTCTAACGGCGACGCTGCTTTCAACATATCCTTCTCGGGTTTGGTAGTTGAATACATTGCTGTGTAACATAAGTCGCGAAATTGCTTGAATTTGATAAAACTCTGCTCGCCAGTAATCTGATTCATATCTGCAGCTTCCTCATTTGCGATCATGAGAGCAGTATCTACGTCAAACATCTCCGTATCCAGCAGCCCATAGCCAAGAATACAACCAGCAATTCTCAGATTTCCCGATTCATATGTATTTCCGAAGTTTCCTTCAGTAAATGTGTTGCCATACATTGCGCTGAGATGGGCGCCGGCAGAAAAACCCATCAGAAAAATTTTGTCCGGATCAATTCCTGATGTTTCAGCATTTTCGTGGATCCATGACACTGCTTCCGCGAGATCATTGAGTGCGTCACGGTATGAACCGCCAGGATTCGAGAATTGAGTACTATAGAAAAGAACTGCCGCATGAAAGCCAAATGTATTGAATTTCACAGCTACCGGTTTCCCTTCATTATCTGAACAATTCAAATAGCCACCACCCGGGCAGATAAGAACCAGAGGCCGTTTCTGCTTCTCTTGTCCATTCGGAAGAAGAAACAATTTCAGATATGTCTTTTCATTCCCGTTCAGAATATGCACACTATCCATCTCACTTGTCCTTTCTTCCTGTCTCAAGATAGATTGACTCCGTGATACCAGTTGGTTCAAGGGCAATGAATTGTGACAAAAAATCGTAATTGTCCCTAACAGCGGTTGTTGTAGTTTCAATGACAAGCTTATTTTCTCCTGGTCTAAGATCATCCGTAATATCAAATCTATATGGCGGAGAAATTCTGATATGTTCTTTTTGCCCATTCAAACATACATGTGCGCTTTCGTACACAGTATCAAGACAGATATATGCGGGTGTGGGTTCGTTCATATCAAACGATACTTCATATTTAATTCTGCCACAGAAATTCTCTTTGCCAGGGATCAGATTGACAGGTTTCAGCTGATCGAGAATCAGCTCATCTCGATACTCCTTTTCTCCAGCGCCGCAGAAACTAAGCCTGAATGGGCCCTTCAGCTTCTTAATATCTGCAGAATCAATTGACCGATTTGTTTCTGCACACAGTTCCTCATCACAAAGAATGAGTACAAGAGATTCATACGGTGAAAGATTGATATCAATTAACCCGTTACGAACAGTTTGGTGAAACAGTCTGTTTTCAAATGCATCATAGCGATAAGTATAGGATTTCAGATCTGTTTTCATGGTGCAGTTAATCTCTTTAAGCCCTTCATTTGTAATCATCAGAACGGTCCCATCCGTTTCATGATAGCGGTATGTTCTTAGATAAGGCTCATAAGAAGAAAGCTCATAACGGCAGAATCCATCTTTTTTCTGATGTGTGGCAAGCTGCTCAGGCGATGTAAAACACACTGTTTTTTCAAGTCGCTTGCGTAATGAGGAAATATCATGTCCCTCACTGCTTCGTTCCATCAATTCTCCACAGAAATAAACGGGAATCCCCTGCTCAGCAATTTCAGTGATTTTTTCGATAAGAGCAAATGGCAATGCTTCAGCATATGGTATGACAAGGCAGGAAAATGCATTGTTGGAAATGGTAAAGGTATCCGCATTTATCTCGGCATTCAGAAGATCGGCACATGGAACGATGAGATAATCAATTTGATTTCTTGCCATTTCAGCTGCCGGTTTCTGTGAAAGCATGTATTCGCCCGACCATTCCGCTTCTCCATGGTATAGCAGCGCAGCAGTGACTTCCGGGCGCCCATCATGAAGCAGATGCGCCATTCGATTCATATATCTGATGAGCAGTCCGAAATCTTCATATTGAGGGTTTTTGCCATGGGCATAAAAATGGGGAGGACAATCAGGATCAGGATATGCTGCTGCATTGAACGCATGCGGGACAAACTCATTGATCCCTCTTACGAGCATATAATCAGTAATCCATTTCATCAGCCGGTTCCCTTCTGCCCAGCCGTAGGCACCGAATACTTCACACATTGCATTACCTTTTTTCTTCGGATCCAGCTGGCTGAGTGAGCCGCCCAGTTTACCAAGCATATAATGAAAGAATTCTCCATCCCAGCCATTGGCTGTCAATGCCCGATTATAGGTATGATCCATCCCCGGCATCAGCTGATGAATCACAACATCAATACCGGCAAAATGCTGACCACGCATTGCTTTATAAAAATGACCTGCGCCATAACCAAGTCTGGCGTGGGAGTTATTATCTTCAATTGTGTGGCCGATATATCTCACACCACGGTCTTCACACCATTTACCAATGCGCACCGAGAAGTTTTCTGCGTAAAGTTCACTGACCAGATCCATGTATGCATAACGAATCTGATGTGATTTTTCTCCGCCATCCACAAACAGCAGCGGCAGATACAGTGATGTATCAATGTTTATTTTTTTCTTCCGTATATCTTCTGTGAGCAGATCTTTCATATCCCTGCGCCAGGGAAGCACCATTTCCTTACGGCCAATAGAGCCTTCAGAACCATGAACATTGCCAAATCGCGGTTCATCAGAAAAGAATCCTTGAATAATAGTTCCGAACAAATGATGGTATCGCGCATAATGTGCTTCATAAACAGTATTGATCAAAACATCTACCGCCTGCGGGTCAATCGGATTCAGATAATTTTCAGTTTCTTTTTCAGATCCCATGAATGTGGAAGTCAGTATAAGAATCCGCCACTCACCTTCCGGTATATCTACATTTACAGCCTTGTGAACAATGGAAGCGAACGGTATGTTCGTTTCAGAATGAACATTCAGATCATAGACCTGACCCGTTATATCACGCAGAGTATCAGGATCAATCGCATTGAAACCTTTCTTTTTTGCAAGATACACCCCAATCAATTCATCCTCTTTGTCCTTAAACGCATAACTCACATTGACTTGTCCGAACTTGAGCGGACCGGCAAAGTCCAGCTGTCTGCAAGCCAGAAAACGTTTGCGATATTGTGGGTATACATCCTTGATCATGCCATTGGCATATCCGGTCGGAAAGTGTGAATCATCGAGAATCCACACTTTCATTCCACGTTTCTCAGCTTCATCGAAGATGATGTCCAGATCATGCCACCATCCATCTTTCAGAAAGTCCTTATGTGGTCTAGCCTCAAGACAAAGAGAGCGAATTCCGCTCTCTGCCATCCTGGCCATATAGCTTCTTAGGACGTTTTCTTCCTCGCCATGAAGCCAGAAGAAAGGCAATACGTGACTATCCTCCTGATGATTCAAATTATCCAGAAGTCGCTTCATTGTATTTTCTCCCAATTTTTCTCTGCCCAGGCAATCATTTCATCTTTCAGCTGTTCTTTTTTGTCAGTAGGAAGTGAGATGGAAAGATACTTTGGATCACTATGCCCGCTGCCGGCGTGTATCGTAAAGAATTCCTGTCCCCACATCTGCCAGACACTGTCACTCTGATCATTTTTCAGTCCCTGAATAATTGTTTTCATCATGTAGTGATGCTGGTAAGAAGGAAGTAAGAAGCGATCATGTGCAGAAGCAACCGCATCATATTCATATGCATCAAGTTTGAGAAGCTCATCGAAGAACTGATTCAGAGGAATGGTATCCTCAGTCATATAAAGAAGATCTCTGGCCACGGTATCTCCGGATATCAGAACACTGCTTTTGTGATCAAGGACCAATACGCTTCCTCCAGTATGACCTCTGATGCGTATCAGTGTGATTAACCGGTCACCAAGATTCCATACCTCACCGTCATTGATATCATGAATCGTTCCGTGGTATCCATGAGCGCCATATTTCTCAAATACCGGATCACTCAGAAGCGGAATATCTTCATGATTCATCCAGATTTCATCAAAGTCGTCGATATTGCCAATATGGTCAAAGTGACCATGACTCACAACAACTCGAAGCGGCTTGTCCGTAATTTCCTTCAAAAACTCCTTGAGGCCACCCAGTTTCATTCCAGCATCGACCAGAACCGACATTTCAGATCCTTCGATCATCCAAAGATTGATGCTTTTTTCTTTTTCCATATCCCATTCCGGGCAGCTGATCATATAGAATCCGTCGCTTATTTCTTGTTTATAGAAATGTCCGTTCTGTGTCTGCTTCATTGTTATGCCTCCTTTGTGTTTTTTGAAATGATATATGTCAAGATAAATCCAAGAACAAAACCTGCAATAGAGGAAATGATTGCGCCATAGAAGCCAGCATCAATGCCCGCAGGGTTGATAAAACCAGGAATGCCGAATATACCGCTGGCACTGAATGAATAAACTGCTGTGCCCATTAACGCAGCCGGCACAGCACCAATACTGCCAGCAATGATACTCATAATAAATGGTGTTTTCAAAGGAAGCAGCACACCATAGATACCAGGCTCAGAAATCCCAAGAATACAGGTGATTGCGGAAGTGATTCCAAGATTCTTCATATTCGCATCCTTACCCGCTTTCAGAGCAACCGCGAACATCGCTCCCGCCATGGCAAACTGATTTGCGGCGAAAAGTCCCATCATGGAGCAACTGCCGTTACTTGTCAGTTCAAGCAGGAAGATCGGAATAAATGCCCAATGCAGACCAAGCATAACAAGAACTACCCATGGTCCTCCAAGCAGAAGTGCACAGAGAACAGGTGAGAAGCTGTATACTGCGTTCATCGCTGTCGCAAGTACATACGACAGACCAAGCATTGCCGGTCCGATAATCAACAGCGCTAGAATTACAGTAATGGAGATTGTGATAAACGGCACACCAAAATAGGCAATGGTTTTAGGGCAGATCTTCTTAGCCAGCTTATTGATATAAGATGCCGCAAATACTGCGAGTATTGCCGGGAAAATGGAAGATGAATAATTGAACAGCATCATTGGAATGCCAAGGAAGCTGAATGATTCTCCAGATGAAGCAGCTGTAATGATACTGGGGTACATCATAGCTGCCCCGATGATCATTCCAACATATTTATTTAATTTGAATCTTTCTGCAGCAGCTGCACCTACCACAACTGGGAAGAAATAGAAAATAGAATCTGCAATTGCGTACAGAACAGTATAGACCCCTTCTGTTCCATTAAGAATTCCCGTACCTGTACATAAGCTCAGCAATCCTTTTAAAATACCGCATGCAGCGAATACCGGTAACAGCGGAGTGAAAATACCGGATATAGCAGAAATGATTCTTTCCCAAAGCCCCTTCTTGCTTCCTTCCGACTTTTCTTCTTTAGTTCCATCTACTGCACTTCCAATATCGGTTATTTCCGCAACTTCATCAAAAACATTTGTTACTTCATTTCCAATCACGACCTGATACTGACCGCCTTGCCGAATAACACCCATAACACCAGGTAATGATTTAATCAATTCCGTGTCGGCCTTTCCTTCGTCTACCAGCACAAACCTCAGTCTTGTTACGCAGTGTGTCAGGCCGCTGATATTCGATCTGCCGCCGACTGCATTGACAATTTGTTCCGCAGTTTCTTTGTAATTCATCCGTTTGTCCTCCCTGATTACGATTTGAGTATAGTCGCCAGGAAAAACCACATGAATGACCATAGTTTTTTGATTTTATGTCATTTTTTCAGGTGTCTTGTAATATATAAGTACATACAAATCAGGAGAGATACATGACACCACAGCAATTAAATGATTACCTTTTTCATGTCACAGAAAGTGAGAAGAAATACAAAGCAGAAGGAAGAAACACGTTCTTTGACACTTTGGAAAAACGGGAATCAGATAATCCCGTTGTCGGCAGTGTTTATATTTTGAATAATGTCAAAAATGATCCTCATAGAAACGAATCCGCCACCATGTATTTCAAAAAGAATTCACGTTTCTGCGTGACACCATACCATGTTCACGACTGGATTGAGCTTAACTATATGTATTCCGGCAACTGCGTCCAGACGATTAATGGCAGAGAATACAGAATGAAACAAGGTCAATGTGTTTTGATTGACAAAGACACACCTCATGAAATCAGTTTCCTGCGGGAAGAAGATATTCTGTACAGCATTATGATCCAGCCGGAATATCTCAATAGTTCATTTTTCTCAAGACTCTCTCATGACAGTATCATCACTGAATTCTTTATTAACGCAATCAGTGAGGAAAAAGACCATCGGAATTATATCTTTTTTCATTCTGAAAACAGCCGTCGTTTCTCTGCTTTCATGAATGAACTGGTCTGTGAGCTGATCGAACCGTCCTACTGTTCAAATGATATAGCCAACAGTTTATTCAATCTCGTTCTATGCGAACTAATTCTCTGTTATTCAAAGTATAACGAAATACGGGACAGAAAAATGAACACCACTTCCATTTCATCTGTACTTATCTATATAGAAGATCATTTCAAAACATGTACACTCTCAGAAACAGCTGATCACTTTAATCTGAACCCCACATATCTGTCTACCTTAATCAAGCAGAAGCTGAATATAACTTTTAAAGACCTTGTACAGAAGCAGAAGCTTTATTACGCTACCTCACTTCTGAAAAACACAAAACTGACAATTGTCGAAGTCGCTCATGAAGCTGGCTACGAAAATATGAATTTTTTCTATCGAAAATTTTTCAATGCATATGGATGCACGCCAAAAGAATACCGGCATAAACAGCAGGAAACAAAAACTGTATAAGAAAAAAGCTTATATAAACGCTTCAGAATGATCGTGTCAGGCGAAGCTGACAAAACCACGTCTTACCACATCGGGCGCTTATGTTAATAGGCGTTTCGCTTTCTTCTGTCCCATAGTAAAAAAGGGCCTTAGACAAGACCCCTGTATTTGATGATTTAAGCTTCAGGAACACCGTCAATCGCATCCGGAATGACATTGCGTTCGACATCGGTAATCGTATCCTTGAATTCTTCCGGAAGAATCACCGTAAGTGTTCCAACCGCAGGACGATATGTCAGCATCAGCTGCTGGCCATGGTATTCCATGACTGCGGTGACTCCGGATAATGCGGCGTCCTTATAGGTTTCCACGAAATCTTCTTTCTTAGGAACAGCAGGAATCTCAAATACATTTCCTGGCCAATCGGTCTCATTGTCAAACGGTGCCACAAGAAGTATTCCGTTTGGGGTAATATCATCGTCATTAAGAATATCGATGATATATCCCAGCATTTCTTCCTTTGTCAGGTTTGTTTCGGTGTAGGTGTAGGCAATACTGTTTTTGTCTTCTCGCTCCAGCCGTTTCATAATCATTCCTCCATATGTTCAGGCATTGTTGGATTCCGGACGTGTGATCGGCAGATCACCCCAGAGGTTTTCCAGTTTATAGGTGGATCTTGCGTCTTCAGTAAAGATATGAACAATCACGTCATTGAGATCTACGAGAATCCATGTGCTTCCATCCGCCCCTTCCCGGGTGCGTACGGAGTAGCCGTTCTTCTCCACCGTTTGAATCACTTCATCCGCAAGGCTTGCGGCGTGGCGAGGATTTCTCGCCGTCGCAATCACGAAGTGATCCGTAAACGGATTGACGGAACTCATATCAATCACCAGGATATCTTCTGCCAGTTTTTCCGTCAGTTTATCAACGGTAAGTTCCAGTAATTCAGCCATTACTCTTCCTCTTTCGATATTCACTTGCTTCTTCATATACAAGTTTAAACGCCGCCTTCAGGTCTTTCAATGCCAGGTTCATTTCGCGCGTTGTATCGTAACCGCGTGTCGGTTCGATCTTATCGGCGATATACAGAATCCGGTCAAGATCCCCATTCCCATCTCCCAGGGTATGGGTTTCAATCGCATGAAGCAGCTTATGATTCACGATTCCGCATTGGGTACGAAGCACAATCGGACAGGTAAAACTATGATATACCGGCTCCGCAAATGCCACCGCATCCGGCTCATATACCTCTAACAGCGCCCGTCCTTCTTCAGCACTCCATTTCTTGGTGACATCATGAAGAATACCTGCCTTCCAGGCAAGGGATTCATCCATGTGATGCGCTCTTGCAAGAAGTGCACAGACTTCCGCAACGCTCTGACTGTGCCTGAAGCGTGACTCCTTACAACATGCCTGAGCCATGGTTTCAAAGTAATCCCCATCTTCCGCTAACATCCGCACGATGCCAGGGGCCCCCTTGCGGAAAACACCGGAGCGCACTTCTGCTTCCCCGAGAATCAATTGTTCGGGAAGACGTTCTGCGCTTTGTTGATCGGTAGTTACATCAATATGACGATATGGTTTTGCGGCCCGTTTCAAAAACTCATGACGCCGCTGTAATGAGGCGATGCCTTCTGGCTCTGCCTGTAACAGAATCCGATGAACTCCAGGCTGTTTCTGCCGAACCCTGATATAGGCGAGTTCTTCCGCGGTAATCGGGTCAAAGGGCGCCTGTAATACCAGCGTACTCACGGCAGTAATATGACCGGATGATCCAGTGGCCGATAAAGGACGATCGTATGACCGATGATCTGAACTATTTCACTTCCGGTATTCATGGAAAGATCAAACGCGAGTTCCTTCGGATCCACCGGGCAGGTTTTCAGCACTTTGACCTTGACCAGTTCATGCGTATTGAACGACTGCCCTACGGTACGAATCAGATTGTCGCTCAACGCGTCCTTGCCAATCTGAAACATCGCATTTTCCGTTGCCGCAAGGGAGCGCAGATATCGTTTCTGTTTTCCTGTAAGCATTACAACATCGCCTTTCTGAATGTTACATTCACATCTTCGGGTGTCGTGACCCGTATGGTTGTGATGTCGCCGCTCAGGCAGCACCAGCCAAGCCCGTCGACCACCACATCCGTTTTCTCTTCGTTTCGTTTATAGGTACGGGTTATCGTCCGATTGGTTTCCGGAACCGGAACGAGAAGCTTCCCATACTGTTTTTTCCACAAGTCATCCGCTGTTTCCGCTTTGGAGCGATGGAGGTAGAGACGATCGCTGATATACCAGGTCACTGTCCCCTTTCCTTCACATCGAACATCCACTCTTGTCAGGCCCCCAACCGCATAACTTTGATCTTCATGAATCTGGAAGACTGTTGGCTTTATGGTCGAGGAAGGAAGAATGGTTTTCAGTTCCCGCTCTGCCACCTTCATGATCATGGAATGCTGGACTTCAATACCTGGAGTATCGACAAACTTCAATCCATCGATCTCCAGCTCATTGAATTCAAGCGTCGTCCCCGGATACCGGGAACTGGTCAATACCGCCTGGTTTGCCAACGCATTTAACAATGTGCTCTTTCCTGAGTTTGCCCGCCCCATCACGACAATCGGACGCTCTTTGGCAAGTTCATGCAGGGCTTCCCGGAGCTCGTCGACGCCTTCCTTTGACGTTCCTGAGACAAGATGAAGCGCCTTCACATGAATGCCGTATTCCTTGAGCCGTCCAAATACAAACCGGGCAATCTTATCATGCGATACTGTTTCAGGAAGAAGATCCCGCTTGGTGCAGGCAAGAATGATATCGCGATCACCGATCTTCCTTGAAAGACCCGGAATCATTCCCGATTCAAAATCAAAGAGATCTGTGACATACAATACAGCCGCATTCAGCTGTGCAATCCCATCAAGCACCTGATCAGGATCAATGCCGGTCTTCATGGATACCGTAAGATCATCATAGTGAATCAACCGGAAGCATCGTTTACAATATGCACTTCCCTCCTTGGGGGTATAGCCTGCCGCATTGGGGTTTGTTGTCTGCAGGATTGCCCCGCAGCCTCTGCACGTACTCATGCGTCTGCCCCCTCATCATCAAACAGGGAAACTGTCTCCACATCATGATGTGCCTCATCTTCATATCCTTCCGGGACATCAATGATGCGGCATTCACTGATACCTTTCTTACGATACCATCCCGGTTTAAGAACTAACGGTGCAGAGAACGTATTCGCAACGGACTTCAGCGGTACTTCCGCCGCCCGCAGAGTCTGCAGTTCCGGATCATAGAACTCCAGGGTATCTCCGGCAGAGATCGGATCGACCCCAGAGAGGACACTCGGATTGGACTTGATTCGTTTACAGATCAGATTTCCCTTGGCCGGACGGTTGTTTTCCGGAATTTCTTCCAGTTTCACCCGCTTCATCATTCCGTTTGTCGTCGTAAACAATACGGTCTGATCTTCTGCGCTCAATGCACAGGCATAGGCAGGTCCATCACCCTTTCCGTAATTCTGAGCCTTAACTCCACGGGTTTTTACGCCCATGGTTGGAATCTGATCCGTGGAATAACGGTTCGCAAAGCCATCCCGGCTCACAACCATCACCTGATCGTCATGATAGACAAGGAACGCCCGTAACAGTTCATCCCCCTTCTTCATGGACATCGCCGGCATGACGCGGTTATTCCGCTGTACGACAAAGTCCTTGATGCGGGTCTTTTTGATCTGCCCGGCAGAAGAGAAGGTAATGACCCAGGCCCAGGTATCGAAGTTCTTCACAAGAATCGCGTTGCGGATCTTGTCATCCCCTTCGATGCGAACCGTCTTATTCAGATGGGAACCGATTTCCTTCCACTTTCCCTCATCACACTGCCATACCGGAAGGTAGGCATAGTTGCCGTGGGAAGTAAATAACAGCAGTGTATCAAGCGTATCGCACTCCAGCGTACCGATCAGCTCATCCCCCGCCTTTAATCCAGTCGGAGTGCCTTCGCTTGCCTGATAGGAACGCATACTGACACGTTTCAGATAGCCATCCCGGCTCACCGTAACAACCACCCGTTCATTGGCTACCATGCTGGTACGGTCAATCACCAGTTCGGAAACTTCATCTTCCAGTTTCGTGCGGCGTTCATCGCCATACTCTTCCTTGATAGCCTTGAGTTCCTTTGTGATGACGTGATTCATGACATTGGGATTATCGAGAATTGCCCGGGTTTCTTCAATCCGGTTGGCGAGTTCCGCAAACTCCGCCCGCAGCTGGGTAATGTCGGTATTGGTCAAACGATACAGAC
Source organism: Solobacterium sp. (assembly GCA_017469355.1). GTDB lineage: Bacteria > Bacillota_I > Bacilli_A > Erysipelotrichales > Erysipelotrichaceae > Bulleidia. The sequence goes on along the minus strand of JAFUGM010000018.1, from coordinate 17,930 downwards.
GCAGTGTGACAATCGCTTCTGCCTGTGGATCGTCAAACCCGAATTCCTGCATCAAATTGCGTTTGGCGTCTCCCTTATCCTTGGAGGCACGGATTACCGCAATCACCTGATCCAGAATGGAAACGGCCTTCATAAGACCTTCAATCACATGACAGCGGGCTTCCATCTTTGCGAGTTCATACCGGGAACGCCGTCCAACCACTTCCCGGCGGAATTCCACAAACGCATCAAGCAGACCAAGCAGTCCAACCTGAACCGGACGCTTGTTTATGATCGTGACATTGTTGTAGTTGTAGTAAATCTGAAGATCTGTATTCTTGTAAAAGTAATTCAGAATCATATTGGCATCGCTGTCCTTACGGATATCCGCGACAATCTTGAGACCCATGCGGTCCGATTCATCTCTCACATCAAGAATTCCATCAATATCCTTGCCAAGACGAATGTCATCCATCTGCTTGACCAGGTTGGACTTGATCACCTCATATGGGACCTCCGTAATCACAATCTGATTGATGGAGCGGCCTTCAACGACTTCTGCCTTTCCTCGAATGACAATCCGTCCATGTCCGGTTTCAAATGCCTGACGAATTCCCTCGGCACCCTGTACAATTCCACCCGTGGGAAAATCGGGCCCTGGGAGGTATTCCATAACTTCTTCCAGGGTGCAGTCAGGATTATTCAGCCGGTAAATCGCAGCGTCTACAGATTCAGAGAGATTGTGCGGTGGCATATTTGTCGCATATCCTGCCGCAATACCGGTTGCGCCATTTACCAACATGACAGGAAAGGGAACCGGCAGTACGGTCGGTTCATTTTCCGTATCATCAAAGTTCGGTGCCATCTCAACCGTATCCTTGTCGAGATCGTCCTCCATGACCTGGGTCACTTTGGCCAGACGCACTTCGGTATATCGCATCGCCGCGGCCGGATCGTCATCGATCGAGCCGTTGTTTCCGTGCATATCAATTAACGGAAGGCGCACCTTCCAGTCCTGGGACATACGAACCATGGCGTCATATACCGAGGAATCCCCGTGGGGATGATAGTTACCGATGACAAGACCTACGGTCTTAGCAGATTTCCGGTAGGCATGGTCCCAGGTATTCCCATCATGATACATCGCATAGAGAATGCGGCGCTGAACAGGTTTCAGACCATCTCTGGCGTCAGGAAGTGCACGTTCCTGAATGACATATTTGGCATAGCGGCCAAACCGGTCTCCCATGATATCTTCCAGTAAGGAAGAAATGTAGTTTGTCTGATCGACAAATTCTTTCTTCTTTGCCATAACTACGCCTCCTCCACTTTAAAGGAATCTTCCAGGGTAAAGGAGATGTTGTCCTCAATCCAGCGTTTTCTCGGTTCTGCCTTTTCACCCATCAGAACAGAGACACGCTTTTCCGCTAATACTCCATCGTTGATTCCAACCCGAATCAAGGATCTGGAAGCCGGGTCCATGGTGGTTTCCCAAAGCTGTGTCGCATTCATTTCACCCAAACCCTTGTAGCGCTGAATTTCCACTTTCCCAAGCTTCTTGCGCAGCGCGTCGAGTTCCTCATCGGTATAGCAGTACTGGCTGTTTTTTCCCTTGGTCACTTTGTACAGCGGCGGTAAGGCAATATATACCATGCCATGTTCAATCAATTGACGCATATAGCGGTAGAAGAACGTCAGTAACAGAATCTGAATATGCGATCCGTCATCATCCGCATCGGTCATGATAATGATCTTGTTATAGTTGGATTCCTGCCAGTCAAAACCAGGCCCCACGCCTGCGTCAATCGCATGAATCAGTGTGTTCAGCTCAAGATTCTTTTCAATGTCGGACATCGTGCATTTTTCGGTATTCAGCACTTTACCACGCAGCGGAAGGATTGCCTGAAAACGGGAATCCCTTCCCTGCTTGGCACTGCCGCCGGCGGAATCACCCTCTACCAGAAACAGTTCTTTGATTGAACTGTCACGGGAGTTTGCGGGGGCAAGTTTCCCAGAAAGCAGCTTTTCTCCCTTGGATGTCTTCTTCCCCTTCCGGGCTTCTTCCCTTGCCTTACGGGCAGCTTCCCGGGCAATGCTTGCCTTCATCATCTTGCGGACAAGCGAATCAGAAAGTTCACGGTTTTCTTCCAGCCAGTAGGTCAGTTTCTCACTGACCACAGAATCCACCGCCGGCTTTGCCTGCGGGGTTCCAAGCTTTCCCTTGGTCTGTCCTTCGAACTGAAGGAGCTCCTCGGGAACTTCAACGGTAATAATACTGGTCAGACCTTCACGTACATCCGAGCCTTCCAGGTTCTTATCCTTTTCCTTTAACAGCCCGTATTTTCTTGCATAATCATTTACGGCTTTGGTAAATGCGGTCTTATAGCCCACTTCATGGGATCCGCCATCTCCTGTACGGACAAGGTTAGCGAAACTGTAGGTGTTTTCTGAATAGTCATCCGTATACTGGAAGGCACACTGTACCTTAATTCCGTTGGAATTCCCTTCAAATTTCACCGGCTTCATCAGCACGTTGCGATCTTCATGAAGGTAATCCAGGAACGCGGTCAGGCCATCTTCATAACAGAAGGTTTCCGACTGGGCTTTCTTTCCCCGCAGATCCTTGACGGTAATGGAAATCCCAGACAAAAGAAACGCTTCTTCCCTTGCCCGCTCGCATACCAGATCAAATTTAAAATCCACGGTAGAGAAGATCTTGGGATCGGGTTTGAATGTAACTTTGGAGCCGCTCCGATTCGTCTTTCCGAGCTCTTCCAGTTTCCCGACCTTCTTATCGCCGTGGTCAAACCGCATGCGCACCAGTTTCCCATCATGGGCAACTTCAGCGACGAGCCATTCGGACAGCGCATTTACGACCGAAGCGCCGACACCATGAAGACCGCCGGCGGTCTTATATCCGCCTTCACTGGTGAATTTTCCTCCCGCATGAAGTACGGTAAAGATTACTTCCAGCGTATTCTTTCCGCTGGCATGTTGGCCAATCGGCATACCACGGCCCTCATCCTCTACGGTACAGGAACCGTCTTCATTCAAACTGATCGTAATCTTCTTTCCAAAGCCATTCAGCGCTTCATCAACGGAATTGTCTACGATCTCCCAGATCAGATGATGAAGGCCATGACTGTCGGTAGAACCGATATACATACCCGGGCGCTTCCGTACCGGATCCAGTCCTTTTAAAATCTGAATACTGTTGTCTTCATAAGCCTGAGTTACTGCCATTGTTTACCTCGTTTTCAACTGCTAATTATAGCAGACTGAGAAACCAAGGGCCGATCATCCTCAAACTGATATCGATAAAGTTCACTGTAGATTCCGTTTCGCGCAAGAAGTTCTTCTTTCGTGCCGTATTCTTCAATTCCCTTCTGGGTGATGACCGCAATATGATCTGCACTTCGAAGGGTACTGAGACGGTGGGCCACAACCAGAACCGTACGTCCTTTTGACAGTTCATCCAGGCTCTGCTGGATGGACATCTCTGTCGCATTGTCCAGGGCGGAAGTTGCCTCATCCAGAATCAGAATCCGGGGATTCTTCAGGAATACCCGGGCAATGGAAATCCGCTGTCTCTGTCCGCCAGACAGATGTACACCACGTTCTCCGACGTTGGTGTCATAGCCCTCCGGCATCGCCAGAATATCCTCATGAATTCTTGCCCGACGGGCAGCTTCTTCAATCTCTTCCTGACTGGCATCCGGGTTTCCATAAGCGATATTCTCCCGGATGGTCCCATGGAAGAGGAACACATCCTGCGAAACGATGCCGATATTACGGCGAAGAGATTCCCGGGTCATCTCCCGGACATCAATCCCATCAATTCGAATGGATCCGCTGTCGGGTTCATAAAACCGCGGAATCAGATTACAGATCGTTGTCTTTCCCCCGCCGCTTTGGCCAACCAGGCCCAGGGTTTCTTTAGCGTTAATCACAAAATTCATATCGTTAATTACAATCGGGCCATCGGTCTGATGGTTCCGATAATGGAATGTCACATGATCAAAGGTAATCTGCCCTTCCAGATCTCCGATATCTCTGGCTCCGGGATCATCTTCCTCCGGTTTTAGATTCATGATTTCTTCAAAGCGCTGGACGCCGCTCATCCCTTCCACAATCTGTTCATACGTCTCTACCAGTTTTTTTACCGGTGTCAGAAACATGGAAATATAGAGCAGATATGCGGTGAAGTCGCCACCGCTGATCTCACCATAGAAAAACATCTGCCCGCCAAAGATCACCACAACGACATACATGATGTCAGTAAAGAACGTCATTCCGCTGGAAAACAGCGCCAGATACCGATATGCGCTGGAACGAGCTTCCACATAACGCCGGTTGGCTTTATCGAATTTCTCACTTTCTAACCGGATCCCACTGTAGGCACGGGTAATGCGAACGCCGGCAATACTGGTCTCCGTCTCACCATTGATTTCCGAAATCTCCTTACGGGTTCTGGCAAATGCGTTCATCTGTCCCTTGCGAATACGGATGACAAACAATACCGCAATCGGAAGGCTGGCATAGACAATGAGTGTGAGTTTGGGGCTGATTCTCCCCAGCATCACCGCACTCACTGCCAGCATGACGCCTGACATGAACAGATTCTCCGGTCCATGATGTGCCATCTCTGACACTTCCTGAAGGTCATTGGTGATGCGGCTCATCAAAGAGCCGGTCTTATGATCATCAAAGTAGGAAATCGGCAATGTTTCAATATGACGGAAGATATCCCGCCGCATATCCGCCTGTACCCGTACGCCAAAGATATGACCCCAATACATGATCATAAGGTTCAGAAAGAACTTGATGATATAAATCACTGCCAGCGCATAGCTCCAGCGCACCATCATCGCAAGATTGCGATCCGGCACATAGACATTGATCATATTGCGCACAATCAGCGGCATGAACTCATCCGCAAGCCCCGCAAAAAACGCGCAGATGAGATCCAGCACAAATAATCCAATATGAGGTTTGAAATAAGATATCAGGCGTTTGAACATCATTTCCTCCGCAACGCCTCCGATTATACCCCGCGATCAACAGAAACACCGCTGGAATGCCTGGATTATGAAGAAATAGACAAAAGCGTATAATACTGTCTATGGGAAACGTAGAAATTATCAAAGTCGGGATTGCCCCGCTGAAACAGGGGCCCCGCAAGGTATATGTCTATCTTCCGGATGGATATGATACGACTGACCGGTATTATCCGGTGCTTTATATGTTTGACGGACATAATCTGTTTTCTGATGAAACCGCAACCTATGGAAAGTCCTGGGGAATCAAAGAGTTTCTTGACCAGCATCAAATTCCTCTGATTGTCATCGGTCAGGACTGCAACCATACCGGAGATATGCGTCTGATGGAATACTGCCCCTTTCCAGCTCAAGGGCCAACCTGGTTTCCAGAGGGTGAAGTCTATGGGCAGCTAACCGCAGACTGGTTTGTGAATAAGCTGAAGCCATATTGCGAAAAACGATATCGGATTAAGCAGGGACGTCAATATACCGGTATTGCCGGATCCTCCATGGGTGGACTTATGTCCATGTATTGCATCACCGCGTATAACGATGTCTATTCCAAAGCCGCGTGCCTTTCTTCCACCATGGATATCAACCTGAAGCCACTGGTTCAACTGATTAAGGAAACGCCCTTTGCGAAGAATACCCGTATCTATATGGATTATGGAAGTAATGAAGTAAAGAGTAAGAAGGCATTTGCGAAGTCTCTTGACCGCATGTTAACAATCAATCACGCCTTCCAGAGACACCATGTGAATACCTGGCCCAATGTGATTGTTGGCGGATATCACAGTGAAGCAACCTGGGAAACCGTAGTTCCGCTGTTTCTGGATTATCTGTATCCGGAGCTTCATATCGGAGAACTGTTATGATCAACCCATGGAAGCGCACCGCTTCTCTTGATGAGGCAATGCTTTATGCGGGCATTCCATTCCCTATTATTCCTCCCGGTATGTTTCCGGAAGGGATTCAATCAGTGGAATACTTCTGTATGGATCGCCTGATTGAATGCAGCGGTAAGGGAAGTGGCGGCAGTCTTGCGATTCGTAAAACAACCCGGCTAGCCGAACATCTGTCCGGAGATTACAATGCCTATCCTGCTTCCTATGACTATGAATTACGGGGCACGCTCATTCATTGTCGGGGAACCGAGGACCGTATCAATACTGCAGAACTCTCCCCATTAGGGTGCCAGGTCAGCGTGGTCATGAATCCTGGTCGACCGGGATCCGGGCTCACACCCGAAGATCTTGCGGGACTGCTTCAATACTTTATCGAATAACATCAAGCACTTAAAACAGGCAATGACCCATGGAAGGAACACCTCCGAAAGCACATTGCCTGTTTTTATAATTCTTGATGTGGAATACGATGCTTAGTTATCCTTGAGATAATCCGTCATCGCATTCATACTGATCAACAGCGTCGATCCGTTATGTAACAATGCGGTGATATTGGGCGTCAGAATTCCAAAGATGCCAAGCAGAATAAGTGCACTGTTGAATCCCATAATGACCCGATAGTTGCGATGTGTTCGATCCTCCAAACGATCGGACAATGTCTTCAGAGTCACAAGCGCACTCAGATTTTCATCTGCGATCGTCACATCAGCGATCTCACGGGCAATCATCGCCCCATCGCTTACTGCGATTCCACAATCTGCCTCCGCTAATGCGGGAGAATCATTGATTCCATCTCCCAGCATCAAAACGGTATGCCCTGCCTTCTGTTCTTTTGTCACATAGTTTGCTTTATCTTCCGGCAGCACTTCAGAGTAATAGGCATCGACACCCACCTGCTGTGCTACGGAAGCCGCAGTCCGCTCCGAGTCCCCAGTCATCATGACAATCCGGGAGAATCCAAGTTCTTTCAGTTTTCGAATCACGGAAGGTGCCTCCGCCCGTACCGGATCAGAGATACAGATCACTGCCGCCAGCATTCCGCCTACCGCAAAATACAGATGAGAGTTGGAATCATCGATCGCATCGAATTTTTCCTGTTCCCCCTCCGGAATCTTCACCTGTTCATCTTCAAACACGAAATGATAGCTTCCGATCACGGTCTTTATCCCATCAATCGAACTGGCAATCCCATGGGCAACGATATATTCCACTTTGGAATGCTTTTCCTCATGATCGATATGGCGCTTCTTCGCTTCCTCCACGACCGCATTGGCAATGGAATGCGGATAATGTTCTTCCAGGCACGCAGCCAAACGAAGTACTTCTGTCTCATTCCAGTCCCCAAAGGTGACGATTTCCGCTACCTGCGGCTGGGAGTAGGTTAAGGTGCCTGTCTTATCGAAGACGATCGTATCTGCCTTGGCGATCTGTTCCATGAACTTTCCGCCTTTGACGGAAATCTTATAGCGGGTTGCCTCACGCATGGCAGACAACACCGATATCGGCATGGACAGCTTCAATGCGCAGGAATAATCCACCATAAGCACAGCCATCGCACGGGTGAGATTCCGAGTGAAGAGATACGTGAGCCCAGTTGCCAGGAAACTATATGGAACAAGCCCATCCGCCAAGGCCACCGCCCGGTTTTCCGTATCGGACTTTAATCGTTCCGACTCCTCAATCATCTTTACAATCCGATCATAACGTCCGCTTCCGGCAGTATTCCTTACCTCAATGACACATTCCCCTTCTTCCACGACAGTACCGGCATATACCATATCGCCTGCTTCCTTCGCAACAGGAAGGGATTCTCCAGTCATGGAAGACTGATTGACACTCATCTCCCCAGAGACAACGACTCCATCCAGCGGAATCGTATTGGATGTGCGGACAATCACATGATCCTGTGACTGCACATCCTTTAATGGCATCAGCAGTTCTTCCCCATCCGGTAATTTGACCCAGACCTGATCGATATTCAGTGACATCGAGCGAGCCAGATCTTCAACGGATTTCCGATGCGTCCACTCTTCCAGAATTTCACTCAATCCCAGCAGAAACATGATAGATCCGGCAGTATCGAAACTTCCGGTTGCCATGGAAAGACTGATGGAAGTCGCATCCAGAAGCGGCACTTCAATCTTCCCCTTCACAAGGGACTTGAGTCCTTCCATAATATAGGGAACCGAGTTGACAGCAGTAATAACTGACCGTACCGGCAGCGGCAGGAACAGCCGCTTTCCGACTAACGCCGCCACATGGAAGAACAGTTTCTCCTGAAACTCTCTTGTTAAGGCACGACCGCTGGAAGGATCAGGTTCGATACCGCAGTCATCATAATGAAAAACGGAAAGCGCCTGAATGATCGCTTCCCTGCTGGTGCTGTATCGAATGACGGCATTCCCGGTACGCTCACTGACCGAAACCTCTGCGACACCATCCAGCCCGCTCAGATACTGGCTGACAATGTCAGCCTGATCCATCGTCATGCGGAACTGTTCGAGATGTACCCGCATCCGTCCCTTTGATTCATGCAGGATTGTACACTTCATACATTCATCCCTGCCTTTCCGTTTCTATCTTGGTTATTCTGCGTTTTCTTCTTTTGACGCAAGTAATGCCTTCGCATCCGCAATCAGCTTTTCTTCTTTCGCCTTTGCGCGCTCTTCATTAATGACACGGGCATCTTCCGCAATATCGCCGCAGTTTTCGCGGATATTCTGTGCTGTTTTCATGACTTCATCGGCACAGCGAAGCGCTGCAGCAGTAACGGACGTGTATACCTTTTTCGCATCATCGGAAGAAAGAATCTTTACACCTGCCGTCCCAAGAATGACTCCATACGCAAGAAATCTAGTTCTTAACCAGCTCATAGTTTATCTCCTTTTCAGTCATCTGAATTATACCTTCTTTTTCGTCCCATGAGACCACTGGCAATAGAAAAAAGTATTTTATACGCTAAAACTCTTACCAACAAACAAAATGCCGGCAAGCCCTCGATTCATGGGTCATATCGGCATTTTCGTTATCATTACCTGTCAAAGAAAGGATGATACCCGCCCGAATTATTTTCCAGCCAGTTCGAGGAATACCTTATAGGCACGATATGCCTCATACAGGTCCGCAACGGAGGAAAGCTCGGAAGGAGAATGCATATTGAGCACAGGAACGCCCGCATCAATAACATCCATATTCAGCTCTGCCAGAATACACGCAATGGTTCCTCCGCCTCCGGCATCCACAGCTCCGAGTTCCCCTGTCTGGAAGAGAACATCTCCTTCTTCCATGATTCTGCGGATTTCCGCGATCAGTTCTGGCGAAGCATCATTTGATCCGCTCTTTCCCCGGGCACCGGTATATTTATTGAAACAGATGCCCCGGCCAAGATAGGCCGCGTTTTTCTTTTCAAAGACAGATTCATAATTCGGGTCAACGCCAGCCGAAACATCTGAAGATAACATCTTTGATGCGGTAAGTGTCTTATTCAGGCCAGGAAGTGTAGCCGCATTGGAGCGATCCAGCAGACTGACGACCACGTTTTCAAACCAGCGGGACTTCATTCCAGTCGCACCGATGGAACCGACTTCTTCCTTGTCGGTAAGAATACAGCAGGAGGTACGCTTCGGTACTTCCATGTCAAGAATTGCCCGAAGTGAGGTATATGCACAGATACGGTCATCCTGCCCATATCCCATGATCATCGACCGATCCAGGCCAAAGAAGCGCGCATGATCTGCCGGAACCACTTCAATCTCAGCTGAGAGGAAGTCATCTTCTTCGATATCATAGGTTTCCTTCAGTAACTCCAGGAAATATTTCCGGATCGGTTCCTTCTCTTCCCCGCTTGCGGGAATCGAACCGGCAATGAGGTCCAGTGCTTCCCCTTCAATGACTTCGCTGCCCTTTTTCGCCAGCTGCTTGGACGCAAGGTGAATCAGGATATCACTGACACCGACAACCGGTTCATCATCCTTTTCTCCAATGGAGATCGGAATCACAGTTCCGTCCTTTTTCACCACCACTCCATGCAGGGCCATGGGACGGGCAACCCACTGATAGTATTTGATTCCGCCGTAATAATGCGTATCAAGTAAGACAAATCCATCCTTTTCATAGATAGGATGCTGTTTGAGATCCAGACGCGGGGAGTCGATATGTGCTCCCAGGATATTCATTCCCTTGGTCAGAGGCTGCTCGCCAATCACGAAGAGGCAGAGATTCTTATCCCGGTTTACTGCATACAGGCGGTCTCCGGGATTCAGTTCCCCTACCGAGTCATTCACATTCGTGAATCCTTCCTGTTCCGCAAAGGCAATTGCCTCCTTCACAAATTCCCGTTCGGTTTTTGTGCGGTCGAGGAAGCTTCGATATTCCTGCGCGAATTCTTCCGCTTCACTCCGTCTTACCTCATCATAAGTGTCCCAGACTGTTTTCATTTTCCTTTACCTCATATGCTTTAAACGGCCGCATTCGAACACGCGGTCCGGATACCTGAACCAATACGCCGGTATTTTCTTCCTGCAGGATACGTACACGCACGGTATTCCGATATTCCCCAATCAGAGAATACCGTTCATAGGGAATCCGACATAGCATCTCTTCTTCCATCGGATAAAGCAGACGAACCACTTCCTGCAGTACTTCTTCCACACCATCCCCACGTAACGAAGATACATATAGCCCTTCCATTTGTTCTTTAGAGTTCAGACGATCACATTTGGAGTAAACCGTGAGAACCGGAATCGCTCCTGCACCAATCGTCTGCAGAGTTTCCTTTGTGACCTGTGCCTTTTCTTCCTGAAGTGGGTCCGAGGCATCGATCACATGAATGAGAAGATCTGCACCGCGGGCAGAATCCAGCGTGCTTTGAAACGCTTCGATCAGTGTGTGGGGAAGCTCCGACACAAATCCGACCGTATCATAGAGAAGAAACTGGAGTCCTTCATACGTAATATTGCGCACCGAGGAATCCAGCGTCGCAAATAACATATCATCCGCATATACGCCGCGCTCTTCTCTTTGATTATAGCGAAGAATCGCATTCATCAGAGAGCTTTTGCCCGCATTGGTATATCCGACTAATGCGACCCTGCCAAGTTCCGACTTGGATCGGCGCCGTTCTGCGGAGCGAACATCCTGTTCTTTCTCCTTCAGCTCCTTACGAATCACCGCAATCCGACGCCCTGCCGAACGCCTTACCCGTGCGGTATGACTTTCGCCGGCACCACGGGTTATATAGCCACCGCCCTGGGCGCGCTGCGAGGCATCTTCTGTATGGGCAACCGAAGGCAGTTCATAATTCAGCCGGGCCAGTTCCACCTGAAGCTTTGCCTGACGGGAGCGAGCCCGCAGGGAAAAGATATCAAGAATGAGTGCAGTGCGGTCGATCACTTCCCGTCCTGTTTCCTTCCGCAGCCGTGCCACCATTCCATAGGAGAGTTCGTGGGCGAAGATGATCAGATCCGCATCCAGTTCTTCACATATAAGTGTCAGCTCATTGACCTTTCCCGGTCGAAAAGCCGTTCGGGGATCCATGGATCGGGATCGTTGTGTCACCGTGCCAACGACTTCAATCTGAGATGCCACACACAGTGCCTCACATTCCTTCATGCGATTATCAAAGCGATCTGCTTCACTTTGAAGACAGACGCCCGCCAATACCGCCCGTCTCAATGTACATCCTCCAAAAACGTGCCGATATCCTTCTCATAGAAGGTAACAGAAATCCATTTCCCAAACTTATACCCAGATCGTTCTAATGTCCCGACCTTGCGATAGCCAAGGGAATGATGAAGCCGTTCACTGGCTGTATTCCCTTCTGTGACTAAAGAGACCAGTTTCTTTATCCCTTTTTCCTTTGCCCGCTCTTCTAACGCCTCCATAAGAAGACGTCCATATCCCTTGCCGGTTTCTTCCGGATTAAGATAGACTGCTACATCTGCGGTAAAGCGATACGCACTGCGAAAGTTAAAAGCAGATAGATAGGCATACCCACAGAGCTTCCCATCTCGTTCCAGCACAATCCAGGGATAGGAAGCGGTAATCTCTGCGGCCCGCAATGAAAACTCCTCGTCCGTAAGCGGGGCTTCTTCAAATGTCGCAGTGGACGAAAGAATGTAATGGTTATACCAGGAACCGCAGACTGGAAGGTCTGCTTCCTGTACATCACGAATGACAGGTTCGTCCAGTTGTAAGGAAGAAGCAGTCATGATGGGACTCCTTTCTGTTATTGAATGGCGCAGGCAATTGGCTCCGTTGATGTTTCAAGCAGCTGCGACAACGCTTCGATGATCAGATCATGGTCGTAACCCTCATGAATTCCACTGACCATTAATGTCGCCACATGTTCTCCAGCTGCATGAATCGGAAACGCGCCGCCACTTGGCATATAGGGTGGCCACTGCTCAAAGAACTTCGCACTGCTGCCATTTACCGCATGATCAAGATAGGCATACAGCGAACTGTGTCCGGTTTCTAACAGCACCTTCCGCTTCCCTTCCATGAATTCAATATTTCTTTTGGATTTCCCATCCATTAGATGAAGGAATACCGGCAATCCTTCCGGTTCCCGGTAGATCGCAGCCGAAATCGGGCGATCATAATGGGCATCCAGTTCAATAACCTTATTGCCAAGCGCCAATGCATCCTGATTAGTGAACTGCTTATACTGAAGGTTCTGTTCCTGTTTGAAGAGTACTTCGATATCTTTTTTCGAAGGGTGAAACTGTTCTCGAACCATATCATTCAGCTTCGCTTCACGAATCGAATCATCTAATGACATGATCTCGCTTTCTATCTTCCCCTCGTTCAGAAGGGTCACTACTTCATCAATCTCGGAATAGAAGTCATCCCGATCATAGGGAAGCTCCAGTTCCTGTTGGCTTCCATCAATGGTTTTGATGGAGATATGCGTTGGCCGATGGACCGGGGTGATGACCATCTCCCCGCGCTCGCCATGAAGCACGGCCGCATTTGGTGTAGTGCGATCCCACCCTGCTTCCATCGTTGCGGGGATCCCGCCGATCTCAAACCAGGCTTTGGCATAGGCATCGGCACCGCTCTGAAAGCTGGCACGCACCTTTTTCACGACAATGTCACCATCCAGGAAATCTTCCAGCCAGGTCAGGCAGTAACATCCCGTATCCAGGGTAATTCCACCCTGCCCCGAATCCAGCAGATAGGTTGTGGAAAGACGTTCCTGTGGCATCAGCCGGCACTGATCTGCGTCAATACGGGTAATTCTGCCTATTTCCCCCTGTTTAACCAGTTCCTTTACCTTGCGGTAACAGGGAAGAAAACGCGACTTCATCCCTTCCACAAACAGCCGTTGATTCTTCAAGGCGGCTTCTTTGATCGCTTCCATTTCCTCCGCAGAGATCACGGCTGGTTTTTCGCATAAAACCGCTTTTCCCTGATTCAGTGCCTTGATGGCCCATTCCGCATGAAGGCCATGAGGAAGACAGAGATAGATCGCATCGATTGTCGGATCATTCAGAAGATCGTCATGGCAGGTTCCACCTGCGTAGTAGGTTTGACAAGGGAACGCTTTGATAAAGGCTTTCGCCTTTTCTTCGTTCCGACAGCTGAATGCGGTAAGTTCACACTCGTTATGAAGCGAAAGACTTTTCGCAAAACGATGGGCGATATTTCCCGCGCCAAGGATACCCCAATGAATCATCTGTTTTCCTCCTTTTCCCAAGCAGTTATACGATCTCCCCGTTCATGACGGTCATCAATACTCGAATCTTATGAATATCCTTTGGTTCGCATGTCCGCGGGTCTTCACTCAGCACCGCAAAATCCGCCAGAGCTCCTTCCTGAAGCTTCCCCAGCCGATCTTCAGCAAACATGGCTTTAGCGCCATTTATCGTATAGGAAGCCAGCGCCTCTTCCACATTCATGCATTCCTTTGGGTTCATAGATGCATCTCCATGAATCATGGTCCTTGTGACGGCAAGCTCAATTCCCTTCATGACATCCGGGGTTTCGACCGGCGCATCACTTCCATTACATACAATGGTTCCTTCATACAGCGTATGAAATGGATAGGAAGTTTCTGCCCGGGCTGTTCCGACGCGCTCTTCCAGCATCGGGGCATCGGTATCAATAAACAGCGACTGTACATAACAGATCAGTTTCTGATCAATGGCACGGCGAATCTCTTCCTTATCCATGATCTGACAATGAACCAGACCATGATGAAGCGGATTGGATTCCAGAACAGCTTCATCAAAGAGATTCAGTACCTCTTCCACCGCACGATCCCCGATCGCATGACATATCGTCGGCATGTTGTAATTCGTTGCCAGCTGGATCCACTGTTCCATTTCTTCCGTGGAATAGGTCATATAGCCAGATCGGGTCGGATCATCGGAATATGGTTGTTTCAATGCGGCAGTGCGCGCCCCAAGCGACCCGTCGGTTATCAGTTTCAATGGACCAATACGGAAGAAATCATCCCCATCATCAAATGTATTTCCTTCATCCAGGAATTCCGCGAACTCTTCCAGGGAAGGAAACTCACACTGCTCGTTGACTCGAACGGTCAGTTCTCCTTTATATGCCATGCGGGAAAAGACCCGCAGAACCATTCGCCAGTCGGAAGTCAGTGATACGAAGTCATCACTTCCCACCGAGGTGATGCCATAACGATTCAGTTCTTTCTGCGCCCGCAGAATACATTCCCGAATGGAGTCTTCGGTTTCTTCAGGCCAGGCGGAATGTAATAAGGTCACCGCATTTTCTTCCAGCATTCCCCTCTCAAAATCAATGACGCCGCCTTCCACCTGCGTATCTTCATCAATTCCCGCCAGTTCCAGCGCCTTGGAGTTCACGACCATTTTATGGCCACAGCTGCGTGTCACCGCAATCGGAACGACTGTGCTCAATGAATCCAGATGACGTTTTTCAAGCTGTTCGGGGACATCAAAGAATTCTTCATTGAATCCTCTGCCAAGCAGCCATTCTCCCTGTTTCACCCGCTCCAGCTGGTGGGAGAGTTTACGAAGGATATCTTCTACTCCGAAACAGTTCTGAAGCTGCACGTTCTTTAGAAATGCCCCATATTCCACCAGATGTAAATGTGAGTCTATAAACCCGGGTGAGACAAACGAATGATTCAGATCAATAATTTCATCATCTTCTCCCGCATCAAGAACCAGATCCTCACTGTTCCCAAAGGACGTAAATATACCATCCTCTACGGTAAATGCGTCACTGTCCATTCCATATAGATTCCCATGTATGAATATGTTCATGTCCACCTCCGGCAGTTCTTTCTTTATTATTCACTCTTTCTCAGACGAAATACAGCACCAGATTCCCCGAAGCGCGAATCCGCCTTTTTTCAGGAACTTTCATGCGTATCCCTTGCGTGAAAAGCTTCACAAGACATACAATATCTTTGAATTGGGCTTTGCCCGCAGGTTCATCTTTAGATAATTCGTGAATACGATGTTAAAGGGGGTGTTATCTCATGACTCTATGGATGATGGTACTATGTGTTGCGCTTGTCGCAGTGGGCTATGTCTTCTGGAATTATCAGGCCATCAAACGCCTGGAAGAAGGAACGGAAGACATGCAGGAACTTGGATTGATTATCCGTGAAGGAGCAGCCACCTTCCTGAAAACAGAATTCCGCAGTATTGCGATGGTTGTGGCGGTACTGGCAGTGGTATTCACGCTGGTTATTGAGTCCACTTCCGGCATCACCTTCCTGCTTGGGGCAGCGATGAGTTCAATCGTTTGTGTCCTCGGTATGCGAAGCGCTACCTACGCAAATGTTCGTACTGCCAATAAAGCCAGAGAATCTCTCTCCATTGGCGAAACCGTCAAGGTTGCGTTAATGGGCGGATCCATTTCCGGTCTTTCCGTACAGGCATTCGGTCTTCTGGGCTTTGTGCTGGTGCTGATTCTCTTTGGCGGAATCAACCCGGATGCGGTCAGTCATGGTCTGGTAGCGAATCTGGAATGTAATCCGGGGATTATGCGTCTGACCACCTATTCCCTTGGCTGTTCCATCGTCGCCATGTTCAATCGTGTTGCGGGCGGAAACTACACCAAAGCAGCGGATATCTCTTCCGATATTCTGGGCAAGCTTCGTCATGACCTTCCCGAAGATGACAGCCGGGTTCCCAATACCATCGCTGATTTCATCGGTGATAATGTCAACGATATCGCCGGCAACTGCTCGGACCTTCTGGAAAGCTTTGTCGCGACGATGACCGCTTCCTTAATGATCTCGGTTACTGTATATCATTCCGCCATTATAAAAGGAATCAGCGGAATCACCTCGGCTACCCTGAATGCGACGCTGGCCTTCCCGGTATCGCTTGCGGGGCTTGGAATGTTGTCATGTCTTGTGGGGCTTGGCTACGCCCAGCTCAAGAAGATGGGTGATAACCCTGCCCATGAGCTTGATCTTTCCACCTGGATCTCGGCTGGTCTTACGATCGTGCTGAGTCTGCTCGCATGCCGGCTCATCTTCCGAAGCGATGTCCCGCTCTATGATGAATTCCGCCTTGGCTGGCTCAGCCCATGGCTTTCCGCGGTCCTTGGTATTGCCAGCGGTGTAGCGATCGGTTCCATTACCGAGTACTACACCTCCACGGAATACTCCCCGACCCAGAAGCTTGCGGAAATCGCAACCGAAGGAGAAGCCTTCGTCATTACAAAGGGAGATGCGATCGGTTCAAGATCCTGCTTAGCTCCCATTCTGGTCATCGGCATCGCACTATTTGTCTCCGGTAAGCTCTGTGGCACCTATGGCATTGCCATCTCTGCCCTGGGCATGTTGGCATTTGTCGGCGCTACCGTATCCATCGATGCGTTCGGCCCGATCGCCGATAACGCCGGCGGCTTTGCGGAATCCTGTCATCTTGATGAAAAAGTACGCGCCATCACGGATAAGCTCGATGCGGTAGGAAATACAACTGCGGCAGTCGGAAAAGGATTCGCTATTGGCTCCGCTGCCTTTGCGACAGTATCCCTGATTGTTGCCTATGTTGGTAACTACACCACATCCGGAAGCGAACCGATTCTCAATATCGCCAGCTTTGTCGTAATCGCTGGTGGTATTATCGGCGGTGCGCTCATCGAATACTTCTCCGCAGTGCTTACAGACAACACCATTGAAAGTGCCCGTAAAATGGCGGATGAAGGTGACAAGATGTTATCCATTCCGGGAGTTCTTGAAGGAACGGTCAAACCCGATTACAACCATATGATTCACCTTGCGGCGAAAGAAGCGATCCGCTGTATGTTAATGCCATCGATGCTCGCAATCGCAATTCCGGTCGTAGGAGGTTTCCTGTTTGGAGCAGAGTTTGTCGGCGGTCTGTTAGTCGGTGCAACAATCTGCGCGATTCCCCGCGCCATCTTCATGGGAAATTCCGGCGGTGCCTGGGATAACGCGAAGAAGTACATTGAAGGCGGAAACCTGGAAGGACACGGAAAAGGTTCCGCTGCCCATAAGGCTGCAGTCACTGGTGATACGGTTGGTGATACCCGTAAGGATGTCGTCGGCGTCGCTCTGGATATCTTTATCAAAATGATGTCTACTGTTGCCAATACACTTGCGGTGGTATTCTCCAACATTACGCTGATTCATTAATTGAACCGATAAGAACCTGCAGAATCGCCAGTTCTTTTCCTGAAAAAGAACCACGCTGGCTTCTGCCTCATTCATAACATAGTAAGTGTGCAGGTAATCTTCCCAAGTAAACCTGGGAGTACCTGCACACTTTTCTAATAAAGAAAGAGTCCTGATCTCCTCACGTAATCGATGGCGGAGTAGTTCCTGACTGTCGAGTAGGCATTCTCGACACTCCTTTCAAACAAAATAAACTTGTGAAAGGCTTGCCTGACGCCCCTCACAGAACCGTACGTGCGATTCTCCCGCATACGGCTCTTCAAACAACCATTGGATTCCAACCCCAAATATTGACATTGAGGCGAGGTGGCTTCATGTAGAAGTCCCAGATTCGAAGAAAGCTGTCCAGTTTCATCT